>NZ_JACHYB010000002.1:0-328046 GCF_014192515.1 Microbacter margulisiae
ACTACACCATCAGCCATAGGATCAGAAAAGGGGATTCCTATTTCAACCATATCTACATGATGAGCCTGAAGCTGCCGTAAAATTTCGCGAGTGTCATTTAACTGAGGAAACCCTGCTGTAAAATACACAGAAAGAATCCTTGCATTTTTTTGCTGAAAAAGATTGTGAAGGCGATTCATATTATTCTCATTTTCAAAAGTTAAGTTCATTCATAAAAACAGTTAATGCATCTATATTTTTCAAACCAGGAAATATTTCAAACCGGCTATTAACATCAATGCCATATAATTCCGGATGTCTAAAAGACTGTATGCGAAGTATATCATCCAGGCCTATACCACCACTTAAAAAGAAAGGCGTTGCCCCATCATATTCATGCAGAATATGCCAATCATATTGAAGTCCCGATCCACCATAAAGAGGTGTCTTTGAATCGAAAAGCAGATAATTGCAATGAGTATCATAAGCCTTAGCCGTTTGTATATCATTCTTTTTAGCAATGCTTAATGCCTTTATAACTTGCAGTCCTTTATCCTGCAAAAAATGACACATTACCGGCGACTCATTACCATGTAATTGTACCGCCTTTAGATGATATTTTAATGCCATTGTAAGTACAGTTTCCTGATCTTCATCGACAAAGACACCTACAGGACAAACAGACGCCGGAAGATTTGCAATATATTCCGGATCAAGTTTTCCTATAAAACGAGAGGATTTTGAATAAAATATAAAACCCATAAAGTCAGGCTTTAAGGCAGCAACAGAAAAAATATTTTCAGGGTGCTTCATCCCACAAATTTTTATTTTTAAAGTACTCTTCATCTTATCCGATTTATTTTAAAGAATGAATGAAGCGGGCCAAAGCCAGATCAGGATTAACCTCTTTCATAAACGTTTCTCCCATCAAAAAGCCCCGAAATCCAGCCTGGCGAAGCTCCTTAACCGTATGTGGATCGCTAATGCCGCTTTCGGAAATTTTGATATACTCTTCAGGTATAGCAGCGCCTAAGCGAAAAGAAGTTTCTACATCCGTCACAAAAGTTTTCAGATTCCGGTTATTAACACCCACAATATCAACATTGGAATGAATATAGTCGAATTCAGATTTTTCGTGAATTTCGAGCAACACTTCCAGTCCTAATGCATGAGCTTCGCTGGCTAACATCTTACATTCACTGATAGACAAAGCCGCTGCAATCAACAAAACAACATCAGCTCCAGCAGCTTTTGCTATTTGAATTTGATACGGATCGATTATAAAATCCTTACGTAACACAGGGAGTTTAACTAAAGCTCTTGCCTGCTGCAAATCATTGAGGGAACCTCCAAAAAAATATTCGTCCGTCAAAATAGAAAGTCCAGTCGCACCTTCGCTTGCATATCCTGCGGGAATTGTTGACACATCAGCATCAGGGAAAATCCACCCCTTTGAAGGCGATTTACGTTTAAACTCTGCAATAATTCCCGTAGACGAGGAACGCAAAGCATCTTTCAAAGAGTATAACGGATGAGTTTGTTGTTGGATGGCAGATAATAATCCTGCGTTTTTCTGTTCCGCTACTTCAATTTTCTTTCGTGCAATAATGGTATCAAGAATATTCATAAAAATATAAATTGAGAAGGTTAACTATTCAACGCTATAAATTTTTTCAACGTGTTTAATGCGGCACCACTTTCTATAGAGTTTTTTGCCTGATCAATGCATTCTTCCAAAGACAACTCAGGATTAATTGTCCGAATGGCAAAAGCAGCATTAATGACAACCACATTTTTTTGTGCAAGAGTTGCCTTGTTCTGCAACACATTATCGAATATCCTGGCTGCATCTTCAGGAGTTTTCCCTCCGTCCAAAGCAGCTTGAGAAACACGTTCAAAATGTAATAATTCAGGAGTATACATCTTCTCTCCATTTTTATCAATTACCTTAAAATCACTCGTAAGTGAAATCTCATCATAACCATCCAGGCTATGCACGATGGAAAAATCAACATTTTCCTGCTGATACATATAGTAGTACAAACGAGCCATTTTCAGATTAAAAACCCCCAGCATATTACGCTTTGGTTGGATAGGATTCACCAAAGGGCCCAAGACATTGAAGAAGCTACGTACCTGCAACGCTTTTCGCACAGGAGCAACAGTTTTAAGCGCCAGATTAAAGAATGGTGCATGCAAATATGCCATATTCGTCTCTTCAATGGAACGGCGTAAAAGATCGTTGTCGCGGGTAAACTTCACTCCATGCTGCTCCATCACATTTGAAGCACCACTCACGGAGGTTGCTCCATAATTGCCATGCTTGGCTACCTTGTATCCCGCTCCGGCAACCACAAAACAACTTAGTGTTGAAATATTAAATGTGTTGTGGTTGTCACCGCCAGTGCCAACGATATCTATAGGATTATATTCACTTAACGACACGGGAACACGCATCTGAAGCAAAGCTTCGCGAAATCCTATCAACTCATCCACAGTGATGCTTCGCATAAGATATACCGTCACAAAAGCGGCAATCTGAGCATCGTTGTATCTTCCTTCGGCCATATTGGTCAAAACCATCCGGGCCTCTTCCCGATCAAGATATTGATGTTCGAATAATCGATATAAAAGTTCTTTCATACGAAAATAATTTTGTTTAGGTCGTAGAAAATTATAGATTATAATTTCAGCCAGTTTAGGATAATTTGTTCCCCCATTGGAGTTAATACGGACTCAGGATGAAATTGCACACCCCAGACATCATACTCTTTATGGCGTAATGCCATGATAATGCCTTCATCGGAAACAGCCGTTACACGCAAACATTTAGGTAATGCCTGGTTACTGACAATCCAGGAATGATAGCGACCAGCTTCGAAAGTATTCGGAATATTAGTAAACAATGGATCACTCTCGATCACATGCACAGGGCTACTGATGCCATGATATACTTCTTCCGTATTTTCAAGCGTAGCGCCAAAGCTTTCTGCAATAGCCTGATGTCCAAGACAGACTCCCAGTATACTTTTCGTAGGGGCATAACGCTGGATCAAAGGCAACAAAATGCCTGCTTCAGAAGGAATGCCAGGCCCAGGTGAAAGAATTATTTTATCAAAATGCTCAACTTCTTCCACAGCAATCTGATCATTACGAATCACTTCTACCTGATTATATCCCAATTTGCGAACAGCATGTACCAAATTATAGGTAAAAGAATCGTAGTTATCGAAGATTAATAGATTGGATTTCATATATATATCTATTGAAATGATGATTTAATTTTTGAGCGTTGCTGCTAAATCAATAGCTTTCTTCAATGCCCCTAATTTGTTATTAACTTCCTGAAGCTCACTCTCAGGATCTGATTTTGCCACAATACCTGCTCCTGCCTGATAATAAAGCGTATTTTTTATACTTAAGAACGTACGGATAGTAATAGCCTGATTTATATCACCGTTTAGCCCGATATAACCGATGCACCCTCCATAAATGCCTCTTGTATCGGGTTCAATCTCATTGATAAGTTGCATGGCACGCACTTTGGGAGCGCCTGAAAGCGTTCCGGCAGGGAATGTATCGGCAAACAAACGCACCGGATGAACATCAGGGAATAACTTACCGCTCACCCTTGATACCAGATGAATAACATGAGAATAAAACTGCACTTCTTTATAAATATCAAGTTGTACATCAGATGCATTACGGCTCAAATCATTTCGAGCCAAATCGACTAACATCACATGTTCGGCATTTTCTTTCGGATCTTTTAGTAACGCTTCGGCCAATTGAAGGTCTTTTTCATCATCACCGGTACGGCGAAAAGTGCCGGCAATAGGATCAATATATGCTTTGCCTTTTTTCACCTGAACATGTGTTTCGGGAGAAGAACCAAAAATACGGAACGAACCAAAATCAAAATAAAAAAGATAAGGTGACGGATTGATAGAGCGTAAAGCCCTGTAAACCTTAAAATCATCTCCGGTAAAAGGCTGTCCGAAGCGGCGTGAGATCACGATCTGGAACGTATCTCCACGTTTGCAATGTTGGATACCTTGCTTCACTGTCTCCTTATAATGCTCATCGGACATATTGCATAATTCTTCTCCTTTCGGTGCAAAATTATACGAAGCATAGTTCCGGTTTTCCAAATGTGAAATAACCTCGTCCATCCGGCTTTGTTCGGCGTTAAACAGGTTTTCGACAATAAACAATTCGTTTTTGAAATGGTCGATGACCAGAATGTATTTATAAAGAATGTAATACATATCAGGCACCTGCGTTGAACTCTTCTGGGGTTGAATGGGTACTTTTTCAAAATATCGTACGGCATCGTAAGCAGTATATCCAAAGAATCCGTTGAATGGCAATTCATTTTTATTATCAACGATTTCAAACGAATTGGTAAAACGCTGTAATTGTTCCGGAAGCGAGTTATAACTATTAATCGCATAGTTCAATATTTCTCCATTAGGATATTGCTCGGTCACCGTATCGTCCGAAGCAATAAATTTAGCGGCAGCCTGCAACCCAATAAAAGAGTAACTGTTGTCACTTCCGTGATAATCGGAACTTTCAAGCAACACCGATTCCGGGTAAATGTCGCGAATCTTTAGATAAATGGAAACCGGCGTATGCAAATCTGCCAATAGTTTTTTTGATATCGTTCTAAGTTTTGTTTTCATCTGATTATGTTTTTATGTGGTAGCAAAATCACCATTCATCATTCTGTTGCTAAGCTTTTTTATCGTTCATCGCTTTTACATAAGTCTCCATATCTTTATCCCCTCTCCCCGACAAATTTACAACAACAACATCGTCAGGTTTAAAGGAGATTTTGTTGAGAACAGCTAATGCATGTGCCGATTCCAGGGCTGGGATAATTCCTTCCATACGGGTCAGTTCAAAAGCGGCTTCCATGGCTTCGTCATCCGTAATGGCCAATACCTGCGAGCGATGAACCTTTGCCAGATAGGCATGCAAAGGTCCTATACCTGGATAATCCAGTCCTGCCGAGATGGAGTAAGGTTCTTCAATTTGCCCATCTTCACTCTGCATGATCAACGTGCGGCAACCGTGAATAATGCCTTCTTTGCCTAAGTGAATGGTCGCAGCTGAATAAGGGGTATCAACGCCTTTTCCCGCGGCTTCAGCGGCTATAAAGCGCACTTTCTCGTTATCCAGATAATGATAGAAAGCTCCTGCTGCATTACTTCCTCCGCCTACACACGCAACGACATAGTCCGGATAGTTGCGCCCCGTTTTTTCTTCAAGCTGTTGCATCATTTCTTGACTGATAATCGATTGAAAACGGGCAACCAGATCCGGATAAGGATGCGGCCCTATTGTCGATCCTATAACATAGTGGGTATCCACCGGATGACTACACCAGTCGCGGATAGCTTCATTCGTAGCGTCCTTAAGCGTTTTGTTTCCACTATGCACCGGAACCACCGTTGCCCCAAGCATCTCCATTTTTTGAACATTCAGATGTTGTCGCTCCACATCAGTCGCACCCATATAGACAAAACACGGCATATTGAGTAAGGCGCAGACTGTGGCTGTAGCAACTCCGTGCTGACCGGCTCCGGTTTCCGCAATGATACGGGTCTTCCCCATCCGGCGTGCCAAAAGCACCTGTCCTATGGAGTTATTGATTTTATGCGCTCCCGTGTGGTTCAGGTCTTCGCGTTTCAAATAAATAGTAGTCCTGTACTTTTCCGAAAGGCGTTGCGCCAAAAAGAGCGGCGAGGGACGTCCCACATAATCACGCAAAAGATCGGCATATTCTTTCTGAAACGCCGGATCATTGATAATAGAGAGGTAATTATTTTTCAGTTCCTCTATATTAGCATACAAAATCTCCGGAATGTATGCTCCTCCAAATTGGCCGTAGTAACCATTTTCATTTACTTGATAGTTCATGTCGGTATGTATTTGATTGATTCGTTTTGATCCAGTTCTAAAATCGTTTTATACAAAAAAAGCCCGTCGTGATGCGACGGGCTTTGATCTTTATAGGGAAATTGACTTATACAGATACACAGCAGTGCTACTCACGACTTTCGGAAAGTTGTAAGCGCCACCACCAAAATTTATTGATCTGTTGCATTGTCATTTTTTTGTCTGTTTGAATGGCACAAAGATAGACTATTTTTTTCAAAAACAAATATGTCACGAAAAAAAGTTCATTATTCTGCAAAATAACCGTTCGAAAGAAAGCAATTGCAGTAATAAAACGACATTTCGATACCACAATGCCACTCAGAAACCCCGAATTGATCCATAATAGCGATATTCCTGAATTGCCACCGTGCATCATTTGTCATTTTGAGCGTCTTGAAGTAATTTTGCATTCTAAAATCACATAACGACACGCATGAATTTTCAAGACGAGATTAAACGCCGCCGCACTTTTGCCATCATAAGCCATCCTGACGCAGGGAAAACCACACTAACTGAAAAATTATTGCTCTTTGGAGGCGCCATTCATGTTGCCGGCGCTGTAAAATCAAACAAAATAAAGAAAACAGCTACATCCGACTGGATGGAGATTGAAAAGCAACGGGGAATTTCAGTAGCCACATCCGTGATGGGTTTCGACTACAATGGGTATAAAATCAATATCCTCGATACGCCCGGCCACCAGGATTTTGCCGAAGATACATTCCGCACCTTAACTGCCGTCGACAGTGTCATCATCGTGATTGACGCCGCCAAAGGAGTCGAGGCGCAAACGCGGAAACTGATGGAAGTATGTCGTATGCGCAATACGCCAGTCATTGTTTTCATCAACAAAATGGACCGCGAAGGCAAAGATCCTTTTGATTTGTTGGACGAAATCGAGGCTGAGTTGTCCATTCATGTGCGCCCACTCAGTTGGCCGATCGGTGGCGGACAAACTTTCAAAGGGGTTTATAATATTTTTGAACACAAACTCGACCTATACACTCCCAGCAAGCAAACAATCACAGAATCCATTAAGTTTGATGATATTCATCATCCCGATTTGGAAAAATACATTGGCAATCACACCGCAAAATTACGTGAAGACATGGAAATCATCGAAGGTGTTTATCCTCTCTTTGACACAAAACCATATCTGGAAGGCCACTTGGCTCCTGTATTTTTCGGAAGCGCTTTGAATAATTTCGGAGTAAAAGAGCTATTGGACTGTTTCGTACAAATTGCGCCCTGCCCCCTTCCGACACAGGCGATGGAACGTGTCATACATCCTGAAGAAGAAGCCTTTTCCGGCTTCATTTTCAAAATACATGCCAACATGGATCCTAACCATCGGAGTTGTATTGCTTTCGTCAAAGTATGTTCCGGGAAATTCGAACGGAACGTCAACTACAAACATGTGCGCCAAAACAAAATGCTCCGTTTCTCAAGCCCGACAGCCTTCATGGCACAAAAGAAGGAGGTGGTGGACGAGGCTTATCCCGGCGATATCGTGGGGCTTCCCGATACCGGCAATTTCAAAATCGGCGATAGCCTCACTTCCGGAGAGGAGATTCACTTCAAAGGTCTGCCAAGCTTCTCTCCCGAGATGTTCAAATACATCGAGAATGCAGATCCGATGAAAGCGAAACAACTGAACAAAGGCATTGATCAACTGATGGATGAAGGTGTTGCGCAGCTATTTATCCACCAAAATAACGGACGAAAAATTATTGGAACAGTAGGTCAACTTCAGTTTGAGGTGATTCAATACCGATTGCTTCATGAATACGGAGCTCAATCAAAATGGGAACCTCTTTCTTTATATAAGGCTTGTTGGATTGAAAGTGACGACAAGGATGAATTAGAAAACTTCAAACGCCGTAAGTTTCAATACATGGCAGTCGATAAGGAAGGGCGCGATGTCTTTTTAGCAGATTCTGGCTATATCCTACAAATGGCACAACAGGATTTCAAGAATATTCGGTTCCATTTTTCATCAGAATTTTAAAATACAATTCAAGATGGCATTAACAGATATTACTACCGGAACGACACTACAGCAAACATATGTCGTAGAAACAATGCAACTGGCCGATAAAGTCGGATCGGGCTTATTGCCTGTGCTGGCAACCCCGGCTTTGATTGCATGGATGGAAAACACCGCTATGCAGGCAGTCGCTCCATTTCTTACTTCTGCCGAAACAACCGTAGGCATTTCAATTGCCATTACCCACCTCAAAGCATCGCCGCTGAATGCAACCATTACCTGCCATGCGATGATTACAGAAGTGGATGGCAGACGTATCCGTTTTGAAGTAAATGCATATGATGCAGATCAGCATCTTATCGGCGAAGGAACACACGAACGGTTTGTCGTCGATCGCGAACGATTTATGGCAAAACTATCGTAAATTTATTATCGGCTTTATTCTAAAATAAAAGAAGCAGTTCCCATTGGGGAACTGCCTCTTTTGTTATGTGTTGCAAAGACGGTTATTTCTTAATCTTCATCTTGTAGAACGAACGCCATACAAAATAGAATGCAATGATCAGGAATGCACCTCCGATGTAAGGAGCAACCGGACGGAAATTGGCTGAGATTGCAATTTCCATTGCCAAAAGGCCGAACAAGGTTGTAAACTTGATGATCGGATTCATGGCAACAGAAGAAGTATCTTTGAACGGGTCGCCTACGGTGTCACCAACGATGGTAGCATCATGCAATTCGGTACCCTTCATTTTCAGGTCAACTTCAACCACCTTCTTGCTATTGTCCCAGCAACCACCTGCATTTGCCATAAAGATAGCCTGGAACAAACCGAATATGGCAATCGCGATCAGATAGCTAACAAAGAAAGAAGCTGCCGCAAACTGAACTGCCGGAGAAACAACCCCTGTAACTTCAGTCCCGGAGATGAATGCAAATGCCAAAGCAAAGCTAAAGATAGCAGGGAAAATATTCCACATCCCGTGCTGAGCATATTGGGTACAAATCTTCACCACTTCTTTTGATTTCTCCATCGAAGCTTTCTTTTCAGCGTCCGGATCAAGGTTGATGTTGCGTTTGATGTATTCCACAGCACGGTAAGCGCCGGTAGTTACAGCCTGCATCGAAGCACCGGTAAACCAGTAAATGACAGCTCCACCACAAAGGAATCCGAGAATCGTCCATGGATTCAATACGTTAAGGATGGTTTCAGGAGCCACGCCAAGAACATTCTGAATCACCAGAATGATAGAGAAAATCATCGTTGTGGCACCTACAACAGCCGTACCGATCAGTACCGGTTTCGCAGTTGCTTTGAAGGTATTGCCAGCACCATCATTGGCTTCGAGGTAATGTTTTGCTTTTTCGAAGTCAGGTTTGAACCCAAACTCTTTTTCAATTTCAGCAGCAACATTAGGTACATCTTCAATCAATGAGAGTTCATATACAGATTGAGCATTATCGGTTACAGGCCCATAGCTGTCAACGGCAATCGTAACAGGTCCCATGCCCAGCAAACCGAAAGCAACCAAACCAAAGGCAAAAATGGAAGAATAGGACATGAATTGTTCCAGTCCGAAGGTACTGGCCAAATAGGCGATCAACATCAGGACAACAAACACGGCTCCCATCCAGAAAGCAGAGAAGTTACCGGCAACAAAACCGGACAAAATATTCAATGAAGCCCCGCCTTCCTTGCTGGCGCCAACTACTTCCTGTACGTGTGCCGATTTAGGGCTGGTAAAGAGCTTTGTAAATTCAGGGATAAGCGCTCCGCCAAGTGTTCCGCAACTTATGATGACAGATAGAATAATCCACAGATGCGGATTAACCTGACCTAATAATGTGTCGGGACCTACCATGAAATAACTTGCAAAGAAAGTAACGACAATACTCAGCAGCGATGTGATCCAAACCAGATTGGTCAATGGGCGTTCAAAATCCAAATCATCACTATTGCTGTATAGTTTTTTGCTCAAAGCGCCATTAATCCAAAAAGCAACCACTGAAGTGATGATCATCAGGATACGCATTACAAAGATCCATGTCAGGAAGCTTGCCTGCCATTCGGGATTAGCAATGAATTTATTGTTGGTGATGGTACCAACGGCAAGTACGATAAATGAGATAAGAGCTACACCGGTAACCCCGTATGTTTCGAAACCATCAGCGGTTGGACCAACACTGTCGCCAGCGTTGTCACCGGTACAGTCGGCTATAACGCCGGGGTTACGTGGATCGTCTTCGTCAATTTTGAAAACAACTTTCATTAAGTCAGAGCCGATATCGGCAATCTTGGTGAAGATACCCCCTGCAATACGCAGTGCAGCAGCACCCAGAGATTCACCAATGGCAAATCCCACGAAGCATGCTCCGGCTACGTCGCGCGGCATCAATACGAGGATGATCAACATCATGATCAGTTCGATGCTGACAAGCATAACACCGATGCTCATGCCTGCATTCAAAGGAATATTCAGCAACTTGAGCGGTTTGCGTTCCAGCGAAGCAAAAGCCATACGGCTATTGGCCAGTGTATTCATACGAATACCGAACCATGCCACACTGTATGAACCCAGAATACCCAACACGGTCCATCCTAAGATCAGCAATACACCCCAGGCACTGTTGCTTTCGAGGAACCCAAAATAGAACGTAACACACGCTGCGATGAAAAGGAACAACCAGATCAGAAATTTACCCTGTTGGAGTAAATAGGTCTTACAGGTAGCAAAAATAACGTTCGACACATCGAGCATTGATTGATGCGCCCTGATGGCTTTCACTTTCAAGAATTGATAAAGGCCGAACAGAAGGCCTAATGCGCAGATAACAAAACCCCAGATGAGAAGATGGTTCTGATCTGCAGATAAAGTAGGAATTTTAAGATTTGCTTCACTTGCCCATGTCAACATCGGCAGCGAAAGCCCTGCTAATAATAACGACAGTTTTTTCATAAAGACGATTAATTAAAGGTTAGAGTATCTCAAATATAGTTGACAATCACAACCGTGTGATTGTGTGCGTTATTTCTGTTCAGGAGATGCGTTTCGTCTGGCACTACTTTCATTTGAAGCCGCTAAAATATAAAAAATGTCCAACATCACACGTTACTAAATAGTAAATAGCCGGCGTTTATGCCCAAATTATTATAAATATCTTTTTTGAGGGGAATTTTACTTGCAAAATGTAGTTTCAACTACCCTACCCCTCCAAATCGAACCTTATTCACTAAAAATAGCTGGTATATTAAAAAAAGAGTGATACTTTGCACGCAAATAAAGGCTCTGCTTTTTGCCCTGTTGATTTCATTTCCAGCGTTGATTCCCGGGCTTGTTAAACGGTCATGAAGGTTCAGGATGATGCAATGACTGAAAAATATGTTTTTGAACATAGTCTGATTTTTTTGTTGATATTTGCTACCTCAGGAACATTTAATAAATTTGCAGATATTGATTTTTGAAATCGTTTCCGGCAAGAAATTCAGGCAAAAAGCAACGGTCTTTGTGTTTTGTTACGCAAACAATGATGATTCAAAGGATGATCTTTAATATTTAGCAAAATAAACGATCCGGCAACAACGGGTTCAACCATTTTTTGCAAAAAATGACCTGCCGCAGGTTTAAAGCAGCACATCCTGACACAAAAAAAGTGTGGCGCACTCCTGCGGCAAGCCAGAACGCATGGAAAATTGCTTCCCGCAGCAGTGTTTGGACAAATAACGTTAACATTATTGCTTCCTCATTTCTGAGCCGTTAAATAACATCAACATTATTGCTTCCTCATTTCTGAGCGGTGAAAGAACGTTAATGTTATTGCTTCCCGCAGCGATGCGACAGGAAATAACACCAAATAACAAAGCCGGCTCACCATTGTTGACCGGCATACTCTATAAAAACCGAAGAAAAATGGCTTTAGAGAGCAAATATTTTATTTTTTCACTTAATCTTTATCGTTATGTCAATACATAATTTTTCTCTGCGACCTTTGCATAATGAAGAACACTTCAAGTTTCACACCGATGTAGACGGGTTAATCACAGAAGCAACCCCGGAGGTTTTGAAAATTCCCCTACTCTATCCTCCCTACAAAGCCCTTTTGTCCAATGAACTGGAAGCAATGGACAAAATAAGCAAGAGCTCCACAACGGAAAAAATTGACGCAGCCGACATTGCCCGCGACAATGTGATACAAGGAATCGTCAAAATGGATAATGCCATGCTCCATCATTTCGACCCTGCCGTCAGTGAAGCGGCATCGCGGGTGAAAATTGTCCTCGACAGCTTCGCAGGCATAACTCATTATGCCTATGACAAGGAATCGGCAGCCATCATCAAGTTGCTCGAACTGTTGAAAGGCTCTCTGGCAGCCGATGTTGCTGCAATAGGGCTAACAAGCTGGGTGACCGAACTGGAGGCAAAAAACAAGGAGTTTGACGATCTGTTCACCAGCCGTTATGACGAACAGGCTGCGAAATCAGCCCTGCAGATGAAAGATATCCGGGTACAAATAGATGATGCCTACAACAAATTCACAGAACGGATCAACGCGCTGATGGTTATAGAAGGCGAAGCAGCCTATGCCGATTTTGTTACCAAGCTCAACCTGCGCATCGACCATTATGCCAACCTGCTTGCCCTGCGCAAAGGCAGGAACAAAGCCGCTGCAAAAGCTGCTACCGCTACACCGGAAGCATAATAAATTAGCACATACCTCTTATCCGGCCATCCTAAATCGCCGGATAGGGGGCATGAATGTCAAGCAAAACATTATATAAAGGACAAAGAGCAGAAGCCGAAAAGCTTACGAGTAGGCAAAAAGCATGATAAAAAGGAACGTTCTATTATTGGTAGGCATTGCGGTCAATGCGGTATTATTGCAAAGCTGCCTCAAACAATACCCTGCAATATCTTCCAAAACAAAAAAAATAATATGTTGTTGTTCATCCGGAACCACCTGTTCGGCTGTTATTGATACCTCCATGAATTTATGGACCTGGGGAAATAATGATGATGGACAACTTGGCGATGGTACCACAATAAGCAAAACCACCCCTGTTCATATCATTGCCGGAACCAAGTTTAAAGAAGTTTCTGCATCATGGAAAGGCATGTTAGCTATCGATGCAGACAGTAATCTTTGGGCATGGGGTAACAACAGCTACGGACAATTAGGGAACGGGACCACGACAAACAGTGATATCCCAGTACAAGTTATGGCAGGAACAAAATTTATTTCTGCATCGAGCGGAGGCATTTTCTCTTTAGCAATAGATGACCAAGGACATTTATGGGGTTGGGGAGATAATAGTTACGGAGAATTAGGAAGTAGTCCCGGAGGCAATGTTACGACGCCACAGGAAATAGAACCATCAGTTTCTTTCAAAGTCATTTCAGCAGGATCGGAATTTGCATTAGCTATTGACAACTCAGGCAATATCTGGTCATGGGGCTTAAATAGTAACATGCCATTAGGAATTGATACATTAGCAGCAGGAGTAATCTATTGTCCACCACACAAAATAAATTCCAATCAAAAATTTACAGCCATTGCAGCCGAATGGCTTGATGCCTTAGCAATAGACGAATCAGGTAACCTATGGATATGGGGCGAAGTAGGTATGGAAACTCCACTGTACCTGCAAAAAGCAAAACCTTATCAGATTCAATCCGGAACACAGTTTACCGTTATATCAACCTCAACTACGGCAATAGCCATTGATGACTCAGGCCATTTATGGAGCTGGGGAAGCAATTATAACGGACAAATAGGAGATGGAACATACTCTTCATCTTCTTATCCCTTAAGATTACAATCAAGCACACCGTTTGTAGCAGCTTCATGCTCAAATTCTGTTTTGGCTTTTGGCGAAGATGGCAGTTTGTGGGCCTGGGGAGATAATCAATATGGGCAACTAGGCGATGGAACTACTGTCAGCAGAGCTACGCCTGAACGCATTTATTTGGAAGATGGAAATAAGTAGTCCATGGATGAATACAGCACAAAACCATCAAAAGATAAAATGATGAGAAAGAATATCTACATATTGGGAATAGCAATTCTTAGCATATTGGCATGCATATCATGCTCAAAAAACGAAGATGTTAGAATCACAACACAAAACGCAAAATGTGCATTAGGCGACTATGTTGGCATATATCTGGATGCATCGGGAAACATTTGGACTTGGGGAAATAATCAATTTGGAGGATTAGGAAATGGAAATACGACAGGATTAACAACTCCTGCCAAACTAAACACGGACAACCATTTTGTTTCTGTTGCATCCGGGATAAGTCATGGCTTAGCTATTGATAATTCAGGAAACCTGTGGGTATGGGGCAATAATACCTACGGACAATTGGGGGATGGGACAAGAAATTCCTCTCTTGTTCCCAAACAAATCATGGCCGGAACAAAATTCGTATTTATAGCATCCGGAGGGTATAACTCATTTGCTATTGATGCTGCAGGAAATCTATGGGGATGGGGGGACAATTCATATGGAGTTCTGGGAGATACAATCAATAATATCATAGTAAGCCCTACCCAGTTTAAACCAGGCATTCGATTTCAACAGGTTTCATGTCGCGGTTACAGTGTAGTAGCGCTGGATATTTCAGGTAACTTGTGGACTTGGGGTAATAATGAATTTTCCCAATTAGGCGATGGTACGCGAATAAATAGAACAACACCAGAAATGATATCCGACGGCGTGAAATTTAAGTATGCAATAATGGGGGATGTTACTGGATTAGCGATTGATGTCTCAGGTCAACTTTGGGCATGGGGACAAAATTCATGGGGACAATATGGGGATAGCACACAACTCAGTTCTTCTATTCCCCAAAAAGTGCAAACAGAAAAAAGATATCAGATGATTTCTTCAGTTTCAGACTTTGTTTTCGGTATTGATGAATCCGGATTACTTTGGGGATGGGGAACCAGTTTTGACAATTATCTATTAGGCAAACTATTGGTTCTTGTACCTATTCAGATTATGCCCGGTAAAACATTTCAATATGTAGCAGATGGAGACTATAGCGTTCTTGCAATTGACACAGAAGGGTCTCTTTGGGGTTGGGGGGACAACGAACATGGAGAGCTCGGTAACGGAACAACAACTCCTGTTGCCACACCTATACAAATCAATATTACTCCGTAATTCTTATATTTCGTCCAAAAAAACATAAAGGAGGATATCCATATACAATGGATATCCTCCTTTATTATATCATTGCAGTTGCTATCTTCAGATTTTCATTGTCCATTGTCAATTGAATACGACTTCTTTAACTTTCTGTGTGCAGCCAATGTGTCCGTTTTATCCGCATTGTCTGTTGTGCGTCAAGAAAAATCATGAAGCATAGCGTAAAAACAAAAACTGTTTGAGCGAAGCGAGTTTTTTTGTTTTAGCGTAGCGGAATGATTTTTTAGCAACAATAGGCAGAGCGGTGGCATTTTTGTTTACTTTTTTTGCTGTAGAAAAAAGTAAAAGCCCGTCCGGTTTGAGGACAAAAGCTATATGAATCACAAAGGAAACATAGTATCCATGTATCTTAAAAAAAGAAGAGACTATGTATTATATTCCCTCTCCTATTACATTCTGTCCGGCATCTCGATGCCCAGCAATGACATGGCCGTGAAGAGCACTTTCGCGGTATTCGACGAAAGCATCAGGCGGAATGTACGCAATGCCTCGTTACCTTCCTTCAGAATGGGATAGTCATGATAGAACTGGTTGTACTCCTTGGCCAGCTCGTAGGCATAATTGGCCACCACTGCCGGCGAATATTCCGTCCCTGCTTCTTCCACCACCGAAGGAAATTCGTTGAGCAACTGCACCAGACTGATCTCCTTTTCCGAAAGCGGTTCCGAGATGTTTATCACCCCGCTGACTTGCAGCGAAGCCTCTTCGGCCTTACGCATCACGGAACGGATACGGGCATAGGTGTATTGGATAAACGGGCCGGTATTCCCGTTAAAATCAACCGACTCCTTGGGATTGAAAGTCATGTTTTTGCGCGGGTCAACCTTCAGAATAAAATATTTCAGAGCGCCCAGACCGACTTTGCGCACAATTTCATTCGCCTCCTCCGTCGTGCATTGGTCGAGCTTGCCCAGCTCCTCCGACATCTGACGGGCAGTAGCCGTCATTTCGTCAATCAGGTCATCGGCATCAACTACCGTGCCTTCGCGCGATTTCATCTTGCCTTCCGGCAGTTCAACCATACCGTAGGAGAAATGCACCAGATCTTTGCCCCAGGCAAAACCCAACTTGTCCAGCAGGATGGAGAGCACCTGAAAATGGTAGTTTTGTTCATTCCCCACCACATAGATCATCTTGTTGATAGGATAATCGTCATAACGAAGCTTCGCCGTGCCAATGTCCTGCGTCATGTAAACCGAGGTACCGTCAGCACGAAGCAACAGTTTTTCGTCAAGGCCGTCGGCTGTCAGGTCAGCCCACACGGAATTATCGGAACGTTGATAGAAGATGCCTTTGGCAACTCCCTCCTCAACCTTTTGCTTTCCGGTCAGGTAAGTCTCCGACTCATAATAAATCTTGTCGAAATCAACGCCCAGCGCTTTGTACGTAGCATCAAACCCGGCATAAACCCAGTGGTTCATCATTTCCCACAGCGAGCGGACTTCCGGATCGCCGGCTTCCCATTTGCGAAGCATCTCCTGTGCTTCAAGCATCAGCGGAGCCTCTTTCTTGGCCTGCTCTTCGTCAATTCCCTTCCCCATCAGCTCCTGAACCTGCTGCTTATATGCTTTGTCGAATTTCACATAGTAATCGCCCACCAGATGGTCACCTTTCATGCCTGTTGATTCAGGCGTAGCGCCGTTCCCGAATTTCTGCCAGGCCAGCATCGACTTACAGATATGGATACCGCGGTCGTTCACTATATTGGTTTTCACCAGGCGGTTGCCGTTTGCTTTGACAATCTCGCCAAGGCTGTACCCCAACAGGTTGTTGCGGATATGTCCCAGGTGCAGCGGCTTGTTGGTATTAGGCGATGAATATTCGATCATCACCAGCGGCGCATCCGAAGCAGCAGCTTTGACGCCGAAAGCAGGTTGTGCGTCGATAGCGCGAAGTGTCTCAATCCAGTAACTTTGTGCGATCGTAAGGTTAAGAAAACCCTGGATAACATTGAACTTTGCGATCACCGGATTGTTTTGTTGCAGGTATTCGCCAATCGATTGGGCAATAGCAGCGGGCGACTGGCGCAACTGTTTTGCCAAAGGAAAAATCACAATCGTCACATCCCCCTCAAACTCTTTCTTGGTTTTCTGCACTTGCAGCGCCTGCCCGTCAACAACAACGTGATAGACATTATCGACAGCTTCGCATACCGCTTTCCGGATTGTAGTTTCAATGCTCATAACTGATTCGTTTTTTATGGAAAAGAGAGCCGGCTCTTTTTTCTATGGATGATTTCATTCAATTTTTTTATTCTCAATAACAGCCGTCTGGCAATTACCCGATTTGCATACCGCTGTCCGCGTACGCTTTCTTAATTGCATCTGGCTGACAAAAAGGCCCCCGATCACAATGGCAATGCCAACCATTTGCTGAAATGCCAGCACTTCATGCAAAATTAAGGCGGCAAACACAGCCGTGATAGCAGGCATCAGATTGCAAAACACATTACTCCGTGTCACACCGATGCGGCGTACAGCCTCAGCAAACAACACAAACGCAATGAACGATGCAAACACGGCCAGCATCAGCACACTCTCCACCGAATCGGCACGCAACACCAAATGAGAAAGCTTCGGCCCGTCGAAATGGATAAAGAAAGGCATGAAGAAAAATATGCCGATCAGATTCTGGTAACCAACAATGGTGATACCGTTATAATGCGCCGAAAGGCGTTTCAACACAACCGAATAAAAGATGGCAGACACCACTGCCAAAGCAAGTAACAACAACCCTATACTATCCGTTTCGGCGCCAGATTGCGACTGGTGTCCCGTGACAATAGCAATCACACCGCCAACCGATAACACAATGCCGGCAATATTTGCCCAAGTGACGCGTTCCTTCAGTAGAAAGTAAGCCACAACCGGGGCAAACAACGGGATTGTTGAAATGACAACCGAAGCTGTTGTCGGACTTACACGGGTCAGGCCATATGTCTCGCCAATAAAATACAAAAACGGTTCAAACAGCGCCATCAGCAGAAACCACTTGATATCTTCGCGCCGGGGCGTCTGCATGTAACGGGACAGATACCCGAAAGCAAACAACAGGACAGCCGATATGGACAAACGCAGCTCAAGCAGGGTTAAAACAGGGAAAGTACGCATGGCAATGTTTGTCCAGACGTACGAAATCCCAAAAAAGATCATAGCAATAATGATGGCTGCATATGTGGTAATGGGTTGAAAAAGCTTGTGCTGTCGAATTGTACTAAACATATGTAAGTTCCTTCATCCACTGATGAATTGTGTCCCACCGATCGGAAACAATCTTGGGACCGATCTCTTCAATGACATTGGCAGCAAGGAACGAACCGATCTGCCCCGACATTTCCAATGGCAATGAATGAATCCAACCATATAAAAACCCTGCTGCATAAGCATCACCGGCGCCGGTCGTATCTACTCTTTTGGCTTCGTAAACAGGAACATGCAACTGGTCGTCACCATGCCGGATGATGGACCCCCTGGCCCCAATCTTCACCACAGCAATGGAACACATGGAAGCCAATTCTGCGACTGCCGGTTCCAATTCTTTTCCTGTAAGCGCTTTGACCTCATCTTCATTTGCAAAAACAATATCCACTTTTTCGGCAATGATCTGTTGCAGAAAATCAAGATGCTCTTCCACTACGTTGAAACTTGACAAATCAAGAGAAACAGTTACCCCGTGATTTTTCGCATAATTGATAGCGTTTCGTATCAAATCATAGTTTTGTACCAAATACCCTTCAATATGGAACAAACGGAATCCTTCAAACTGTTCGTGGCGTAAATCTTCCGCCGACATATCAGCGCTGGCACCAAGATAGGTACACATGGTACGTTCTCCATCTGCCGAAATAAGTACAGTACAACGTCCTGAAGGTTGTTGTGAATAGAAGAAAGAGGGAACTACCCCGTTGTTGGTCGTTTCCTGACGGAAGAAATTTCCGATTTCATCCTTCCCGATCTTCCCGATAAATTCTGTGATAACACCGAGGCGTGCAAGAATGCTCAAGGTGTTGGATGCCGATCCACCGGCAACATAATGTGCGGTATAATGTGAAGTCTCCTTTTGTAACAGCTTCAACATGGCGTTATCTATCAACTGCATGCTACCTTTCGGAAGGTTCAGGCGATGAAGCATTTCATCAGACTCCAACACTGTTAACACGTCAACAAGGGCATTTCCCATGCCCAGAATTTTATTTGACATTTTCTGCTGATTAAGTAAATATTGCAATTAAAAAAAGCGGCACAAAGGTAGCAATTTTTCCACACTCATTTTAGCATGGACTGACCAGAAAGCCATTACCTGGCAATCCACAAAAACAAACCATGCATTTGTCCAAAGCGCCATCAAAATTTAGAGGCTGGATTTACAGATCAAATCCAATATCCCTGCGATAATATTTTCCTTCGAAATCAATCAGTTTGGCATTCTCAAGCGATTGCCGGCAAGCTTCATCTTTCGTAGCGCCATAAGAACTGATGGCAATTACACGGCCTCCGTTGGTCACCACATTCCCTTCTGCCAATTTAGTCCCGGCATGGAAAAGATAACTGTCTTTGATCCGTTCGAATCCGCTCATCACTTTTCCTTTCTCATAAGCGCCCGGATAACCTCCGGCTACCAACATGACCGTAACAGCATAGCGAGGATCGAATTCCACCTTTTTCGTATCCAGATTCTCATCAATAATGCCCTGCAGCAGATCCACCAAATCGCTTTTTAATCGCAACATGACAGCTTCAGTTTCAGGGTCGCCCATTCTGGCGTTGTATTCAATCACATACGGATCGTTGTTCACATTGATGAGGCCAAAGAAAATAAAGCCTTTGTAAACAATGCCCTCCTCTTTCAGCCCGTTAATGGTCGGTTCAATGACCCGGGTAATAATTTTTTGACGAAATGATTCATCTACAAATGAGACAGGGGAAACTGCTCCCATTCCACCTGTATTCAAACCCTGATCGCCTTCGCCAATGCGTTTGTAATCCTTAGCTTCAGGCAAAAGCACATAATGCGTCCCGTCGGTCATGACAAACACAGAACATTCGATGCCCGACAAAAATTCTTCAATGACAACCGTGTTCCCGGCAGCTCCGAATTTTCCGCCAAGCATTTGCTCCAGCTCGCTGGCAGCTTCATCCGGATCGTGCAGAATCAATACCCCTTTACCGGCAGCCAATCCGTCAGCTTTAAGCACATAGGGAGCTTTCATGGATTGCAGAAAAGCGATACCGTCTGCCAATGTTTCAGAGGTAAAGCTCTTGTAACGCGCCGTCGGAATTGAATGACGCATCATGAATTGTTTCGAAAAATCTTTGCTCCCTTCCAATTGGGCAGCTTCACGGTTTGGGCCAATCACCGGAATGTCACGCAACTGTTCATCGGCAGCAAAAAAATCGACAATACCATGCACCAACGGATCTTCCGGGCCCACAATGACTACACCAATACCATGATCCAAGACTGTCTTTTTTATCCCTTCAAAATCATTCACAGCAAGATGAAGATTGGTACCTATTGCAGCCGTTCCCGCATTGCCCGGAGCAATATACAAATGAGACAAAAGAGGACTTTGACTAAGTTTCCAAGCCAAAGCATGTTCGCGACCACCACTACCTAATAAAAGAATGTTCATGACTGTTGGAGTTGAATAGTTGACAGATTGTATGTTGTTTATAAAGTATCTAATGGCTTCTTACGGGCTCCGTGACAGGTTCAGTTACCAACGCACGTTCCACATCTTCTTTCGATTTGCTGGTTGTCACCAGATATACTCCCGCGAAAATCAAGAAAGCAGCAACCGGTTTAATCCAGGTAAAAGCCTCTTTACCCATTAAAATAGAAATCAACGACGCTACTAACGGTTGCAGATAATTATACATGCCGATGGTTGTTGGCCGGATGCGCTTTTGGGAAAACGGAATCAGAAGATACGTAATAAATGTCGCCCCGATGAGCATGTATAAAAAACTATTCCATGCAAACAAAGGAGCATGATGAAAGATGTTAGAATTGACAAGTCCCTTAATCTCAAACGGTGAAGTAAAAATAGCAGCAAACAGAAACATCCATTTCATAATCGTCAATGGCTGATAACGCTTTGAAATGTCCCGTGTAACGATCAGAAAAAAAGCATAGGACAAACTGCTACCCATACAAAGAACATCTCCGAACACAGACGAATTATGATTGTTTCCTTCGACCTCAGTCGTAAAAATGATAGCTAAAACACCTATTAATCCTAAAAATACGCCTCCGGTTTTTTTCATGGTAATGGGTTCCTTCAAAAAAATGAAGGAAATAATCATGACCAGAAGAGGAGTAATAGTTGATACAATCGAGGCTTCAGATGAAGTGGTGCGTAGCAAACCTTCAATAAAGAATCCCTGGTTAAAAACAATACCCAAAATAGCACCCAACATCAAGATGCCCAAATCCTTCAACGGGACACGCTCCGAATGCACAAACAAAGATGTGACCCAAAACGCAATTGCACCAAACAAAAACCGGGAGTAGCTCATTGCTTCAGCTGACATCCAGTTTGGCAACAACATCTTCGAAAACGGAACGTTGGCACCAAAAATGATGGAAGCAACAACCATAGCTATATGCCCTTTGAACTTTTCCTGATTCATTATGTAATGAAATATAACAAGCTGTTTGTTAAGAATATTCTTCAATGCAATCACATTCCTTGAAATCCTTCCAGCAGTCTGTAGATATGTTTTCAAGCAAATTAATTGAATGACGCAAAAATACAACAAAAAAGCAGGAAAAGATGGATCCTCTTTCCTGCTTCTATAGGCTTACTGGTTTAATGCAGATTAATTAGCATCAACTTTAATGACTTTGTACCAAATCTGATCATTGTAAATGACCGCCTGATATTGAACGCCATCTACAATATAGTAAGTATTTCCGTCAATAATCAGTTGTTGCCCACCCTGTGGAATGCTTTGCACCAAAGCGCCCAGAGGAGGCTCAACAACAACATACTCAGGACCAACACGTTGATAATAGGCTCCAGCATAATAATAGTAAGGAATATTCATCAGGGAGAAAGTAATGAATCCCATTGGCAAAAATCTGATTCTAAAACCAACCGGAGGGGCACAAACCACATAATGACCACTGTAAGGACGGTAAAAGATGCCATTATTGAAGGCAAAACGTATGCCTGCATGCACTCTAACAATACTTCCGGAAGGCAAAGCATCAATAGCTGCACCACGTGCCGGCCAATTATGTTCCGGTCTGTTAACGCTAACAATGCGGTTATTGATTGTCACATTGTTCGAAGAATAGACATTTCCCGGCATACGCCCTTCTGGAGTGATATTTGGACGATTATACGGACGTTCTTTCATCATCCGATTTTCGCGCCGTTCAAGTTTCATTTCTTTCCGTTCGCCTTTCCCTTCATGCATCCTGCCTCCTCGCTCGTGATGTTCTCCTTCTCCACGTGCTGCAACTGGCATTGTTATTGAAAAAAGAAAAATAAGAGTTATCATAACGGTGTAGATGAACCGTGATTGGAACGAATATGGATTCCATGATTTAAATCGCAATAATTCAATCGTTTTCATAAAGCTGTGTTTTAGAAGTGAATTTGGAAGCTCTTTCTACACCTTTGACCATTATCTTACTAAAAAGTTTAATCGACTTGTATAACAAGATAGCGAGAAACGCTCCAGAATTCCTTATAATCTTTGATATTAAGCACATAATTGCCATCTTTCTTATCAAGCGAATAGGATCCCTGAGGATGCGTCGTCAATATTTTGACTCTTTTGGAATAAAGAGGAATGCTTTTTACCTGACGAATATCAATCTTTACGAAATATTGTCTGTTGAAATCTTTCTGAAGTATTTTTTCCTGAGAAAACAAACCACCGCCACTGATAATCTTCTGCGCTTTCAATTCTTTAGCCGTACCGAACACATACCATGCAGTATTCAGTTTTGTATCTTGTGAAGCAATCTCCTGTTGTTGTGCCTGTTTTTGAGCATTTAACGTGTTTACAGTTTGATGCAGGGTATCTACGTTTCTACTTAATTCAGTGATGGTAGCATCCTTAATTTTCAACTGGTCTGAAAGAGCCTGAATGGTCTGAATCTTTTCGTTTAAGGTTGCATTGAGCCGTGCAACAGTTTGCTCCAAGGCAGCTATGCGCAAATTACTTCTGCTAAGTTTGTGATTCAACACAGCCAGTTTTTCCTGATTAGCTTTCAGTATCTCACTGATCTGGATCACATCATCGTTTATCTGGGTGCGGATATCAGGAGCGTTCTCATTCGATTTATTTGTTTGGATATAATTCTCCATTTCTTTGATTTTGCTGAAGTTATCTTCAATCTCATTCATCGATGTGAGATAATCATTTGTTTCACTTTCTAGTTGTGCTTTGGCGTGCAACAAAGAATCATTTTCCTGTTGCAATTTTTTTACATCAGATGTTGGGTGACTACACGATGCAACAAGTGCCACACTGAGGATAAAAAGGAGTTGTTTCATAGCTGTGAATATTGAAAATGAGTAGATTAGTATTTCTTCCCGCTGATAAAAATTATGTGGCAAAGGTAATACAAAAAAAAGTGGATTAACTCTCTTTGCCAGCAACAATTAGCACAATTTCTCCTTTAGGTGGATGAGCTTCAAAATGAGTTACCAGTTCGGGTAGCGTGCCGCGTACAGTCTCTTCATATATTTTTGTCAATTCACGGGAAACAGAGGCTTTACGTTCAGCACCTAAAACCTCTCCTAACTGCTGTAAAGTCTTGATCAGACGGAAGGGAGATTCATAAAAAATCATGGTGTGCGTTTCCTCCGACAATTCTTTCAAACGGGTCTGCCTTCCTTTTTTTTGCGGCAAGAAACCTTCAAAGCAGAAGCGGTCATTTGGTAACCCGGAATTTACCAAAGCGGGCACAAATGCAGTTGCACCAGGCAAACATTCTACTTCAAGATCCCGTTCAACACATGTGCGAACCAAAAGAAATCCAGGATCGGAAATGGCCGGCGTACCTGCATCCGAAACCAATGCCATTGTTTCTCCTTGTGCAATCCGATCAGCCAAAGCAGCGACTGTCTGATGTTCGTTGAATTTATGATGCGATGTCATGCGGGTTTCTATCTGAAAATGGTGCAATAAAAAACCGGTTGTACGGGTATCTTCTGCTAAAATCAGATCGACCTCCTTAAGAATTCGCAGTGCCCGAAAGGTCATATCTTCCAAATTGCCTATCGGAGTTGGTACGAGATATAATTTGCCCATAAGTAAAGCTCTCTAACTTCTAAAATTTACGCATCACCAGATTTAAAAACGCAATGACATGTGTATTATTTTCGTCCCATCCAAACGTATGTAACAACGACATAGCCTCTTCTTTGGTGGTAGCAGCATTAAGCTGGGTAAGTGTTGTATTGAATTTTTCTCCATTTCCCCCAAATAACTCACGTTGAAAACGGAACCGATCAGCCAAGGTAATGGCCTGACGCAAATCTTCCACTTTACTTTTTTGCAAAGTCTCAGCCAGAGAAGCTTCTGCCTGTAGAGCAATGGTGTCATTCAGCGATTGTTTGTTGCTGTTTAATATTTCTGCCAAAGAAGTACTTGTTCCCTTTACATGAATGGGTTCTTTTATATCTGACACGTTTTCCATAACCGGGAGTTCTGGGATAACAACTTCAATATGCGGATCATTCATTGCGGCAGGCTGAATTGGAACAGATTCATCACTGGTAATCTTTTGTGCAGGTTCAGCTATTACTGTTGTAATGGGTTGTTGTACTTCTATTGCTTCTTCGAAATCAATTTTTTCAACTGATTTATGAGTTTCCGGTACAGGCAAATGAGAAATTTGATCCAGATCCTCTAAGATAGCATTGACTTTACTTTTTGTAAGCGAAAGAAGAGTTGGAGAAAGGGTATTGATCTCTTTCATCCCTTTTACAAGAACTTCCAATTCGCTGATTTCCTTTTCAATTAAGGTAAATAAAATAGTTTTGTTCATAAGTTTTTCCATTGGCAGGTAACAAAATAAAACACAACATTTATCTTTGCAAATCACGTGTAAAGGTACAAAAAACAATGCTATGATCTATTTTGAATCGAATTTTAATTCCACCGGGAAAAAAGGCAGTTTAGAAGTAATTTGTGGTTCAATGTTCTCAGGGAAAACGGAAGAACTGATTCGTCGTTTGCGAAGAGCAGAATTTGCCAAACAAAGAGTTGAAATATTCAAGCCTGCTATTGATAACCGGTTTTCGGAAGATGAAGTTGTATCTCATGATCATCATTCCATTTTGTCAACACCGGTTGACTCGTCACAAAACATTCTTCTGCTGGCAGGAGATGTCGATGTCATCGGTATAGACGAAGCGCAGTTTTTTGATGATGGCATTGTTGATGTTTGTAATAAATTAGCAACGATGGGGTTCCGCGTTATTGTTGCAGGACTTGACATGGATTTCCGGGGAGTGCCATTCGGTCCTATGCCTGCTCTTATGGCAATAGCAGATGATGTCACAAAGGAACATGCAATTTGTGTTCGTTGCGGCAGTCCGGCCTATGTTTCTCACCGATTGGTAGCGGACAACAAACAAGTACTTTTAGGAGAAAAGGATGAATATGAACCTATTTGCCGACATTGTTTTGAAGCTGAGAAACAAAAACAAAGTAAAGGCTCTCTTTTCTAAGAACCAACAGCCCACTAAAC
Organism: Microbacter margulisiae; assembly: GCF_014192515.1. Taxonomy (NCBI): domain Bacteria; kingdom Pseudomonadati; phylum Bacteroidota; class Bacteroidia; order Bacteroidales; family Porphyromonadaceae; genus Microbacter; species Microbacter margulisiae. Next base: position 25,839 of record NZ_JACHYB010000002.1, read on the forward strand.
ATGTCTGTCTTCTATTAAAAACACTCTACGTTGAATGCGTATGCATAAAGCATAAAAAATCGCAATATTGCCATCTATACTTATCAAAAAATACGAATAAAGAGTGCAAGAAGTCATGCAGAAAAGGAAAGTAACGGCTGGTGCTCCTTATTTCATGTTAAACAAATAACAATAAACCGTCTCATTAAATCGTTATAAAACAATACTTTCATAAAAGGATCTTTGCTATCGCTTATATTTTAACCAAAATACTACCGAAAGAATATGATCAACCAAAAATTATTTAAACCACAGAAAAAGGAGCCTTAAGCTTTCTTCTTTCCAAAATATTTCCCCTATATTTGTTCCACACAAAGCAAGATTATAAAACCTGAAAAATCGACCATGATAAAATCAACGGCTTTTCTTCTGTGTTTTGAAATCTGTGTACTTTGTAAACTTTGAATGAAAACTGGCTAATAACAAAATAGCTTATTACTGTGCTTTTCTGATTAATAACCAAAAACATCTACACAATGCGCCACTACCTTCTTTCCGTACTACTTTGGGTAAATGTGATGGCAATTTCGGCCCAATCATTTAAACAGAATACAGAACTACGTGATGCTATTGTTGAATATGCTAAAACATTGCTCCATAAACCTTATCATTTGGGAGATAAAGGTCCAAACGGTTTTGATTGTTCTGGCTTTACCCATTATGTTTTTCAGCGTTTTGGATTCTTGCTCGGTGAATCATCCAGAGAGCAGGTGTTCGATGGCATCAAAGTAGCCATTGATGATTTGAAGAAAGGAGATCTGATCTTTTTCAAAGGGAGCAATAGCAGGAGGGATCGCATCGGGCATGTTGGCATTGTAATAGGAAAGAATTCCGATGGCGGAGTCAATTTCATTCACGCTGCGCTTGATGGCGGAGTCCGCATCGACAACACACAGGAAGCATATTATGCTAAACGATACGTAACCAGCCGTTCTGTCTTTCAATCTAGCGCTGCAACCCAATACACAGCAAATGATATGCCCTTTTCAACTGATGAATTTGCGTCAGCCAGTAGCAGTGCCGATCCTGTATCGCTCGCTGATGTTGTGGATCATCGCGTACAAAAAGGAGAATCGTTGTATGTTATTGCCCACAGGTACCATGTAACAGAGAAACAAATCAAGGAATGGAATCATTTGTCAAACAATAAAATCAAACCTGGACAAAAACTCATCATCAACACATCTTCTTCTGACAATGTAACATCCCAAAGTGAAGAGAGTACATCCTTTCACAAAATCATTCATCGTGTAAGAAAAGGAGAATCGCTTTACACTATTGCCCGGAGATATCATGTAAACGAGGAGAAACTCAAGGAATGGAACAATCTGTCATCTAATGAAATAAAACCCGGACAAAAACTCATCATTGATAAGAAGGTGATAGCAGAATCTTCTAATTCAAAAAAAATCACAAATACAAAAGAAACAACGGCTAGCAACAATTCGGATGAACCACCAGTAACAAAAGAAACAATTCATCGCGTACATACGGGTGAAACATTATTGTCAATTGCTCACAAATATCATGTGACCACAAAAGCATTGAAAGAATGGAATCACTTGTCATCCAACCATCTTAGAAAGGGAATGCGGCTCATTATTAAGCAAAAAGAGATAAATACAAGTATTGCCCAAGAGCCAGAAACAACTTCTAATTCCAACGCAGAAGATTCTAACATTCAACAACCATCCGAGACAACGCGTGTCATTACTGTTAACAAAACACACCGTGTTCGTTCAGGAGAATCGCTTTATACTATTGCAAGAGAATATCATACTAATGTAGCTGCACTAAAAAGATTAAATCATATGCATGAGTCTATGCTACAGCCGGGCAAAGTCTTAATTGTAGGAAAGAAAAAAAAAACAATTGTTAGTACTCAACCAAAGGCAAATCAGCCTGAAGAAACAATAAACGCCCCTGCTCCTGCGCCAAGGGCACAAGAAACAACGACGGTAAACAATAAGCAAACAAACGATTCTACAGAAATAGAACATGAAACCTCAGCTACAAAAAGCGCCAAAGGGTTTACTTTGCAATTAAAAGAGCCTAATGAAAACACACCACATAATGTCGTTCTTGACACACTACGAACAACGTATCAGGCTGTCGAAAAACATATTGTAAAAGAAGGAGAAACATTCTCATCAATCGCAGATAAATATCATATTTCTGTCAGAGATCTGAAAGGATGGAATGGTATTTCATACCGTCAGAAAACAATCGATCCTGGTAAGACGCTGCTGATTCAGGTTAATAAAACAGCTTTTGTTGTCGTTTCCAAACCCCTGCATTCAAAAAAAACAGAATCAAAGCCTGATTCTGCAACTAAAACAGTTTCCCCTCAGGATCAAACAGCGACACAACACATTGTAAAAAAAGGAGAAACAATCTACTCTATTGCCACACAACATCATATTTCGGTTGATCAGCTCAGGGCTTTCAATCATTTAAGAGCAAAGGAAAAACTCAGAGAGAATCAAATTTTAAGATTAACTCCTGCAGACAGTATAGCTACCCAAAAAACTACGACAACAACTCAAGAATATGTAGTAAAACCAGGGGACACACTTTTATCTGTTGCTAAGGCATATCATACCACTGTTGCCGAAATAAAAAGGATAAATCATCTTTCCAAAAACGAATTAAACATAGGCCAAAGTCTGAAAATTCTGGTTGATACTGAGAAATAATGGCAACGCAACGTTATTTTCTGTGGATTGCCTACAACGGTAATGAATATCATGGATGGCAAATTCAGCCCAATGCTAAATCCATTCAGGCAACCATAGAAGATGCACTCACAATCTTATTTAAAAAGCCAATAGAAATTGTAGGAGCAGGTCGGACAGATACCGGTGTACATGCCCTAGAAATGGTTGCACATGTTGATTTACCCCTGCTTGATAATATTGACCTCATAAAAAAACAATTAAATGGTATTTTACCACAATCTATTGCTATTGATCAAATCAGACCCGTACGTCCTGATGCTCATGCCCGTTTTGATGCTAGCAGTCGTACTTATGAATATTGGATTATAACGAAAAAAAATCCATTTTATCTCCACGCTGCTACTGCGGTATACGCTCCTTTAGATTTCGAAGCAATGAATCGAGCAGCATCTATGTTATTGAAATATACGGATTTTACAAGTTTCAGCAAACTGCACACTGATGTAAAAACCAATGACTGTATTATTCAAGAGGCTTTCTGGAAACAACGAGGTGATTTATGGGTATTTACTATTACAGCTAATCGTTTTTTACGCAATATGGTACGCGCTATTGTAGGAACCTTGCTTCAGATTGGACGTGGAAATATCGATGAAGAAAATTTCAGAGATATTATTGAGGCAAAAAACCGGAATAAAGCAGGAGCTTCCGTTAATCCAGACGGACTATACCTGATTCACGTTACATATCCACAAGAGCTCTTCGCACTGAACTAAAAGAAAGCAGATTAATAACATTTTCATTTCTCTAAGACTATATAATACGCCGTATTGCCCGTAAAGCATGGGAATAGTTACCAGTGAAAACTGACCGGATGCCATAGTGGTCAATTGGAGCAATGTGTACTTCACCTGACGCATGCAAAACCTCATGGTTATTCAACAGGATACCCACATGGCTGATTTTGCCGTCTTCATGATCAAAAAACACTAAATCACCCCGTTGGGCTTCCGATAAAAAATTAATCTGTTGCCCGATCATAACCTGTTGACGGGAATTTCGGGGTAACAATACGCCACACATAGAAGCCGCCACCTGCACCAAAGCGGAACAATCAATCCCCATCACATTTTTTCCACCCCACAAATAAGGAGAATGCAAAAAAGCAAGAGCAGCAGACACAAAATCGATATTGGCCGTGTCAATTGCTACATTTGTACGAGAAAACATGATATTTCTTCCTCCAATTGACATAGATTCTTTCTCTACATCATAAAAAGGAAGCACCGATCCGCCAGTTAACGGGATTCTTTCATTTTTATCTGTCATGGCATAGGCAAATGGAACGGATGAAACCAATTGCGAAGTGTCACACAGTCTACTAAAGACATCTTCATCAATCGAAGTCATCATTTTACGATCAATCCAACCTCGTTCCCCATCACGCATGTTCTCAATATGAACCCATTTTTCCAACCATTCATCAACACGGAAATACTCTCCAAAAAGTATTTGAGTCAATTGTTCACTTTCTTCCGAAGCTTCACTTCTGAGAGGAAGAATACCCATTAAATTAATGCCATACATAGTTTTAAGATATGATATAAATTATGCCAACAACGTGATTAGTTCAGCCAAATCACGAATAATATAAGTAGGCTTAATCGGCAATTCAGAGTCATTCAAGGCTTGATCTTCGGGAACATAATATGCCTGATCCAATCCTGAGTTCATGGCTCCTTCAATATCGACCGTATAATTATCTCCTATCACCAAACATTCGCTTTTTGCAGCTCTCAATGTCTGTAATACCTTCGAAAAAAACGCAGGATCAGGCTTATGATGGCCAATAGTTTCTGAAAGAAACACATGTGAGAAAAAAGAAGACAAGCCTGAACGATTCATTTTTTTAAACTGAACTTCACTAAAACCATTAGAGATAATAGATAAATCATACTGCGATTTTAAATGTTCCAGCGTTTCAATTGCATGAGGCATCTTCAATGTTTTTTCAGCACAGCGATCCAGATAAGCCGTTCCCATTTCTCCAGCCAATGCTGTATCGAGGATACCAAAAGGACGCAAAGGGGCCAAAAATCTTTCTATATTTAGAAATGTCTTTGTAATCTGCTGATTGCCATATAATCGCCATAACATTCTATTATGCTCTTCATAACGATCAAAATAATCGCCAAACGATGCATAATAGCGTTTTAGATCATATTCGTCAAATATATTTTGTAAAGCTGCCTTGGAATTTTCTCTGAAATTCCACAAAGTATCATCTAAATCAAATAAAAGATATTTATATCGTGACATGCAAATTCAATTATCGCTTGGTGATCAATTTGTTTAAGACTCCGTCAATTTAGAAAGAATGCCATTACACTGGTCAATGATGGAATGCCGATCGTCGTTGATAATGACATAATCTGCCATCATTATTTTGTCATTTTCAGCCCATTGATATTTTAAACGCTCATTAATTGCTTCTTTCGACATGCCATCACGTAGCATAACACGAGCCATACGTAAAGGCTCAGGGGCAGTCACTACAATGGTATGATCGACAATGGACGAAAAATTACTTTCAAACAAAATGGCAGACTCTAAAAACATCATAGGCGATGATTGGGAGCCTACCCACCGCAAAAAATCAGCTTTAACACATGGATGTACTAACTGATTCAGTATCGCAAGTTTTTCAGGAGAATTAAACACCAAAGATGCTAAGTGTTTTTTATTCAGTTTATTATCTACAAAAACAGCAATGCCAAATGTTGCTATTAATTGTTCATGCAGACTATTGTCATGTTGCATTAAATATTTTGCATGCCAATCGGTATCATATACAGGATATCCTAAGGCATGAAAATATTGCGCCACAATAGATTTTCCACTCCCCATCCCACCTGTCAGACCAATCTTCAGCATACTTATTATTGTTTGGGTTCCAGTAAATAATCAACCGACTCAGGAACGATATGACAATTGCTTATAAAGGAAGCAGGCCCCGTCAATATAACGGTTGCCTTGCGTGATGTTTTGGTATCTAGGCTATTGTAATCAACTATAGCCTTAAAATCTTTTGCCATCAAATCATTAAAATGTGAAATACCAACCAGGCATACTACTTTGACTGTAGCAGGAAAAGTTCTGAGAATTAAATTCTGGGGCATATTAATGCCTTGAATGGGAATCTCCAGAATCTTTTCGGTGAAAGGTTCTACACAAAGATGCAAAACAGCCATAGGCGGATCCACATGTACTAAAGGAGGAATAAATAATTGACATTTTACATCCGTGGAATCCTGGACGTTTAGCAATGATATCGGCTTGGTATAAATAGCCTGCATCGTGTCGAGTATTTTCTTTGGCCCGAACGCTGCCACTTCGTCCGGCATCATACGTAATGAATCAGATAAAATATATTGGCGTGCTAATTGGATATTTCCCGAAAAACGAACAGGCAATCGCTTTGCATATAATTTTGTGTAAGAAATAACCAGCGTATCCGGCATTAAGAACAAAGATCCTGCTGAAGAACGCAAATGAGACGAAACTTCCTTTTCATAATAACGCGTCAATATAGCTATCTTCTCATTGGATGCCACAAACCTATTAGAGACATCGATAGTTACAGGAGGTAATTTTTCTCCAAGCAGGTAGAAGAAAAGAGAAGATCCTTTATCTTTGAAAACAGCAACCAAATGCGACGGTAAGGAACCATCAATTTCGACATTGGATGGAATTCCTTGATAAACTATAGGTACATCCAAATGAACCTCCTGCAACTGACTGGTTTTGTATAGGAACCACAGTAACGTAGAAAGGATATAAAAAAGCAAAAAAACAAGAACCTCTTTAGTTTTGAAAGAAGTCTTTGCTTTTTTGCTTAAGCGAATGATCTGCTTTTTAAAATGGCTAGCAGACATACGATAAAAACTTATTTAGGACTTTGCGTATCCGAAGCAGTTGCAAAAACTGAATTTTTATCTACTCTGACACGTACATTCTCATCTATTTCAAGTAAAACTGAGTCGTCATTAATCTCTTTAATTCGGCCATAAATACCACCTGAAGTGATCACTTTATCGCCAACTTTCATAGAAGCGCGAAAGTTCTTAATCTCCTTTTGACGTTTCGATTGTGGACGAATCATGAAAAAATAAAACACTACAAACAGTAGTACGATCATGATGATGCCGGAGAAATTACCCATTCCACCAGCATTTCCTGCTGGTGCAGCTTGTAAAATTAGAGCTAAAGTATTCATAAATAAAAAATTAATGGATTATAAATTTACACATGCTATATATCTTGCTCAGAAACAGAAAATTAGTTTACTTTGATCAATTGACCTTCCTGTCTCAAGTGTTCTACAATTTTATCCAGAACACCATTGACAAAAGTAGCACTTTTATCGGTACTGTACTGTTTTGCCAGTTCTATATATTCGTTGAGCGTAACGTTAACAGGGATCGTTGGAAAACCTCTCAATTCACCAAGTGCTACCATCATAATGATCACATCCATGTACGCAATACGATCAAGTTCCCAGTTTTTAGTAAACTCATCAATCAGCTTACGATTTTCGTCTCCTTTTGTTATGGTATCGTAAAAAAGTTGTTTGGCAAAGTCTCTGTCATCCTCATGATTATACATTGCCAACAATGGTTGGGAAGACCCCTTGCTTTGATCAAAACGTTTGATGGTTTTCAAAATAAAACTGATCACAAAGTCTAACTCAGTGCACCAATAGATGTTTTGTTCTTCCAGTGTCGACTCCAGCAGCTCGCTATTCAGTACTTCATGACGGAAAAACCTACGCCACAAATCTTTATCTTCTTCATAATTATTACCAGAGCCTTCCATATATTCCTCATATAATGAGGAATTAATCATGGACTCATGAAGAGATTTGACGACCTCGGCGTGGTCTGTCCAAGCCAGTTTCTGAGTTCCAATAAAGCTGTTGAAATGCTCATTCTGCTCTAATTGTGCAATAAACAAATTATCAACGAAACGGCGATTAGGAGCAAGATCCCGGTCGGATGGACGAAATTTATGCAAGGCATTGTCCATTCGCAAACGGGCATAACGGGTAATTTCTACTGCCAGCAACAACAGGTAAAAATACAACTCATAGGTTTTTTCAATACTGTGAAATAACTCTTTTTCAGCAGACTTGTAATCTTTTTCACCGCTTTTGTAGTAGGCAAATACAAGCTGCACAATTTTTATACGGATCAAAATCCTATTAATCATGTCGGTAGCGCTTCTGCTAATTTCTTTGACAAAGATAATATATTAAAAGAAGAGTACCAAATGAAAAACAGCTTATATGAAGCCAACTACAAAACAAAAAGCTCAACAGAAAATCATTGTTTATCAGCGCAATTCAATGTTATGACCGAAATCTCAGGAGGCATGCCAAGACGCATTGGAACGCCTACATAACCTAACCCACGATTGACATAAAGATATTTTGTCTGATGATAACAATACAAACCATCCCACTGTTTAAACATCCATTCCGCCGGCGACCAATGCAATCCAAACCTGTTAATGCCAAATTGCATGCCATGAGTATGACCCGATAATGTCAAAAAAATCGTTGGATAATCAACGACTTGTGCCATCCAGTGATTTGGATCATGAGTCAACAACAACACAAAAGGGAAATGGATAATGTCCTGCATCGCTTTTGCCAGATTCCCGTAGCAGTGAAACGGTGGCTTACTCCAGTTTTGCACACCAGCTACGGCTATGCTATCATCTCCTTTCTTCACAAATACATGTTCATCCAGCAATAACCGGAATCCCATCCTGCGTTCCCGTTGTTCTAAACTATCCAGATTCGCCCTTTTTGCTGCTGAAGAAGACCAATGTGTATAATCTCCATAATCATGATTCCCTAAAATAGCAAACTTACCATAAGGCGCATTTAGATGGCTAAAGCGCTCTATATCATAGGGAGTAACCTCATTTGCAAAATTATTCATCATATCCCCTGTCATGACAATAATATCCGGCTTCTCTGCATTGATTTTACGCACTATATTATCCCAGAAACGCGGCTCATGCCCAAAATTTCCCAGATGCAAATCTGAAATTTGTACAATCTTCAAATGATCAAATGCTGGTGGCAATGAAGGAAATGAAATCTTAACATGGGTTGTCACCACATCAAACCGGCCACGCATAGCACCATAAATAAATCCGACAAAAAACACAGCGGCTAAAAACAAACCAATATAAGCTAGTGTATGGCGAACAAAAGGAAAGATTTTGTGGATGATATTATTAAGCAGTATAAAAACAGACAAAATAAGCTTTGGGATATAAACAAGTAACAACAACCAATTAAACCACATGAAAAGCTGCAACTGGTCTTCGTCATGCGAGGATCTGACGAAAAAAAACAACAACAAAATTCCTAACAAGAAAACAAACGTGCTCAGCCAGTGTACAATAATCAGCCATCGCTTCTGCACATGGTTTTTTATCGTCTTATAAATTACCCAATCTGGAAAAAAAATAATAAGCAACAAAACGGCCGTAAGTAACAATGAAGTCCGCATACGCAATGAAGTTAACAAATAGATAATTACAACAGAAATGCAATGTTCCTAATCCTTATGAGACAAAGGTAAATAAAAAAAGCCATCTCAGGGAGAGACAGCTTTTTTGAAAAAAGAATGCTAAAAATTATTCTTCTGCTTTTGGAGCAATCAATTTGTATCCTTTACCGTGGATATTGATAATGCCAACATCTGGATCGTCTTTCAATAATTTTCTCAATTTAGTGATGTAAACATCCATGCTTCTTGCATTGAAATAGTTATCATCAATCCAGATAGTACGCAAAGCAAAATTACGTTCTACCATTTCGTTAATATTAGCTGCCAACAAAGTCAACAATTCGGTTTCTTTGGTTGTCAGTTTAATTTGGCTGTCCCCAATTGATAAAATCTGACGCTGTGTGTCAAACGTATATCTACCAAGGTAATAGGTATCTTTTTCTTTGACTTTCTTACCTTTTGTACGACGCATGATTGCTTCAATACGGAAAATCAATTCCTCCATGCTAAAAGGTTTGGAAATATAATCGTCAGCACCGGCTTTGAATCCTTCCAAAATATCTTCTTTCATTGTTTTTGCAGTTAAGAAGATGATTGGGCAGTCTGATTGCAAATTCCGAATATCTTTAGCTAATTCGATACCATCTTTTTTAGGCATCATGACATCTAAAACGCAGATATCATATTTTTCTTTTGTAAATGCCTTATATCCGGCCTCACCATCGGGAGCTAAGTCAATATGATACCCTTTAGCCTGTAAATACTCCCGCAATAACATGCTCAGATTTTCATCATCTTCGCACAACAGAATTTTCGTTTTTTCTTCCATGATTAATTGTTTTTTAGAGTTGGTAATGTAATAATAAACTTGGTGCCTATGTTCACTTCGCTTTCAACCTTAATGGTTCCATGATGCGCATCAACTATTTGTTTTACGTATGCAAGTCCCAGTCCAAAACCTTTTACATTATGGACATTCCCGGTAGGAACCCGGAAAAACTTATCAAAAATACGTTTTTGATATTCTTTCTTTATACCTACACCATTATCCTGAATTGAAATACAGAGATTTCCCTTTTCGTTCCACGTTTTTACGGTTAAAACGAGATTAGTAGGTGTATATTTTACGGCATTATCCATCAGATTGTACAAAACATTGGTAAAATGAGTTTCATCAACCAGCACAAAAGGATCTGTAGCCTGAATTTCTGTTCGCAATTGGCCATGTTTTGCATGAACCTTTACCCAGAAATTATCTAATATCATATTTAAAAGTTCATTTACATCGGTTTCCGTCAATTTCAGGTTGCCATTTCCACGTTCAAACGTGGACATCTGCAAAACCTTTTCAATATGAAAACTAAGCCGTTTCGTTTCGTCAACAATAACGCGTGTGTAATATTTAAGTGTTTCAGCAGTTTTGGAGACAGCTGGATCACCCAGCATCTGAGCTGCCAACGAAATGGTTGAAACCGGCGTCTTAAGCTCATGGGTCATATTGCTCACAAAATCATTCTTAATTTCATTAAGTCTTCTTTGTCTAAAAATCAATATAATAGATAACAAGCATGAAATCAGCAGTATTACCGAAAGTACGGCCCATGGCAAAAGCAATGACATCGAGTGAATCAGCATACTTTTCTTGGTTGGAAAATAAACTGACAAAAAAGCTTCGTGAGCATTCTCTGGATCATTGGGGAACAATCGTTGGGTATATCCTTCTTGATTGCTTACACCACTGATACTATCGGAGCTTTCATAAATAACCCTTCCCTTGCGATCCGTTATCTTGTAAAAATATGGCAAAGAAACAGAATTATTCGCAAACTCTTCCTGAAGCATTGCAGACAACTGATCCATGTTGATTCGCTGCGTTATTTCTTCAGTGATTGCATCCCGCATCCATCGCCACGCAACAACATCAACGACTTTTTTTGCATGAAGAAAAGCGTCCGCAAAACGTTTTTGATACATTTGAGACGTGGCCTGGATAGAAGATGAGGCTCCCGATCCGGAGATCGACACTCTCGGCTCTGTCTGCAATGATGTGGTATCAAGTGTATCCTCAACAGTTTCGATGGAATCGCTCAACGCAGCCAATGGAGATCTCATAACATTTGCCAGCTCACCTGACCCCATTTCCTGCTTAAGATATTTGGTGGCCTCTGCCTCCTCTACATCACGAGCTACCTGATATAAACTTCTTTGCACATTTGTATCAAACTGCCGCTCCATCAATTGAGACATCTGTGAAATATAACGAAATTGGATGATGACAATGCCTATAAAAGTCAAACTCATAATAGCCAACAACACCCAAATAATCGTTTTTTTCATAAATTATTGTACCCGATCGATTGTTTTACTGCGTGATTTATTTTCATCAACAAAAATAATGTCAATTTTCACGATTGGTTTTTACTTAACAAGATTTAACCGCGATCGGATTTAACAACTCGATTTTAGGGGGATTGGAATTAACGTTTTAACGGGGTTTAATGTTAAAACGGGGATTCTGTGTTAAATCGCAGCCATTGATTTAACATTTCAAGTTACAGCTAAATTCGATTTACCGGATAAAAGGCAACAAAAAGGCAGATTTTTTCTTAAGTTAATTCATGACGCAAAAATTCTGCTGTCGGCCCGACTCCATTCTTCACAATTTCCTCAGGCGTGCCATATGCTATCACAAATCCGCCTTCCTTCCCTCCTTCAGGTCCCATGTCAATAATATAATCAGCGGATTTAATAACATCCGGATTGTGCTCAATCACAATCACCGAATTTCCTTTGTCTACAAGTCGATTGATGACGTGCAGTAGCACTTTGATATCCTCGAAGTGTAAGCCGGTTGTCGGTTCATCCAAAATGTAAAGTGTGTTGCCAGTATCTTTCTTTGCCAGTTCAGTCGCCAGTTTAATACGCTGGCTTTCACCTCCCGACAAAGTGGATGAAGGCTGTCCGAGCTGAATATAACCCAACCCCACATCATGCAAGACGTTTAGTTTTTGTAAAATAACAGGGAATGCGTCAAAGAACTCCAAAGCCTGATCAATAGTCAGATCAAGCACATCTGCAATCGATTTTCCCTTAAACCTTACTTCGAGGGTTTCCCGATTATACCGTTTCCCGTGGCAAGCTTCACACATCACAAGTACATCAGGAAGAAAATTCATTTCAATTGTTTTATAACCGTTGCCTCTACAGACATCACACCGTCCACCTGGTACATTAAACGAAAATCGACCGGGTTTGTAGCCGCGTATTTTAGCCTCCGGAAGGGAAACAAAAAGGGAACGGATATCTGAAAATATTCCCGTATAGGTGGCCGGATTCGAACGCGGAGTACGACCAATAGGCGATTGATCAACTTCAATCACTTTATCAATGTATTCCATTCCTTCGATTGATTCGTATGGCAAAGGATCTTGCAAAGAATGATAAAATGACTGGCTTAAAATAGGATGTAACGTATCGTTAATAAGGGAAGATTTGCCGCTTCCGGAAACTCCGGTCACACAAATCAACATTCCCAGCGGGAAGGTTACATTCACTTGTTTCAGATTGTTCCCTGCGGCGCCTTTCAGTACAAGAGTTTTTCCACTACCCGGTCGTCGTTGCTTCGGAATCCGGATACTCTTTTTCCCGTTGATATAGTCGGCAGTCAACGTTGAAATATGCTTCATCTGATCCGGGGTTCCGGCAAATACTAACTCTCCTCCTAAACGACCGGCATGAGGGCCCAAATCAATAACATAATCTGCAGCAAGCATCATATCCCGGTCATGTTCCACTACAATGATGGAGTTTCCGTTATCACGCAATTGCTTCAACGAATGAATTAGCCTGTCGTTATCGCGCTGGTGCAACCCGATACTTGGTTCGTCCAGAATATACAGCACATTCACTAGCTGCGAACCAATTTGAGTAGCGAGCCGGATACGCTGGCTTTCTCCTCCTGAAAGAGACATTGAGCTACGATTGAGCGAAAGATAGCCCAGCCCCACATCCAGTAGAAACTGCAATCGCGAACGAATTTCCTTCAAAATTTCAGCTGCTATTTTCTTTTGCCTTTCCGATAATTCAGATTCAATATTTGTAGTCCATTTATATAGATCAACAATATCCATCTCGGACAACTGGGAGATAGTTTTATCCCCTATCTTATAATGTCGTGCTTCTATATTAAGTCGTGTGCCGTTACATTCGGGACAAATTATTGTTTTCACAAACTGAGATGCCCATTTCTGTTCAGTTGGTGAAGCATCGCTATCGCGTTGCATCTCGATATATTTAATGACTCCCTCGAAAGTTGCAAAATAATTGGATGTTCCCAGCGCTGCATTTTTAATCGTTAAGGGATCGCTGCTCCCATTTAATATTTCATCCAGCGCTTCATCCGGAATTTCCGATATAGGAGTTTTCGACTGAAACCCATATTTTTCACCTATTGCCTCAATTTGCCAGAAGATCAACGAATGTTTATGTTTTCCCAACGGGACAATGCCTCCTTGCGCAATACTCAAAGATCTGTCGGGGATAATTTTGTCAATATCAATCTGGTTGACAAAGCCTAATCCTTTACATTTCGGGCACGCTCCCTGGGGAGAATTAAACGAAAAATTATGTGGAGCTGGTTCACTGTACGAAATGCCTGATGTGGGACACATCAGATGCTTACTGAAATGCCGTATCTCATTGGAAGCATAATCCCAAAGCATGATATCATTATTCCCCTGTTGCATCCCGGTAGCAATGGAAGCCTTCAGCCGATGATCGTCTCCCTCTGACACCACCAGTTTGTCAATAACCAGTTCTATGCTATGATTCTTATATCTGTCAAGGCGCATCATGGGAGTCAATTCCCGTATTTCACCATCGACCCGCACATGCAGATATCCTTTTTTACGAATCTGCTCAAACAACTCCTTATAATGACCTTTTCGGTTACGAACAAGTGGTGCCAGCAAATAAATCTTCTTCCCCTGGTATTCATGTTGAATGCGATCAAGAATCTCTTCATCAGTAAACTTGATCATTTTTTCACCCGTCACATAGGAATGAGCTTCTCCGGCACGCGCAAACAGCAACCGGAGAAAATCGTAGATTTCCGTTGTTGTTCCCACTGTCGAACGCGGATTCTTGTTGGTGGTCTTTTGTTCAATGGAAATCACAGGACTCAATCCGGTAATTATATCCACATCCGGACGTTCCAGGTTGCCCAAAAAGTTTCGGGCATAAGCTGAAAATGTCTCTATATAACGACGCTGGCCTTCTGCAAAAATCGTATCAAACGCCAGTGACGACTTACCACTCCCGCTCAATCCGGTGACTACCACCAGTTGATTACGTGGAATGACGATATCAATATTTTTCAGATTGTGCACACGGGCACCATATACCTCAATTTGTTCCTTTTCAACTATATCTTGTTGCATATCTATTATTTATCCTTATCTGGAAGCGATTTTAAGTCAAAACACTTCACTTCATGATTCATTTATACATTTTCAGCGGACTTCCGGCCACGCAACATTTCATGTTTCCCGGGAGGGCCTTGTAATCGCTCCACCCGGAAGCCAGCTTGCTGCATCATTCTGCGGACGCTCCCTTTTGCACTGTAAGTCACCAGAATACCTTCTTCTTTCAAACTATGATACAAGGCAGTAAAAAGTTCTGGTTGCCACATCTCCTCCTGCTTTGTCGGAGCAAAAGCATCAAAATAAATAATTGAAAACTGATTTTCGGGAAGTTCAGGGTGCGTAAAATCAGCCTGAATCTTATGCAGGGAAAAATATTCATTTATCCGGATTTCTTCATTCCAGGGAGCAGCATGAAGCTTTCGAAATAAATCAGAATCGTCGACAAGTATCTGCGAATAGTTCAAATGCGAAACGGCATCTTCAGGAAGCGGATAGAGCTCAATCGAAGTATAATGACAATGCCGTTTTTGTTTCGTAGCCATCAATCCCGTCAGCAAAGCATTCAGTCCGGTACCAAACCCTACCTCAAACACATCCCAATCCTGCAATGGTGATGCCAGCAAACCGGCATTTAAAAAGACATGATTTGACTCCTGAATAGCTCCGTGCGTAGAATGGTAATGCTCGTCCATTTCAGGAACAAAAAGTGTATGTGACCCATCTTCAGTTATTTGCAAAAGGAAAGAATGCATAACAAACGATTCATTTTAAAAAGACAAAAGTAACCATTAAATAGGATGATTCTGCAATATCATCACAAACAATTATGGTCAAGATACGGTAAAACAACTTTTTTTTTAGAAAGACAACATGAAGAAGGGTTTGAATTAGCTATCTTTGCAAAGTATAATAGTGCATGCAGTATGGATGGTTTTTTGTCCTCAAATCTGTTATAAATAAATATTTTAGGGATAAATACTCGGAAGACGGTACAAGATTCAGGGACGCTTTGTGATACATGAAAAGATAAAACACCCCCAACTTCTGTAAACGAAACAGCCTTGCATGCCATTGCATATGTTCTGTAGACGATGAATAGTAAAACATTGATTTGACCGCACATAGCATATATCACATTTGAACTAAATTTTTTATCATATGAAACAATTAGAATATCTGATTGCTGAGAAGTTGCTCAAGGTGAAAGCTATCAAACTTCAACCAAACAATCCGTTTACCTGGGCATCAGGTTGGAAATCACCAATTTACTGCGATAACCGAAAAACATTATCATACCCGGAAATTCGTAATTTCATTAAGATTGAACTGGCTCGTATCGTCCGTGAAAAATTCGACGAAGCAACCGTCATTGCCGGAGTTGCCACCGGAGCTATCGCCCAGGGTGCAATGGTTGCCGAAGAATTGGGACTTCCCTTTATCTATGTACGGTCCAAACCCAAAGACCACGGACTGGAAAATCTGATCGAAGGCGATCTGCCGCCAAGAAGTAAGGTGCTTGTAATCGAAGATC
This sequence comes from Microbacter margulisiae, assembly GCF_014192515.1. Lineage (NCBI taxonomy): Bacteria > Pseudomonadati > Bacteroidota > Bacteroidia > Bacteroidales > Porphyromonadaceae > Microbacter > Microbacter margulisiae. The sequence continues at coordinate 42,094 of NZ_JACHYB010000002.1, forward strand.
TGATTTCGACTGGGGGGAGCAGCCTGAAAGCCGTAGAAGCCATTCGTAACGACGGAAGTGATGTGATTGGTATGTTGGCTATTTTCTCCTATGGATTTGCCGTTGCAGAAAAACAAATGCGCGACGCCAAAGTAGAATGCGTTACACTAAGCAATTACGATGCAATACTCAATGTGGCGTTGGAAACCGATTACATTGCAGAAAGCGAATTAAAAACCCTACAGGAATGGCGACACAATCCATCTAAATGGCAGCCATCTGTAAAATAACAACAAAACAACTCCATGACTTTATATAAAAGTGATATACAACTCGTCGATTCTACTCCTCAATTAGTTTTTGACACATTATCCGATTTACGGAATTTGGAAAACTCACGTCATTTAATTCCCGAGAACTCAATTCAGGATGTGGAATTTCACGAGGACAAATGCCTGTTTTCAATTCCTCCGCTGGGCAAGATTGAACTCTATATCCAGGAAAAGATTCCGGCAACAGCCATCCGTTTTAATTCCGACAATGCTCCTATCGATTTTCATCTGATCATCAATATCGAACCAATGGACGAAGGCAGAAAAACACAATTACAAGTAGAAGTACATGCCGATCTGCCTCAAATGGTAAAAATGATGTTCAACGGTAAAATTCAACAATTCGTCAATCAGTTTGCCACAGCAATAGGGCAAATTCATTACGCATAACACCTCTCTCTTTCGTTATGGCAAAAAAATTATGGGATAAGGGCATTGCAACCGATAAAGAAATTGAACGTTTCACGATTGGTCACGATCAGGAAATGGATGCCTTTCTGGCGCCATTTGATGTGTTGGGATCGATGGCTCACATCACCATGCTCGAAAGCATCGGGTTGTTAGAAAAAAACGAGTTGCAACCTTTATTGAAAGCCCTTACCGCAATTTACACCCAAATTGAGCAAGGGGAATTCATGATTGAACCCGAAGTCGAAGATGTTCATTCACAGGTTGAGCTTCTGCTCACACGCGCTTTAGGCGATCTGGGGAAGAAAATCCATAGCGGGCGATCACGCAACGACCAGGCGCTGCTCGACCTGAAACTTTTTGCCAGATACCGGATTGAGAGAACCGTAGGATTAGTGGCACAGCTCATCGAAACATTGCTGGAGCAAAGCGAACGTTACAAAGACGTGCTGATGCCAGGATACACTCATCTTCAGGTAGCCATGCCTTCATCGTTTGGGCTGTGGTTTGGTGCATATGCGGAGGGTCTGACAGATGATCTGCAGCTTTTGCTTGCCGCTTATCGGATTGCCAATCGTAATCCACTGGGCTCTGCAGCAGGATACGGATCGTCCTTCCCGCTCAACCGGCAAATGACAACCGATCTGCTGGGCTTTGATTCCATGAACTATAATGTAGTGTATGCCCAAATGGGACGCGGCAAAATGGAACGAACTGTCACGACAGCCCTGGCTGGCATAGCCGCTACCGTTTCCAAACTAGCCTACGACGCCTGCCTGTTTTCAAACCAGAATTTCGGATTTATCAAGTTGCCCGATGCTTTTACTACCGGATCGAGCATCATGCCACACAAGAAAAACCCTGATGTTTTTGAACTAACCCGGGCAAAATGCAATAAACTACAGGCCGCTCCACAACAAATATCGCTCATCATCAACAATCTTCCTTCGGGATATTTCCGTGATATGCAGATCACCAAAGAATGTTTTATCCCAACATTCGATGAATTGGACGACTGCCTGAAAATGACTGCCATGATTATTCCACAAATCACGGTCAACACATCTATTCTGGATGATCCTCGATATGACCTGATGTTCAGCGTAGAAACAGTTAATGAACTGGTAAAAAAAGGAATACCCTTCAGGGATTCGTACAAGCATGTTGGAGATACCATTGCCGCAGGAAATTATCAGCCTGAGAAAACGATTCATCACACCCACGAAGGAAGTATTGGCAACTTATGCAACAACGAAATCAGAGCTATGAAAGACGAAATCGTCGCTTCGTTCCATTTCGAAAAGCAACATACTGCTGAACAACAACTACTTGATTCGGCAGAGTAATTTCTATCATCACAAAGCAATCCTGACAGCACCCGTCTGTTTCATATCTGTGCAGGCAATCCCGAGCGAATCGCATGCTTGCCGGACATTACGACTATACCATGGAGAAATAGTCTGATCAATAATAACATACCGGGGTTTAACCATCCGGTACAACTTATCGAAAGTTATCCTTGTCCGATTGCCAAGAATCAGGTAATCCACAGGAAGCGGCTGAGCCGTTGTTTTGTTCCTGAACAACGAATCGTTTGTTACTAAAAAATGTTTCCCTTCCACCGAAACATAAGCCTTATTCCACAATGTTGGAGCCTTTGTCCGTTGCTGCAAGTAATAAGCTTTTTCCAGTTCCTGTAGCACACCACTGTCCGCCGTAATCGCATAATGCTCATTACCCAGTAGAAAATCGACATGGGTATGTCGGCTATCTGCAAGAATAATTGCCTGATGGTGTGCCAATCCCGCGTAAGTGCGCCACAATGAATCCGCAAAAAAGAGGAACACACAGCTTAATCCTGCTGCCAGAAAGGCAAAACGCTTTGACGAACAATAGGCTCCCAGCGCAATAATTGCCCCAAAAGAGATAAAAAGCTGAAAAGCATCTATCCAGCAATTGTAGGCTGCACAAGGCAATGACTCTATCCAACGGATAACACCGTTCATCATATTCAGCAACCATTTCAGGAGAACAGCGATAAAAGACGCAACAACCGGGAATGGAGAAAGAATCAGTAATCCTATAGCCAGATAAATGACAAAAGCAGCAGCAGGAACCACAAACAGGTTTCCCATCCAGAAAAAAGTAGCAAAACGGTGGAAATAAAAGATTCCCAAAGCTGATGTCCCGATCTGGGCTGCCATCGACACACACAGCAACCGCCACAACCATATCAGCACCCGATTGCGCGTATATAATAAAGATTCCAGTCTGGGGGTAAAATAGACAATGCTGATCACCGCGATATAACTCAGTTGAAAGCCGACGTCGTACATATAGGTCGGTCGAAGAAGCAACATCACAAAAGCAGAAAAAAAGACCGTATTCATGATCTGTGGCTTGCGTATCAGCATGCGGCCCGCTGCCACCAGCGAAAACATCAGTGTGGCACGTACCACAGCAGGTGCTAACCCCGTCAGAAAAGCAAAACCCCACAAGCAAACAATAATCAAACCCTGCTGTATAACAAGTGTCCTTCTTTTACGACGCATAAAACCCAACAGGAAATAGAGCACCCCGTAAATTATTCCCACATGTAATCCCGACACTGACAGTACGTGCATGGTTCCCGACACACTGTAGCTATCACGCAACTCACGTGATAACGCTTCGTTGTATCCCAGTGTCAACGCAGCTACAACAGCAAACGGATCGCCGTCGATATGATAACGGTGGTAAACTTCCAACAGTTTTGAACGGAGATGCAACGCAGCTGCATAAAAAGAGAATCCATGATCTTTACCCGTAAATTTTATGTCCCGGCGTATCGCATAACCGGTAGCTGCAATGCCATGGTTTTGCAAAAACCTATTGAAATCAAATGCCCCCGGATTACCTGTTGCACGAACCGGGGCAAATGTTGCCGATGCCAGGAAACGATCACCAAGATCGAATAGCTGTGCAATCGAATCTTTTGACACATACAGATACGCCATTTTCTCCACCGAAATGGAGTGTCCTGATTCATATCTTGACAGTAGCCGTACCTGATACAACACCGATTTTGCTTTGACAACAGGAGCATCGGTCACTTCCACCAGAAATACGCCCTTCATTCCTTCCCGGGGGAAAGCCGTCTGCTGACGGGACTCCTGCATGCGCACCATACCTAGTAACACCATCAATCCCGCTACGCTGACACCAAACAACCAGCGAAACCGGAAACTGTCAGGAAAAAACATGCTCACAGCAACACCTCCGAGACAAAGCATGACCAATACAACCAGCAACAAAACAGAAGGCGAAAAATAATCCGCAAGAAAAATGCCGCCGGTCAAAGCCAGCGTTATCCTGAAGAAAGGGGTTTGATGAAAAAATTGATTCATTCTTTTACCTCCTGATTATCCCTGCTATCGTCTGGATTGTCATTATTGTGTTCCTCTTCTTCCTCTCTCATCTCATCCTGTTCCAGGTTATATTTCATCGCCAAACGGGTCAGCTCGTCATCATCGTCATCCGGCAGGGAATTTTTCTTATCGCCAACCTGAGCAACTATGCTTTTACGAAATACAAAAGCCGTAATCGAACCAGCAAGTGCACCCGAAAGATGTCCCTCCCACGATATCATTTCGTGGGGCATCAAAGGAAACATATTCCACACCATGCTACCATACCAGAAAACCACCACCAGCGAGAGTGCAGTTAATGAAATCGAAGGGGTGATCGCTCCTCCCCAGAACAAAAAGAAGGCCAGTCCGTAAATGATGCTACTGGCGCCAATATGATAACTTTCACGCCCGATACACCACAGAAAAATGCCCGTAAGCACCCAAATCAACAACAGGATGCGGTTAGCCTGTGTATGATAGAAATAGTAAAGCGCCGTAGAGAGGATAAAAAATGTAGGCAAATTATCTCCCAGATGCCCCCATCCTGCATGCACAAACGGATGCAGTAAAATACCCGGCACTCCCTGAAGTGTGCGCGGATAAACGCCAAACCGGTCGAGATCCCATCCCATACCAAGTCCCAGTACAAAAACCAGAAAAATGACCAGCGAAAGCAACGACGGCACCACCAGCGCATGAAGAAACCGGCGGCGATCTTCCGACATTGCAGAAGAAAACAACATGCTTGATTTTTTCCACAAATATAAATACTTTTAAACAAAACAAACTTTCTTCGCCTCATTTAAAAGTGCAGTGTGCATAAAATATAAGGAAAAAAAACGTACCTTTGACCAACTTACGGATAACTGCAGGCTACAGGCCAACATTTTGTCTATCCGCGTAGGAAAGCCTTCCGGGCTATACAACAAAAACATTAAACGCATTAAAACAAGAACAATTATGTCAGAAGAAGCAAAACAACCTTCCGTCGAGAAACTGAAAGCCCTGCAACTGGCCATGGAAAAAATAGATAAAGATCACGGGAAAGGCACCATCATGAAAATGGGCGATAACCGTGTTGAAGAAGTGCCTGTCATTTCCACCGGCTCTGTCGGGTTGAACGCTGCATTGGGTGTCGGCGGCTATCCACGCGGAAGAGTTATCGAAATTTTCGGACCTGAATCATCCGGTAAAACCACACTGGCTATTCATGCCATTGCCGAAGCTCAAAAAACAGGTGGGATTGCCGCTATCATCGATGCGGAGCATGCTTTCGACCGGTTTTATGCCGAAAAACTGGGTGTTGATATTGCCAACCTGCTGATATCACAACCTGACAATGGCGAACAGGCCCTCGAAGTAGCCGATCAACTGATCCGCTCCTCTGCAGTCGATCTCGTAGTGATTGACTCCGTAGCTGCCCTGACACCCAAAGCTGAGCTGGAAGGCGATATGGGTGACTCAAAAATGGGACTTCAGGCACGACTGATGTCTCAGGCGCTTCGGAAACTGACAGCCAACATCAGCAAAACAAATACCTGCTGCATTTTCATCAACCAGTTGCGCGATAAGATCGGTGTGATGTTCGGAAATCCAGAAACCACCACCGGGGGTAATGCGCTTAAATTTTACGCATCCATCCGACTCGACATTCGACGCATCGGTCAGATCAAGGAAGGTGAAGAAGTGATCGGAAACCAAACTCGCGTCAAGGTGGTAAAAAATAAAGTGGCTCCTCCTTTCCGCAAAGCTGAATTCGATATTATGTTCGGCGAAGGGATCTCACTTACCGGAGAATTGATCGACCTGGGTGTTGAAAACAATATTATCAAGAAAAGCGGATCATGGTACAGCTACGGCGATACCCGCCTTGCACAGGGACGCGACGGAGCAAAGAACGTGTTACGTGACAACCCCGAACTGGCAGCCGAATTGCAGACAAAACTCGCAGAGGCGCTTAAAAGTCCGAAAAGCAACAAGTAACAATTCCTGTAAAAACAAACTAACCGATTAACTATGGGAAAAGTGATTATTATTGGCGCAGGCGGTGTTGGAACTGTCGTTGCCCACAAAATAGCACAAAACAAAACCGTGTTCACTGATATTTTGTTAGCAAGCAGAACAAAATCGAAATGCGATGCCATTGCCAATGACGTCAAGAAACGCACCGGCGTGGAGATCAAAACCGCACAGGTTGATGCCGACAATGTAAACGAGCTCATTGCACTGTTCCGCTCTTTTAACCCGGAACTGGTGGTCAACGTAGCCCTGCCCTATCAGGATCTGACCATTATGGATGCCTGCCTGGCTGCTGGCGTTAACTATATGGATACAGCCAATTACGAGCCGAAAGAGGAAGCTAAGTTCGAGTATAGCTGGCAATGGGCTTACCAGGAACGCTTCAAAGCTGCCGGCCTCACTGCCATTCTGGGTTGTGGATTCGATCCGGGTGTCACCAGCATATTCACCGCTTATGCCGCCAAACACCATTTTGACGAAATACATTATCTCGACATTGTCGATTGTAATGCCGGCGACCACGGCAAAGCATTTGCCACCAACTTCAACCCCGAAATCAATATCCGCGAAGTAACCCAAAAGGGAAAATACTGGGAAAACGGGCAATGGGTATGGACAGAACCGCACGAGATACATCAACCACTCAACTATCCCGAAATCGGGGCGAAGGAATCCTACCTCATCTACCACGAAGAGCTCGAATCGCTGGTGAAAAACTTCCCCACGCTGAAACGCGCCCGCTTCTGGATGACATTCGGACAGGAATACCTGACTCACCTGCGGGTCATTCAAAACATCGGCATGGCGCGCATCGACGAAGTGGAATACAACGGACAAAAAATTGTGCCTATTCAATTTCTGAAAGCCGTTTTACCAAATCCGGGCGATTTAGGTGAAAACTACACAGGCTGGACTTCCATCGGTTGCCGCATCTCCGGCACGAAAGACGGGAAACCCAAGACATATTACATCTATAACAATTGCAGCCACGAAGCCGCCTACCAGGAGACCGGTACACAAGCTGTAAGCTACACCACAGGAGTACCGGCAGCCATCGGCGCCATGATGTTTATGACAGGCGAATGGCGTAAACCCGGCGTGTACAATGTGGAAGAGTTTAATCCCGATCCGTTCCTTGCCCAGCTAAGCCAGCAGGGATTACCCTGGAATGAGGTTGTAGATGGTGATTTAGAAGTATAACGTCAATGCTCTATGCATAAAAAGGCCGCTTTGTTATAAGCGGCTTTTTTTGTAGCTGCCTTCAAAGAACATTTTATAACTGAGTTGCCAGAAATAAACATCGGGAAATCATATCACGATAAAATTTAATCTTTGCGGCGTGTTATTCTGTTTTAATTGCAGTAAAAGGAAGAACGAACTTATTTCAGATTTAACTGCCGAACATACCCCAGCAACAATCCTCCTCACTCTTCATTCGTCACATAGGTATCATTATAAATATCCATTAGATTTCGACCATTATATGTCCAATAAGGCGTAGGTTGAATATCATGCTTCAAATGCAATAGTTCACGAGTAGCAGCAGTAAGTGAAGTTTCCACACCGTTTACCATTATTTTTCTATCTCCGGATACAATCGCATCCTGTTCTATATCATCTTTCACAAACAATAATTTCGAACCTACCGGTATACCCATCTCCAGATAATTCAATGGAGGTCTGCGTACAATCTTCATTTTTTCGCCTGCTGCTTTGTCTATATCCGTCAGGTCGTTATTTATTTCTTCCTGTATCTCAGTTGTAATATCCTTGCTTTTATCCAGTAACTGAAGGATAGCTATGGCCTGTTCGGGATTTATTTTAAAGAACTCTCGCTGTGCATGAATACGGTACGGGTGAAATGCCAAATGCAATGCCTTCTCTACCTTTTCTGAGTTTTCTACCTTACAAGCATACTCGCACTCGAAAGGCACCGGAACGCTGGTATTAAACAGCTCCTTCAGGCGGGCATCCACACTCTCCCTGTTGGTCATTCCTATCTTTACCAAACCCGGCATGGCTGGGTTGGTGAGTACATATACTATTCCGTAATTAATTGTTTTTTGGGACATATCTTTTTTCTATTTATTTATCACTGGCAACAAGACACTTAGTTTATAAAACCGATTAAATGCCTTTATCTTTATAGTATCTTTAATCAAATCAACCCCATCAAACCCCTTCATCTCTTTATCTTCTTCTTCATCTTCTGAGTCAACCAATCTTTCATTTTTTTCCGGATAAATAATTAGACAATGCGGAACGAAATCATTGTTCTAATCCGCTCCTTTTAGACGTTGAAAAATCTTCTGATCACGTACATACACACTTATCTGCCTGATATCATTTATGATGCCTGTAAATGTTTGTGATTTTTTTTCGACAAACATATTCATTGCACTATGTATTTATTTGTTAAGTTTAAGCGAGGCTACTTCTTAACTCTGTTCCTAAATTCAGCCTCTACTCTCTTATTTTCTTCTATAAAATCAGTCAACTCAGGTTCAATCAATGGTAGTAAATGCTCAGCCAATTCAAACATATTTGTAGAAAAAAGCTCAGGTATACCATTAGCATCTTCTTTATAGTTTTTCTTGGCATGCTCAATATTTTGGTAAACATTCAGAATGGCTCTTGTGGTTTTTACACCACCCCGAATTGCCGATGGTAACCAACCTTTAAACTTACTGCTAATTTTGAGAGAATCTGATGGTATTGTGAAATTTGGCAATGAGTCACAATATGCATAATATAGCCATACTTCGAAACAAGAGTTACTAATGATCAGACTAAAACCCTCTTTCAAACATTTTGGTTTTATACGAAGCAATTCAGTAATAAAATGATCAACATCCGAAATCAGGTAAATTTTATCAGGTTCTTCGTCTCTATTTTTACTGCTGTTATAACGGGCTTTTTTATATTCGGCAATTTCAAACATACCGTCGGGCGATAGTTTTTGCGGGTCAACAATAAACTCCAGTTTAATCCGTTTAAATTTGTCATGACTGGAAATGATTTTAAAGTAATCTTTTTCCCTGTCCTCACCTCCCGAAATAAGTACAAAAAAAGCTTTGGGCATCTCCTCCAAATCAGGCTTCTGATAGGCTGATGGTTGAGCTTCTACTACAGATGTAACCTGAGCTTCTGTTTCAACAGTTTTTCTTTTCTGTTGAGGCAGAAGCTCTTTTTCAAGATTTCCTTTGCTATATGTACGTAATGTACCAGTCATTAAGATTGAAATTCACCTATTTGAGGTACTGCGCCATATCGCCCATCTAAGTACCCGTTCTCGAGATTAATGGTATTATGTATCTTGAAATTATTAATGGAATACATTTTCGAATTTCCATTTTCTTTTTCTGTTAGCCATATTTCATCAGGGCGAAGCAATTCCTGTTGATTGATTAACCGGGTGGTATGCGTTGTATAAATTAATTGACCTTTTGAAGCATGGGCACCGTAAAACTGAAGCAACGAAAACATCAAATTAGGATGAATACTGTTATCTATTTCGTCAACAAAAATGACCTTCTGCTGGTTTATAGCTTCATAGATAGCCGGTATTAAAACGAGTAATCGGACAGTTCCATCTGATTGTGCACTAATTTTCATCTCTTTTTTGAAACCGGACTGACCCAATTGCTCAAATATAAGCTCTTGCACCGTTTTTACTCCATTTTTGAGTAAAACCGAAAAGACATTACGGTTATTTTCTATTTTGGTTATACCTGTATTGGGTTTCAAAGGATCAGTTTCCATCATTTGATGCAATTCATTTGCATTGCTGTGATGTGTCATCCATTGATCAAATGGCGTTTCGGCAATTTTTACAGCGTCAATGCCCACTCCAATATTCTCAAAAATCTCATTTGTCAAGCGAAGTAAAGCCGTTTGGTTCGACATCAATTCAATCATAGTAGGAATTGTGCTATTAATAGTCACAATTTCAAGCTTCCCTGCAAACCAATCAAAGGCTAACTTTACATCTTCATGGGTAAGTACCGGAAATTTTTGATTTAATGGGAATAACGATGCAAGTGGATTCATCGACAGCAACTGCTTTGCCGAACTCTCATTACCTACGTATGCGGATGTTATTGCAGCGCCGTTGCGTTTAAATAGAATCTTATCGGGAGTTTTTCCTAATCCGGAATGACTTAAAGTCTCCCGAATAGCTTGTTTCTCAATTTCCAGTTCATAAACAAAGTATTTTTTCTTGATAAAGAATTCAATTTCAAAGTAAATTACTGTTTCTTTGGCTGAAGTCAGTTGAAAGATATAATCCTCCAGATCTACATTTTTCAGAAAATCTTCGTTTGTAACAAATGATTTTATGAAGCTAATAGCTTTTATAAAGTTTGACTTCCCCGAACCATTTGCCCCATATATGGCAGCTTGTTTCAGCAAAGGAACTGTCATTTCATCATAAATATGATTTGGAAATGAAGTCCGCTTCGGATTGGGAAACATGTCAAAAGTCGTTTCTTCAAAAAATGAGAGGAAATTCTTTATTTTTAATCGCAATAACATGACAGTGTTGTTTTAAGATTGAACGACAAAGATAGAATATCTTTTTGTTATCCGTGAGTAATTCACGGATAAAACGTAACATTTTTTCATTATAATTGAAAATAGGACATAATAAGTCTATTTTTGCTGGTCAAATGTGCTAATCTCACGTCAGTTGATGTTTTTTTTGAGTTGGCTTACCAAAAATTCATATCTATTTTTTACTCATTACTATTCTTCTCCCAATCCTTCGCCAACACTTCCGCCTGCCGGATCACCAAATCAATAGCCTCTTGTGAGCGGATAGGAGGGTATCCGTACTTTCTAAGCATTCTACGGATGATATTTCGGATTTTGGCGCGTACGCTATCGCGTACTTCCCAATCTACCGTGATGCTGCCTTTTAGCTTCTCCGTAAGTTCCTGAGCCAGAAATTTAATATCTTCGTTTTTCAGGGCTTCGTCGCCGGTGTTGTTTTCAAGCAACGCATCGTAAAAACGGATTTCGTCAGGGTTAAGGCCTAAATCTTCGTCCCGTTTAATAGCTTCGTGGAAATCTTTGGCCATCTGAATCAGCTCTTCAATCACCTGAGCCGTTTCGATAGCGCGGTTATGGTATTTGCGGAGTGTTTCCAACAGGCGGTCGCCAAATTTCTTTTCCTGCACCAGATTACCGCGCGAATGCGATTTGATTTCGTCTTTCAGCAGTTTCTCCAGCAATTCCACGGCCAGGTTTTTCGATTTCATATTGCGCACATCTTCCATAAATTCAGGCGACAATAAACCGATATTCGGTTTTTGTAAGCCTGCTAGTTCGAAGATATCGGCCACACCGTCGGCCACGATGGCATTGTCGATGATTTGTTTCAGGGCACTGTTTTTTTCTTCGGCCAGACGCTTGCTATCGACGCTCGTAAACTTCAGTATTGTAGCTTTGATGGCATTAAAGAAGGCAATTTCCAAGCGCAGTTCTTTCACTTCGTCCATCGTGGCACATAGAGAGAACGATTTGTTTACCGCCAGCATCAAATCCAGAAAGCGTTTTTTGCCGTTTTCCGGCTCCTGCAATACATGATTGGTAGCAGGCACAAGCAATTGCAGTGCTTTGGTTTTGTATTTAGAATAATCAAAGCCATGAAACATTCCCCGAACAGCATCCATGTTTTTCAGCAATACCACATAAGCTTCCTGTGTACGGTTGGTCGGAGATCCTTTCCCTTCGGAATCCGCATAGGTTTTGAGAGCCGCTTTCAGTTCATTGGCAATGCCAATGTAATCGACCACCAGACCACCGGGTTTATTTTTAAATACCCTGTTTACACGGGCTATGGCCTGCATCAGGTTATGTCCCTGCATAGGTTTATCGATATACATCGTATGACATACAGGTGCATCAAAACCTGTGAGCCACATATCCCGTACGATGACCAGTTTCAATGCATCATCCGGGTCTTTAAATCGGGTTTCCAATCGCTTCTTTTGCGTTTTGGTGTAAATATGCGGACGCAACAATTCCTTATCGGCTGCCGAGCCAGTCATCACTATTTTAATGGCTCCTTTTTCCACATCCTTATCGTGCCAGTCTGGGCGGAGGGCCACAATTTCATTGTACAGATGTGCACAAATGTCGCGACTCATACATACAATCATAGCCTTTCCTTCAATGGAAGCTGTACGTTGTTCGTAGTGATTCACCAAATCAACAGCCACCTGCTTCAACCGTGGTGCAGAACCTACCAGCTTTTCCAGGGCTGTCCATTTGCTTTTGGTATTTTCGCGCAGGGTTAGGTCTTCTTCATCTTCCATCACTTCTTCTACTTCCTGACTCAAAGCTTCAATCTCGTCTCTATCCACATCCAGTTTGGCCAGGCGGCTTTCGTAGAAAATGGGTACGGTAGCTCCATCATCCACCGCATCCTGAATATCGTAGATACTGACATAATCGCCAAATACCTCCCGCGTATCTTTATCGCCATTGGCGATAGGTGTACCCGTAAATCCTATAAAAGTAGCATTGTGAAGGGCATCGCGCATATGTTGCGAAAAACCGTATTTATAAGCTCCTGTTTTGGTATCGAGTACTGCCCGGTGGCCGTACTGACTACGATGCGCTTCATCGCTGATTACAACGATATTGTGCCGTTGCGATAATTGTGGGTGTTTGGTTTCGCCGGCATAGAGCGAAAACTTCTGGATGGTGGTAAACACGATACCTCCCGATTGCCGCGATTCCAGTATATCCCGTAACTCTTCGCGACTATTGGCTTGTATCGGGGTTTGCTTCAACAGGTCGGCAGACTGCGAAAAGGTACCAAACAATTGGCCGTCCAAATCGGCACGGTCAGTAACGACCACAATAGTTGGGTTTTGCATTTCGGGTTGTTGCAGCAACTTGGCGGCATAACACACCATCGAGATACTTTTACCCGAACCCTGTGTATGCCAGATAACTCCTGCTTTTTTACTTCCTACTACTACCTGTTTTCCATAAGATGCTTTAGGGTGTGCAACCACAGAACTTTCCGGCACATTAGCCGCAATCACAGTAGCTTTTACAGCTTCACGTACCGCGTGAAACTGATGGTAAGCGGCTATCTTTTTGATCAGTTTTTCCCCATCCTGTTCGTACAATACAAAGTAACGGATATAATCCAGAAACAGTTCGGGTTGAAAGAACCCTTTGACTACTTTTTCCAGTTCGAATTCCACCAAGGGGCGGTCGTTCTCGTTGCTGATGGTGCGCCACGGCATAAAACGCTCTTTATTGGCAGTAAGCGAACCCACGCGGGCGGTAATGCCATCGGACACCACCAAGGCTTCGTTACACAGAAACAAATCCTCTATATCCTGTTTGTAGGTTTGGAGCTGATTGTAGGCGTCCCACACATCGGTTTCCTTGTCGGCAGGATTTTTCAACTCTATAATAGCCAACGGTAAGCCATTCACAAATAACAGTATATCCGGACGGCGGGTTTGCTTTGCCCCCACTATGCTGAACTGATTCACCACTAGAAAACGATTGTTAGCTGCATGTCTGAAATCAATGGGTATGACCAGTTCCGGCTCTTTTTGCCCGTTCCGATCAACTTCCACCCGAATGCCATCGATCAATATCTGATGAACAGCTTTGTTCCGAAACTCAGTATTGGCTCCCTGTGCATTTTTAAGCAGATAAAATGCTTCCTCCAGCTTGTCTTTGGGGATTTCGGGATTAATGGCTTGCCAGGCTTCCAGACATTCCTGTTTCAGGAGTACCTCCCGATAATCCGTACGATAAGGATTACTACTCTCCGGGGCTATATTTGCTCCGTTCAGGTAATCATATCCGCTACCCTGAAACCAGGAGATAGCCAATTGTTCGAGTTGGTTTTCTGTGATCATTATTTCAGTGTATCGTTATGCCAGTTCATGGGATTATTTTCTATATAGGTTGCAATTCGTTCATATTCATCCGAGGTGCGTATAATGTGTTCCCAATAATTGCGTTGCCATAGCGTCCCATCAAAATGCAACAATTTCGATTGTTTGGTCACCGCCGATTTATACCCCCGCACCATTGCCCCCACCGTTCCCGATGGTCCACGTAGGGGCGAAATGCTTTCGCCCCTATTATCCGAATTGTATTCGGTCGTGGATTTGGGCGAATTCGATTCGCCCTTACATTGTTCGGGCGTATCCATTGGGGGCGTATGCAATTCGCCCCTATTTGTTGTATTGTTTGTGCCCGAATCCAATTGATTGTTATGCAATTGTGGGGAATACATTTGGGACATGTGCATTTTGGGCGAATACAATTCGCCCCTACCGCCGCCGTCGTCATTACCATTGATTTCGATGATGGCGTGGAAATGGTTGGGCATAACCACAAATTGGTGTAATGTCACATTTTTGCGGATGGTGGCGGTATTCAACCATTCGTTGTGGGCAATTTGACCGTAGGTGTTCAACGCCATTTGTCCGTTTATGATTTCGCCAAACAAACACACGCGGTTTTGCACGCACAGGGTGATAAAATACAATCCCTGCTGCGAATAATCGTAGCCTTTCAGGCGGATACTACGACGATGGTGGTTGATTGGTTCGTAGGTCATTAGTTGATAGCTATTTCACCGGATAATAATTGGGGCAAAAGGGAATCACGCAGAGATGAAAGCACTTTATTCTGACATTCATATACTTTTTTCGTATTATAGAGAGATGATATAATTTGATCAAAATCTTTAATTGATTTCTCTGAAGGAATAACAATTGGAATCGCATTCAATATCTCTACTGTCATACTTGGAACGACAGATCCAACATTCATCGATGACAAATCAAGTGTTTTTACAAATTGATAAACGAATTTAGCGATACTTGGCCTCTTCATTACAGTATAAAACATCGTATCAACTGTCCAAAAAGGTTCGTCAACATACATCACGTTATTTAATGAACCTTTTCTTGGTATAAGCACTGATTCATTAGCATAAAGAAACTGATCTGCATACCTCATTATTCCTCCAGATCCAAAGACAGGTATTTTGCCCTCAAGTAGTTTCTTGTGATCTTTGCCATATTTTATATTTACCAACTCTTTCAACGACTGCACTTTCCACCCCTTCGGAATCCACCCCAATTCACTTTCCAGCATTTCATCCGGGAACAGGTCTGCGGTATCTGCTAATTCCTTTCGTTTATCGGCAGGCATTTGTCGTATCTCATCGGCAGTTTTTCCACTGATGGTCATCATAGCTGCCAGTTGCGGGTCTTCGCCCTGTTCTTTGGCGGCTATTTTTGCCTTTACCGGATCGAAATCTACAAACCACGATTTAAAAAGGGTTTGCGCTATGGTTTCGAGGGTTTGGTTGATGCGGTTGTTGCATTTAAGTTTGTTATCATATTTAGCTATTTCGCCCCCAATTTTCTCTCTTACATTCGAATCTTCTGGAATTGACAGAACTCTATTATGGGCATTTTCTCTATTTAAACCTGGTACAGCTGAGTCAGAATTCATTTTATCGAGATTCAGCGTTTTTAATTGATAATATATGTATCTAAGTTCGTTGATAGAAAACCCAGAGATATAGAATGCTGTATCAATTACCCAAAATGGACTTTCTGATAAATGCAATTCACCTACTGATCCTTTTCTTCCGATAATAATTCCTGGTCCATTCACTAAATATTCATTGTGATAACCCACTATCCCATTACTCCCGTAAACTGGTATTTTACCATTTTTACGATCTTCAGCTTTCAATGCTTTTCCGTATACAAATGGACAAAATTCGCCAATTGAAATATCAAACATTTTAAATGACATACCCCAACCCTCCCAACTGTTTTTTGATTTCCATTTCCAGTTTGGCGCTTTCTTCCAGATAGCCTTTAAGCTCGGCAGTTAAGCGAGTCATTTTTTCGGCAAAAGGTTCGCTGTCTTCCTCCTGTTCGGTGGTGCCTACATAGCGTCCGGGCGTAAGTACAAAGTCTTTGGTGGCTATATCTTCCAGGTCGGTTGCTTTGCAAAATCCGGCAATATCTTCATAGCCTTCTGCCAATCCCTGCCATTGGTGGAAGGTGTCGGCAATATCTTTAATATCATCAAGGGTAAAGTCGCGCAATACGCGGTCTTTCATATAACCCTTTTCGCGGGCATCGATAAACAGCACTTCGCCATGGCGTTTGCGTTTGCCGTTGCGGCCCGATTTATCCTTGGTCAGAAACCAGATACAGGCGGGTATTTGGGTATTGGTAAAGAGCTGTCCGGGCAGGGCTACCATACATTCCACCAGATCGGCTTCCAGTATGGCGCGGCGTATTTCGCCTTCGCTGTTGGTATTGCTACTCATCGAGCCATTGGCCAGCAACAAGGCCATCGAACCCAGCGGGCTCAGGTGGTGTATCATGTGTTGCAACCACGCAAAGTTGGCATTGCCCTCGGGCGGTGTGCCATATTTCCAGCGCACATCGTTCGCCAGTTTGTCGGCTCCCCATTCTTTCATATTAAAAGGCGGGTTGGCCATAATATAATCGGCACGCAGGTCGGGTGCAGGTCGTTGTTGAGTGTGTCGGCCGGTTGTCCTCCAAAATTAAAGTCGATGCCCCGGATAGCCATATTCATGGCCGCCAGCTGCCAGGTAGTATGGTTGTATTCCTGTCCGTAAACCGAAATATCATCAATCTTTCCGGCATGTTGCTTGATAAAGTTTTCGCTTTGCACAAAGAACCCACCCGAACCCATGGCGGGGTCGTACACACGGCCTTTGTAAGGTTGCAGCATTTCCACAATCAATGTTACAATAGCCTTTGGGGTATAGAATTGACCGCCTTTTTTGCCTTCGGCACTGGCAAACTGTCCGAGAAAATACTCGTACACATGCCCCAGAATATCTTTGGAGTTGAGCGTTCCGGTTTCGAACGGAATGGTACTGATCAGGTCTATCAGTTCGCCCAGTTTGGAGTCGTCCACATTCAGGCGGGTATAGGTTTTGTTCAGAATGCCTTTCAGCTTGGGGTTATCTTTTTCCACAGCATCCAGCGCATCGTCAATCAGAAAAGCCACGCCCTTCATCTTTTCGGGCTCCATCGCACCTTCTCTGTTTTTCTTCAGCCACGGTAGGGGATTACCTACAGGCGTTTTACAAATGTCTTTCAGCACATTCCAGCGGGAACGCTCCGGCACCCAAAACACATTTTTCTCGGTGTAATAATCCCGAACTTCCAGTTCTGTTTTTATCTCGGCTTCGTACTCTTCCGGGCTGTCAAAATCTGCGGGGTTGAGAAAGTAATCGTGTTCCGAATTGCGCAGGGCAATGTCCAGTTCTTTGCGTCGTACCTCGAAAGCATCGCTGATATATTTTAAAAAGATAAGCCCCAGCACCGCATGTTTGTATTCTGCTGCCGAGAGTGTAGAGCGTAGTTTGTCGGCTGCCGTCCAGAGCTTCTTGTCTAAATCGTTGAGAAATTGTTGTTCGGATGGGTTCATTGTATTATAAATCATGATAAAAAATCGTCAAAAACGCCTCATTTTGTGCTCCAGAATTCTACTAAAATGATCATGTCAAAATCAATACGTACAAATCATGAAGACACTAAAAATGTTTATTAAAAATGGATTCCGAAAGGAGATTCCGGAACTTGGTGTATCATGCAACGAATTTGCTACAACAAGGCTTTTCGGAAATTTCATTATAAAATTTCCTCAAAGGTCATAAATATTTTTGTAAGTTCCAATGATTATATCCTTTATTTTAACCCTGATTGTATTTTGCAGCAACGATAACCTGGACAGACAGAAATTACCTCTGCATTACCTCCATTTTAATGTTACAGAACCTACTCTGCCATTTACATTACTGCCTTTGTAACATTCACAAGGTCACTCTGCGATGAAAATAACGACTTAGGTAACCTTACAAAAGAAGGTCTGCCTTTTACATTACTGTTTTTGTCACTTTAAAAAGCCTACTCTGCCGTGTGCAGACCTCCTTCATTCACGTGACAAAACCTACTCTGTCGTGTGCAGAGTCCACTTTGTCACATGAAAAAGGGCGTTTTTGTTATACATTAGTAACATATCAAAAGCAATCTATGTGGAATGTGTTTAACAGAGGAGATTTCCCACAAAACAAAATATGTTATGCAACATAAAAATAGTGTTTTTCATGTGACAAAAGCTACTCTGCAAAAGACTGAAGTCACTTTGCAACGTGACAAAAGCTGTTCTGCACATTGCAGAAATGGTTTTGTCACACAGCATAAATCATATAATCATCTGTTTTATTGGATAAAAGCAAATACATTAACTTATGTTTTCATTTCCGTTTTTGGCACTGTTAAAATATTAACACGAAAAGAAAGATGACAAAACGCTGTTAGTATTTTGTTGAAATATTTTGTTATACTCAATATAAGAATCACCATATATTTGTATATCGATTTTATGTTAACACAAAGGTGTTAGTAAAATTGGGAAGGCAATCTGTCTTTACGTTCTTTGAAATGCTAACAAACAGGAGGTAATTCAGTATTTTATGGAATGCAAGGCCTGATTTCTTCTATTATGTTTCATCTTAAAATTAGAAATATGATAAATAATATTTTAAGCTTTAGCTATTTACGCAGAATCAGGGTACAGGAATTCCCTGAAGTTATCAACGGAATGATCCGGATTGTGGAAGCGCATGATCCCGATACCCTGTTGATTAGTGGACCATATAACCGTCTGGTTACCTTACAGGCTCAATTACCCTTACTAAACAAAAGAGTTATGGCGCATCCGCTGACTCAGGTATTAGATACCCAACGCTCAAGAAGGAAGCAGCTGATAGAAGCGGTTTTTCTTCAGGTGCGGGCGGGTAAACGTTCGGGTGATACCGCAGTATCAGCAGCTGTTGCCTCATTTGAGCCTGTTGTACGTTCTTTCTTTGCCGATTACTCGCGCATGAACCAAAAAGTGATTTACCAGTCGGTAAGTGATTTTCTGGCTAAGCTCAAAAACGACGCGCCCCTGAGCCAAAACGCTCAAACGCTTGGTGTCACACCGTTCGTGGATGAGTTGAACTTGTTGCAGCAAAGCATAGAAAGCAATGTAACGACACGTCGTGGGGACTGGTATCCTGACCGGAGCATCGACAAACAGGTTGTGAAAACATCTGTTACCGAAGCGTTCCGTCAGATGCTTTCCGCCATTGAACTGGCGGCAGTGGAACATCCGGAGCTGGCCTATACTGCATTGATCAACGAATTGAATGAGTTTTTCGAACCTTACCAGGCGTTGATTCGAAGCAGGATGACCCGCAGCAAAACCAGTGCTTTAAATACAAAAACAGCCGGCGTATCATCAACGACAAGCACGGCTGCATCATAAGTTTACATTTTTCAAATTTGATAAATCACCCGGTTTCTCCTGTTTACGGGATGATTTATCTTCCATAAAGTATTAATCAATATAGTTTGCAAATGTAGTCTATCGCAGGGATAATTGTATCTCTCTTTTTGCTAAAAATAGCAAAGAAGCCAAACGGGCAATGACAGATCAATTATTGCAGCCTCAGCGCGAAAATAACGATATGGCAACAAATTGCCTCTTTTATTGTCTTGCCCTGCAACGGAATAAACCGGCAAGAGAGGGTTCTCCCGATATCGAAGAAAAGGCTTATTTTTGTACGTGAAAACCATCCGGACAAAAAAACAATGATAGATTACACACAAATACCTTCTCCCTGTTTCGTACTTGACGAAAAACGGTTACGCGAAAATTTAACCCTAATTCGCTCCGTGAAAGAGCATGCCCAAGTAGAAATCATACTGGCATTCAAAGCTTTTGCCATGTGGAGCGTCTTTCCGGTTATCCGCGAATATATCCGTTACTCCACGGCCAGCTCAGTAGCCGAAGCACAACTGGCATTTGAGGAGATGGGCAACCAGGCGCACACCTATGCCCCGGTCTATTCCGACAGGGAATTCCCGTCCATACTTCGTTACAGCAGCCACGTGACCTTTAACTCTCTGTCGCAGTTTGAGCATTTCTATCCACAAACACAACAAGCAGAACATCCCGTCTCGTGCGGACTACGCATTAACCCCGAATATTCGAGCGTCAGCACCGACCTTTACAATCCATGCTCGCCCGGGTCGCGGCTGGGAGTCACTGCCGGTCAACTGGAAGACAGCCTGCCAGCAGGCATTGACGGGCTCCATTTCCATACCCTGTGCGAATCGCAGGCCGAAGATCTGGAGCAGACATTAGCAGCAGTCGAAGCCAAGTTCGGACACTTGTTCAATCGCATCCAATGGCTCAATATGGGCGGCGGCCACCTGATGACACGCAAAGGTTATGATGTGGAACAACTGATCCACATTCTGAAAACATTTCAGGCAAAATACCCCCATCTGCAACTTATTCTCGAACCGGGAAGTGCCTTTGCCTGGGAAACCGGCGAGTTGGTGTCCACCGTGCTGGATGTGGTGGACAATCACGGCATCAAAACTGCCATGCTCGACGTATCCTTTGCCTGCCATATGCCCGACTGCCTCGAAATGCCCTACAAACCAAAGATTCTGGGAGCCGGAGAGCCTGTCCCAGGCAAACCTGTTTACCGTATGGGAGGCAACAGTTGCCTTTCAGGCGATTATGTAGGCGACTGGTCATTTGACAAACCACTGCAACCCGGCGATCGAATCGTGTTCATGGATATGATGCACTACACGATGGTGAAAACAACCTATTTCAACGGTGTCACCCATCCTTCAATAGGCATCTGGAGACCCGACAACCGGTTTCAGTTAGTCCGCGAATTCGGTTATGAAGACTATAAGAACAGGCTGTCATAAAACAAGGCAAAATTGAGCACTCAACCGGATATACACTGGCAACCGAAAAGCATGAACAGGGTTGTTCACAGTATATAGCGAAGCTTTTCGTCCGTATACCAGCAAAAAGGGGCCAACAGTTTGTCCGATATAAAAAAAAAGCTATCTTTGCATCCACAAAAAACGAAAGAGGTTCTTTGATGTAATAACCCTTCGCAATCGCGGAAATAGCTCAGTTGGTAGAGCACGACCTTGCCAAGGTCGGGGTCGCGGGTTCGAGTCCCGTTTTCCGCTCGAAAGGCGTATTTCGCTGTAGTAATCAGCCCGGATGGCGGAATTGGTAGACGCGCTAGTTTCAGGGACTAGTGGTCGTAAGGCTGTGCAGGTTCGAGTCCTGTTCCGGGCACGTATTGATTATGGCATTTACCCAGGTGGTGGAATTGGTAGACACGCTACTTTGAGGGGGTAGTGGGGGCAACCTCGTGTGAGTTCGAGTCTCATCCTGGGTACAAACAATCGTTATTAGAACGCTTATAATGAAATAATTATAAGCGTTTTTCTTTTTACAAGTAATCAAAGTTGAACACATAGCAAAAAAAGTCCTGCACGTTGACTGGTACAGGACGGGGAATTTTATCCTTTAACGGGCGCTTATTACGACAATAATAATTTCAATCCCAGAGCCTTTGCAATTCTTACAAAACTTGACATTTGCATATCTGTTTCTCCTTTTTCTATCTTTGCGATATAGCTTCTTTTAAGCCCCGTTTTGCCGGCAATATAATCCTGTGTAAGATGCAATTCTTTCCGCTTCTCTTTCAGTATTTCTCCGTAATAGAAAGCAACTGCCTCTTTGTTGAACGCTTCACGGGTGGTCGTGCCCTCCTTTCCGTGTCTTTCATCTAAAAGATCGGCTGCGTTGTTCAATAGTGCAGTATTTATCTTTTTCATTGTTCCAAACTATTTAGTATGTTGGTTGCCTTTTTTATTTGTTTGCCGTAATCCTTATTTGATTTTTTCAAAAAACCGTTCAGGATAATTATTTGAGTAGCTTCAATAATATTTTCATGGTCAATAGCAAATAAAAACGTACGATATTCAATTGTAAAATCCTTTGAACTCGCCAGTATAAAAAACTATGCGAACCGCTCCCGTATTAGTATCGTCGCTATTCATGTTGCAAATGCAACTAATTAATTACATGTTTCAAACAAATAAAGGATATAATTTCATCTGGAGATGTTCTATTTATCAATTTTCGCCTAAAAAAATACGCTTAGTATCTAAGCACATGAAAATATAGCATCTACACAATCTAATGAAATGATATTTTCAATCATTTACAGCGCTCTTTTCAACTTTACACCTTAAGCTTTCAACCGCAGTTCTCTTTAGCCCGATTTTATTTGTTGTTCAAGCTTTTACCTCGGCCCGCTTTTATCTTTAGACTACTACGGTTCAGCGCATTTCCTCATTGCATGCATTTTTTGCATGACGATGCAACAAAAGCATTTTACTACTTTTGGTACAATGATTTATCCTCTTCCTTACCGAATAATTTTTCTGTATTTTTCCGGAAAAAAATTCCTTTCCGACAGTGAATAATCCGGATAAAAAGCAAGTATCTTTGGCACCTGATCAGGGCATTGTTTTATACCGTTTGTAGTGTCATGAGACAGGAGATAGCCAGTAGACAATCTCCTGAAAAATAATATGATTCGTTTAACATTAAAACATTCGCAGTTATGTCAAAAGAGAAAGTTGTAGAGAAAGCCCAGAAAAAACCTGCGGCAAAAAGCCTGAAAGAAAAACGGGCAGAAAAAAAAGTAAAAAAAGAGGTCAAAAGTCACCAAAGTTGACCAGAATATGGCCACCAACTGAAAACATGAATAAAAGCTCTTGTGCAGATGATTGCCGGGAGCTTTTTCCACACATAAACACCCAATGAAGCAAAAACATATCCGGCACAAAGGGAGACAAAAAACAAAAGTAACCCGGTAACAGAAGAAAAAACCAGTCCGACGATATTTCAGAAATGGGAGAGAAGGAGGTTTGCGATCACAAAAAAAGCATAATATGACGCCGCAATTTCTCTCTTTATCACAAAATTACTACCTTTGCATCTCTTTTTAGGCAAAGACTGAAACTAAGTCGTGATGCAAACACAAAGCGCATCCACACGAATCAACAAACTGGCTACAAATGAAACGATTAACCATTTATTTACTCTTTGGCGCATTCATACTTACATCATGTACACAGTATCAGAAATTGTTAAAAAGTACCGATAACAATTTGAAATTCAATGAAGCCAAAGCATACTTCCAAAACAAGGATTACAACCGTGCTTCGCAGCTTTTTGAAGATGTTTCGGGCTACTACAGGCATACGGACAAGGATGAAGACATTATGTACATGCTGGCCGAATGCTATATGCACCAAAAAGATTATGATTCGGCAAGCGATGAGTTCAAAGCTTATATAAAAAGTTATCCAAAAGGTCAATACGCAGAAGATAGTTATTATATGATCGGTTATTGCGCCTATCTGAATTCTCCTGATCCGCGACTGGATCAAACGGCTACCTATGCAGCCATCGATGCTTTTTCCAACTTTGTGCAGACCTATCCGATGAGCGACAAAGCCAAACAAGCATATACTTATCTGGCCCAGATGAAAGACAAACTGGCTTACAAGGAATTACTCAATGCACGGCTCTATTATAATCTGGGAACCTATATGGGCAACAATTACCTGTCATCTGTCATTGTAGCAAATAACGCCCTCAAAAAATATCCCGACACAAAATATCGTGAAGATCTGATGTTTATTGTATTGCAAGCAAAATACATGGAAGCTGAGTACAGCGTTCCCGACCTGAAGGATCAACGATACCGCGATGTCATTGACGAATATTACAACTTTATCAATGAATATCCTAAAGGCAAAGACGCTAAAACAGCCCTTGCCATGTTTAATCAGGCTCAAAAATACGTAAAAGAGAAATAATATGGATTTCAGAAAAACAAAGGCCCCTTTGACAACTGTTACACGCGATATGAACAGTTTGTGCGAATCAACCGGTAATGTGTATGAAACAGTAAAGATCATCGGTAAGCGGGCTAACCAAATCAGCTTGATGATTCGCGACGATATCAGCCAGAAGATGGAAGAGTTCAACACAGTTGCTGACAATCTGGAAGAAGTTTTCGAAAACCGGGAACAAATCGAAGTATCCCGTTTCTACGAAAAACTGCCCAAACCGACATTGATCGCCACTCAGGAACTGATCGAAAACAAATTATTTGTCCGTCTCCCTGCCAAGGAAAAATTATCAAAGTAAATCAACGGGGCATACCACACTACTGTTTTTTGCCGGTCGGCGACCCCCGATCGGCAAAAAGTGTCTTTAAACAGGGCCTAAACAGCATTTAATCACACTTTATCCTAATACTTTCCACCATGTTAAAAGGGAAACACATTTTACTGGGAATCACAGGTAGCATAGCCGCTTACAAATCGGCCTACCTAGTCCGTCAATGGATAAAAGGAGGAGCAGAAGTGCGGGTTATCATGACTCCGCTGGCCAAGGAGTTTATCACCCCGCTCACGATGGCAACACTATCGAAACATCCCATTCTGATTGATTTCTTCGACCCGACCAATGGGAATTGGAATAGCCATGTCGATCTGGGCCTCTGGGCTGACGTTTATGTCATTGCACCTGCAACAGCAAACACCCTCGCCAAAATGGCAAACGGCATAGCCGACAACCTGCTGCTGACAAGCTATCTATCAGCTAAATGCCCCGCATTTGTAGCGCCGGCAATGGATCTGGACATGTGGCTGCATCCGGCCACGCAACGGAACCTGCAACAACTGCAATCTATCGGTGTACGGGTTATTGACCCTTCAACCGGGGAACTGGCAAGCGGACTGGAAGGGAAAGGGCGCATGGCTGAGCCTGAGTTGATAACAAAAACCTTGCATGATTTCTTTGTCACCCAGGATACATTAAAGGGGAAGAAAGTGATTATCACAGCAGGCCCGACATACGAAAAGCTTGACCCGGTACGTTTCATCGGCAACTACTCTTCAGGCAAAATGGGCTTTGCCTTAGCAGAAGAGTGCGCTTTGCGCGGTGCCGAAGTAACGCTCATAACAGGTCCCGTCAGCCTGCCAACTCCACATTCCAGCATTCACCGCATCAACGTGGAAAGCGCTGCCGAAATGTATGAGGCAACTATAAAATTATTTCCAGAACAGGACATAGCCATTTTATCGGCGGCTGTCGCTGATTTCACTCCCGAAACCAGAGCCGAGCAAAAGTTGAAAAGGGAAGGCGATGGCCTGACACTCCATCTCCAACCAACACAGGATATAGCTGCAACTTTGGGAGCAATGAAACAAGGGCATCAGATACTGGTAGGTTTTGCGCTGGAAACAGAACACGAAACTCAGAATGCACTCTCAAAGCTGCAACGGAAACATCTTGATTTCATCGTGCTCAATTCATTGCGCCATCCACAGGCCGGATTCGGATATGATACAAACCAGATTTCGATTATCGACAAGCACGGAACAATCATTGAATTCCCCCTGAAAAACAAACGCGAAGTGGCACAGGATATCATCAGCACCATTGAAGCAACACACTAACCGTGGCATTTATCGTATGAAGAAACAACAAATCAACACTGAATTTTCGGTATATACCTTTTCTGAACTTCCCGAAAACTACCAGCAACTGCTTGTGAAAGCAAAAGAACAAACGGCAAATGCCTACGTCCCCTACTCCCATTTTTCTGTTGGAGCAGCCGTATTACTTGAAAACGGAGAGATCTTTGCAGGCAATAACCAGGAAAACGCAGCCTATCCATCGGGACTTTGCGCCGAACGGGTAGCCCTGTTTTATGCTAATGCACAACGCCCTGAAATCCCTGTAAGAGCTTTGGCTATAGCAGCAAAAACCAACGGTGAGTTTGTAGAAAATCCCATATCGCCATGCGGTGCCTGCCGTCAGGTGATGCTCGAAACCGAAACACGGTTTGCCAAACCGATTTCTTTGCTGTTATATGGTAAAAATGAAATTTACGTTTTTGATCGGGTAACCGACATCCTTCCGCTTTCTTTTACGGAGGCCAGCATGAAAAAATAATTTGAAAAATTACCGAAGTACATGAGATCGATTAGTTGAAAGGATCTTCATTGACAAAATATGCGTATTGTCTTCCATTTTACCGCTCTTGTATCTCTGCAATCTCTCTTTTTAAGATAGGATTGGAATAGCTGAAATAGAAAAGTTTTATTTGATGTAATCCGGAATTGGATGCAAATGATTAATAATTTACGCTATCCGATTGCTCCTACTGTCTGTAATGCTGTTAACCGACGCTCTAAAACACCAAGTTCGTCTAAAAAGGTATTTCTGAAAATTGCCATATTATCCTTTGTATTAGGGAACAAATGTTTGTAATAATCTATTCCCTCCAACAACTGATTGGAATAGACCGTAAAATTTTCCTTCTGTTTCGCATCCCAGGGTTGTGGAGCGTCATCCATCTGTTGTTGTAAATAATCGATATTTATTTTCAATTCATTTATAAATATATTCTTACGATCAGAACGTTCAATAATATTCGTACGACCATAAATGTGATCTACCATTGTTTTCAACGAAACAGGTTTGGAAAAATAGGCCATATTCGGCCCGGGACAAACCGAGACACCGGAACCCTCGGATGTTGTATCCAAGTGATGATTAAGCAATGCAGACGTTCCTAATCCTACACAAATGCACGATTTTTCGACAATACGACGATAAGCTTTCTGATATTCAGTGTCAGTAAGATTTTTCGTCTTTAACTCTGTAATCTTCAATTTTTGATATTGTTTTGAAGCAGTACAAATGGCTCGTTCGGTAAATTCTTTATTCAGTTGGGCAAATTTTTTAGTACAATGAGCACCGGGACTCCCCAATAAAATGTTTTGCTCTTTTTCAAGATCTTTTGTATTTGATCGAAGACTATTGAAAGGAACGCCGAAAGGAGAAATCGTACTTAAATAAAGATCTTTTTCAGTGGACTTGCACAACAAATCAAGCGTATCTTTATCAACATTTGTAGCTTCGGGTACCAACAAAAACGGAGTTCCCCATCCAATGCTGTTCAAATCGTAATTCTCCAACAAAAACTGATGTTCTTCAGCTGTTCCGACTCCACCTTGCACTGTGATTTTAAAAGGAAGCATACTGGATGGAATCATTAAGTTCTTTGACATTAGAGCATCAACAAATATGGCATGCACCTCTTTATGAAGTTGCTGACGATTGGTTTTGAATAGTTCCAAAATAGGGCCCATTAATTCACCTTGTGACGCAAAAGCATGGCCACCACAATTCAAACCGGATTCAATTCGATATTCCGAGACCCATAATCCCTTTTTAGCTAAAAATTTTCCTTGAATCAACGCAGAACGAAAATCACTCACTTTCAGAATAATCTTCTTTTTTAAACGGCCATCGGCATCAGGGAAAAAATCAGGAAATTGGTCCAAATAACTGTATAGACGAGGGTTCATGCCCGCCGATAACACAATAGCACCTCGCAAAGTACTTTGAGCAAACCCCCGCAAGGCGGCATGTCCATCATTGAAAGCAGCAGGCAATTTTTCCCCGTTCTTATAATTCTCTTTATCCAGCTTAGTCATAATATTGACATCTATACTTCCGGCTTCAATGTGTTTATCAACCCACATCTTTATTTCAAGCGCATTACTATGCTGAAACAGCTGAAAATACGATTGCTTCACTAATGAAGTATCAGGCAACAGCTCCATGTAACGAGCACAAGCTCCCCCGATTTGCAAAGAGGATTGCTTTATTTCGTCAACCTTTTTCGAGACCAATTCATCCACCATATCTAAATATGCGGTTATACGCTTTGCACGTGAGTCCTCTGTTTTGTCTGTGATAGGATGAAAAGGGAGGTCCCATTTCTTGCTGTACCATGCCCTCATCTTCTCCATCAGCAAATCATCAACTAACGAAATAACGGATGAAATACCCCATGGAGCTACTTTTATCGGCGTATCAATGGTATATCCAATCCCCATAACAGGAATATGGAACGTGTGTAAATCTGTTCTGAACATAATAAATTAAAAAATAAATAGGAAATGGCAGAAAGAGAGAGAAAAAGAACAATCTACATTATTTGGCAGAAAAGAGTGTTACGTGTTGCGGATTGCAATTGCCGGTTTCGACACATTTCAGTGAATGAAGGAATAAAGATACGAATCAATATTATAATCTAACTGCCTTTGCCAAGAAAAACTGCATAAAAAAACACAACAAAAAGCATCAACTTTTTCAATCCTAATGGATGACATTTGAAACACAATAGGTTGGAAATAAAAATGTTGGACAAATAAGCATACAAAAGAGCAATGTATAGCAATCCTGCAAAATCCATTAATGCCATATATTCGTTACGAAAACTTAGAGTCTACAATGGTATTTAACACGCGTTTAAGACTAACAATCAGCAAAATCGAATAACAATTCCAGTTTGAACCAGTAAAAAACCATGCTAATATCCTTCAGAAATTATCGGGAAATAATACTACCTTTGCATTTTTATAATTAACCTATACACACACCAATAAATCATTGGTTTTCAATCAAAAAAATTGAATTAATATCATATTAGAAAGAAGTTTTCTGTCTTCTGGTATACAAAAGAGGATTCCTTCCTGTCAAACAGAAAGTTTCCAGCATAAGCCAACCTTCTCTACTATCCATGCATGCGACACTCCACACTTTCGGGGGCAAACATCCTTGGAATGAAACACAAACAACATAATATAAACAGGTTCAAAACATTCAATACCGAATGGTTTTGTTCCATACTATTTCATTGATTATTCAATATGATTACAGTTTCCAATTTAGCCATTCAATTTGGCAAACAAGTGCTTTTTCAAGATGTGAATCTGAAGTTTACCCCGGGCAACTGCTATGGTATCATTGGTGCCAACGGTGCAGGGAAATCCACTTTTTTACGTGCTATCAGCGGTGAAATCTCTCCCAGTAAAGGCACTATTATTCTCCCAAGCGGCGAGCGGCTTTCGGTGCTAAGCCAAGATCACTACGCTTTTGATGAGTTGACTACATTGGATACCGTTATCGAAGGGCACGAACTACTGTTTAAAGTGAAACAAGAAAAAGAGGCCCTTTATGCCAAAGAAAATTTTACAGATGCAGACGGGATACGTGCTTCCGAATTGGAAGAACAATTTGCCGAAATGGAAGGATGGAATGCCGAAAGTAATGCCGCCATGCTTCTTAGCAATCTGGGCATCAAAGAGTCTTTTCATGCATTGAAAATGAAAGATCTGAGCGGGAAACAAAAAGTGCGTGTGCTTCTGGCACGTGCACTCTTCGGGAACCCTGACAACCTGCTTTTGGATGAACCAACGAATGACTTAGATATAGAAACCATCATGTGGCTCGAAGAATACCTGTCCAGTTACGATAACACTGTACTGGTGGTTTCGCACGACCGGCATTTTTTGGATGCAGTATGTACCCACGTTGTCGATATTGATTATGGTAAAATTGAAATCTTTTCGGGGAACTACAGTTTTTGGTATGAATCGAGCCAGTTAGCGCTTCGCCAACAAAATCAACAAAACAAGAAAGCAGAAGAAAAACGCGCTGAATTGCTTGACTTTATCGCGCGTTTCAGTGCTAATGCTTCCAAGTCAAAACAAGCTACCAGCCGCAAAAAAATGCTGGAAAAAATCAACATAGAAGAGATTAAACCGTCGTCACGTCGTTATCCGGGTATTGTGTTCACTCCTTCACGCGATCCTGGAAATGTCATTCTCGAAGTACATGATCTGTCCAAGTCCATTGAAGGTGACCTATTATTCAGCGACGTCAGCTTCATGATTGAAAAGAATGACAAAGTAGCTTTTTTCTCGCATGATCCACGTGCCATGACGGCTCTTTTTGAAGTCATCGAAGGGAAAACAAAACCCGACAGCGGTAATTTTTCCTGGGGAGTTACCATCACTCCGGCATACTTACCTTTAGACAACAGTGCTTTTTTCAACACCGACTTATCTATCATTGACTGGCTGGCCCAATTTTCAGAAGATACCAATGAAGTGTACTTAAAAAGCTATCTGGGCAAAATGCTCTTCTCCGGAGAAGATGCTCAAAAAAAAGTACGCGTACTTTCAGGAGGAGAAAAGATGCGCTGCATGATTGCGCGTATGATGTTGCAAAATCCCAACGTGCTCGTCCTTGATTCTCCGACGAACCATTTGGATATGGAATCCATACAGGCATTCAATAACACGTTGAAAACATTCAAAAGCAATTTATTGTTAGCCTCACATGACCATCAATTCCTTCAAACTGTTTGCAACCGCATCATTGAGGTGACCCCTAACGGCATAATTGATCGTCAAATGGATTTCGACGAGTATATCACCAATGAAGACATTAAAGCATTGCGCGAAAAAAAATACAGACAATCATAGGGTTCTCTTCTATTATCATTCTTCAAATACATTGGCTTATTTCATGTAATAATTATCCTGAAGGACAGAAAAACAGGATTATGTGTATATTTGCCCTGCCGACCTAAGTGTGCACAAGGGACCCAACTAACAGGTATTTATTAACTACACGTTCATGAAATTCACGCCCGAAACATATGTAATTCCCGATGAACCGATGAAGCCTTTTATCGATGCAGAAGAGATATGGAATTACATCAACCACACGGTTTCTTCATCCGAAAGAGTTCACGAAGTCATCGCAAAATCACTTGCCAAGCAACGGCTGAATCTGGAAGAAGTCGCCGTGCTGGTCAATACCAATAACCCCGAACTAATCGAAGAAATCAAGGAAGGCGCCCGTACCTTGAAACGAACCATTTATGGCAACCGTATTGTGCTCTTTGCTCCTCTCTACATTGGCAACTACTGCTCTAACAACTGCATCTACTGTGGATTCAGGACCTCGAACAGCAAAGCAATACGAAAAACCCTAACCGATGACGAAATTATAAGCGAGGTAACTGCTTTGGAAGATGACGGGCAAAAACGTTTGATACTCGTCTATGGGGAATACCCGCAATATAGTCCCGAATTCATAGCACATACGGTGAAACTGGCATACAGTGTAAAAAAAGGGAATGGTGAAATCAGGAGAGTCAACATTAATGCCGCTCCTCTCGACATTGACGGATTCAGAACCGTTAAAACAGCTGGTATCGGCACTTATCAGATATTTCAGGAAACATACCATCCTGAAGCCTACAAGACATATCACCTCTCGGGACGAAAAACGGATTACGCCTATCGGCTTACAGCTCTGGACCGGGCACAGGAAGCCGGAATAGACGATGTAGGCATCGGTGCCCTGTTTGGTTTATATGACTGGCGGTTTGAAGTGCTGGGGCTGGTACGGCACGCCAATCATCTTGAAGCGTGCTATAACGTAGGGCCACATACTATTTCGTTCCCCAGGGTGAAAGATGCTTCCATGCTCAACATCAATCAGGACTATTTTGTCAGCGATAACAATTTTGCCAAACTCGTTGCGATACTCCGACTAGCAGTACCTTACACCGGTATGATACTAACAGCAAGGGAACCGGCACAGCTCCGTAATGAAATTTTTCAATTTGGTGTTTCCCAAATCGACGGAGGCACAAAAATTGAATTAGGCAGCTATTCTGAGAAAACCGAAACCGGGGCTCATCTCGATAAAGGTCAGTTTCAGATAAACGATGGAAGACCGTTGAATGATATCATTGACGAACTACTGGAACAAGGACTGCTCCCTTCGTTTTGCACGGCCTGTTACCGACTGGGCAGAACAGGTGAACACTTCATGGAATTTTCAGTCCCGGGATTTATAAAACGATATTGCACTCCGAACGCTATATTAACCTTAGCGGAGTATCTGACAGATTACGCACCGGAAAATACTGCCCGAAAAGGATGGCAAGTTATTGACGACACCATCGAAAAAATGGATAATGAACCGATGCAAACAGCCGTCCGGGAACGTATCGAGAAAATAAAGGAAGGGAAACGGGATCTCTATTTCTAACGTTGTAAAAGCTGACGAGATGAAAGGCAAAGATTTAAAACCACACATCGGAATCTTCGGACGACGAAACTTTGGAAAAAGCTCATTGATCAATGCCCTCACTGGACTGGATGTCGCAATTGTTTCGGACATTGCAGGAACGACAACAGACCCGGTAAAAAAATCGATGGAAATATTCGGCATCGGACCTGCCATCCTGATTGACACCGCAGGCATTGACGACCAGGGAGATTTGGGAGAGAAACGCATAGCCAAAACACTGGATGTTATTAAACAAATCGACTGTGCCATCCTGGTTATCGCAAACAATACTTTCGATGAATATGAAGAATCGCTGATTCAAAAATTCGACAGACACAAAGTTTCCTACCTGATCGTGAACAACAAAACCGATATGGAACCGTTGCAAAACAACACCATCCGGAAGATACAACAAAAAACCACCGCTTCCATCGTTGAATTCAGCTCGGTTACGCGTGCTAATCTCGATGGCCTGATCGAAGCACTGAAAGGAACAATTCCAGAAACATCCTATCAAAATCCTTCGTTACTGAAAGGCCTGATCAATCGCGGCGATATCGTCATGCTGATCACTCCTGTCGATTCCGAAGCCCCGGACGGCAGAATGATTCTACCGCAGGTCATGGCTATCCGCGACGTACTGGATAATGATGCAATCAATGTCGTGGTGAAAGAAACGGAAGCGGAGCTCTTTCTACAAAAAACAGATATCAAGCCCAGATTGGTGATGACAGACAGCCAGGCATTTGGATTTGTCAGTAAAATTATTCCGGACGAAATCCCGTTAACCGGGTTCAGTATTGCATACGCCCGCATGCGGGGCCCTTTCAATGAGTATGTACAAGGAACAAGAAAAATATCCCAGTTAAAAGACGGTGATAAAATCCTTATCCTGGAATCATGTACACACCAAGTTAGTTGCGAAGATATCGGACGATTCAAAATTCCAAGATGGTTGAAGGCTTATACAAAGAAACAACTGGAATTTGATATTGTTGCAGGCCTCAACGAAATCAAAACACCAATCACCGACTATGCGTTGGTCATTCAGTGTGGCGGATGCATGGTCACACGCAAACAAATCTTCAGCCGTTTATTCGATGCCATCGAAGCGGGTGTCCCGGTTAGCAATTACGGCTTAACCATTGCTTACATGAATGGTATCTTTGAACGCGCTATCGCCCCGTTTGCAAATACTTTATGATGACTGTAGACGAAATACTCGATCAACCAGAGCTATCGCGGGCAGATATGATCCGGTTGCTCTCCATCAGTGATGACCATGAACAAAAAGCGCTGATTCGTAAAGCCTACTCTGTCAAAACAAAAACAGTCGGTCAAAAGGTATATTTACGCGGATTAATCGAGTTTTCCAATCTTTGCAGGAAGAACTGTTTTTACTGTGGCATACGAAATGATAATCATAAAATCAATCGGTATTCGCTTAGTGAAGATGAAATTTACCGCATCACAGCATATGCTATCCAACAGCGTTTTACAGGTATTGTACTGCAATCGGGAGAACAAAACAGCCCTGCATTCACAAAACAACTCGCCTCACTGATCGCCCATATCAAGAAAATGGCTAATCCTCCCCTGCGTATCACGTTGTCAGTCGGAGAGCAATCATATGAGACTTATCAGGAATGGTTTAACGCCGGAGCCGAGCGATATTTACTAAGAATTGAAACTGCCAATGAAAGTTTATATCACAAAATACATCCTGACAATGCAGTACATTCCTTTCAGAACCGATTACAATGTCTCGAAAATCTCCAAAAAATCGGATTTCAAACTGGTACGGGCGTCATGATCGGACTGCCTTTTCAGACGATAAATGATTTGGCTGACGACTTGTTGTTTTTCAAAAATAGAAATATGGACATGATTGGGATGGGGCCTTATCTGGTGCATTCAGACACTCCATTTGCCCGTTTCAGCGCTTCATTGCTTCCTTCCGGCGAAAGATTCCGATTATCGCTTCGCATGATAGCCTTACTACGCATCATAATGCCCGATATTAACATCGTAGCCACCACGGCATTGCAGACAATTGATCCTACAGGCAGAGAATCAGGCCTATTAGCCGGCGCAAACGTTCTGATGCCCAACCTGACGCCAATAACCTATCGTGACAACTACCTGTTGTATGATAATAAACCCGGTAGCAAGGAAGAAGAACTTTCCGATGAGTTTGACAGCAAACTACAACAAATCGGAGAGAAAATTGAATACAATAACTATGGCGATTCCATCCACTTCACCAAAAGAAATAGCCATGACTGCATCAGTTGTGACAACAACTGAAAATAACAGGAAGATATCTTAAGATGTTCCGGGATTACTCGCTTCCAAAAAAGTGCAAAACAACATCAATCACAGACGATCGTATCGAATAAAAGACTACTTTTGTACGTACACGGAAAACAGTAACACACATGAAAAAAACAATTGTAGTTACCTGTGCCCTTTTGATGGCAATAGGTATGAATGGACAAACACAATCAATGGAAAAAGCAGCTCCTAAAGTAATAGTAACAGCAAGTGAGAAAACGCCACATTCGCAATGGCAAGGTAAAAGCGTAGCTTTTCTGGGTGATTCAATGACTGATCCGCATCGTGTAGGCACCACCTGCATTTATTGGGAATACCTTAGTGAATTGTTGGGAATAAAGCCTTTTGTATACGGTGTTAACGGAGCCCAGTGGGATGGCATCTATAAACAGGCATTGAAACTTCACAAAGAACACGGGACAAATATCGATGCTATATTGATTTTTGCAGGAACCAATGATTATAATCATGGACTTCCGTTGGGGAAATTCTTCAGCGAAACGACAAAGCAAACTAACTTTAATGGAGATATGGTGACGCGCAAATACCGTACTCCTGTTATGGACGATTCAACTTTCTGCGGACGTATCAATAAAGTGATGTCATATCTGAAAAACAATTTTCCGCAACAACAGATCATTCTAATGACACCGATTCATCGTTCTTTTGCCAAGTTTGGACCAAAAAACATTCAACCCGACGAGAATTATAGCAATGGACAGGGCTTGTATCTTGACGCATATGTCAGTGCCCTGAAAGAAGCAGCCTCCTATTGGGCTGTTCCATTGATAGATCTCCATTCCATCAGTGGACTCT
Organism: Microbacter margulisiae; assembly: GCF_014192515.1. Taxonomy (NCBI): domain Bacteria; kingdom Pseudomonadati; phylum Bacteroidota; class Bacteroidia; order Bacteroidales; family Porphyromonadaceae; genus Microbacter; species Microbacter margulisiae. Next base: position 77,330 of record NZ_JACHYB010000002.1, read on the forward strand.
TCCCAATGGCAGAATCCCAATTGCAATACTTTCATAGCCCTGAAATGGATCGTTTACATCCGAATGCGCTGGGTGATTACCGATTGGCAAAAACCATTCAATACCAACTCCTGACGCTACCTTCGACTTTTGTATTAAAGTAAAAGATAACACATCCAAACCGTTTGCATATAAAAAGGTGGCCTGAAGAGCATTCTCTGTGCCACCTTTTGTTTTGGCAGATCAATATCTTTTCCGTACCGTATAAGAAGTATGCAGCAAATGGTGTGACTTTTCTCCAAGTGGTTTTCCCAGAAAATCTTCGTAGATTTTTATAACCTCAGGATTCTTGTGCGACTTCCGGATAGGCATATTCTCATCTTCAGTATAAATAGCCGCCGCCCGCTTTGCCCTTATTTCAGGACTCGTGGGAATAGGTTGCCCGCCACCACCCAAACAACCACCCGGACAAGCCATTACCTCGATAAAATGATAATTGGCCTCACCCGAACGAACAGCATCCATAACCTTTTTGGCATTGACAAGCCCATGCGCAATAGCGCATTTCAATTCCACTCCATCTAAAAATGCCCATTCTTTTAATGGGTTATCAATGCGAATGGTAGCCTCACGCACACCTTCCATGCCCCTGACCGGAAGAATGTTCAAGTTCTGAAACGGGACTTCACGTCCGGTAACCAATTCGTAGGCAGTACGCAATGCAGCTTCCATTACGCCGCCTGTGGCACCAAAGATGACTCCGGCTCCGGTTGATTCTCCCATCAGGCGATCATATGACATATCCTCTAAACTCATAAAATCAATACCTGCCTGTTTGATCATAATAGCCAATTCACGGGTTGTGAGTACGTAATCGACATCACGATAGCCACTATCATGCATTTCCGGACGATTAGCTTCAAATTTTTTTGCAGTGCAGGGCATGACCGAAACCGACACGATATTCTCAGGCTCCAGACGCCGGGCCCTTGCATAATAGGTTTTTGCCAATGCACCAAACATCTGTTGAGGGGATTTACATGTTGACAAATTTCCCAAATATTCGGGATACATATGCTCGATGTATTTGATCCATCCGGGAGAGCATGACGTAGCCATCGGTAGTTTGACATTCTGATCATGATCAAGCAAAACACCTTTCAGGCGTGTGAGCAATTCAGTGCCTTCTTCCATGATAGTAAGATCGGCCGTAAAATCAGTATCCATGACAGCATCAAATCCCAAACGTTTCAAAGCAGCCACCATCTTACCTGTGATTCTTGTTCCTACTTCGAATCCTAATTCTTCACCCAAAGCTACCCGCACAGCCGGAGCTGTTTGTACCACTACAAATTTTGATGGATCGGTAATAGCTTCCCAAACCTCTTCGATATAGTTTCGTTCCGTCAAAGCTCCCGTCGGACAGTGAATGACACACTGTCCACAATTGGTACAATTGACTTCGTTCATCGCTTTTTCAAAGAAAGTTGTAATCTTCATCATATCTCCTTTGTATGCAACACTCAATGCACTCACACCCTGCAATTCGGCACAAGTGCGAACGCAACGCTGACACCGGATGCATTTACTGTCATCCTTTATGATGGAAGGCGAAAACATATCAATGGTATAGTGCTTAAATGGTACCAGCGGGATGAAGTCGGAAGTCATAATTTTGTAATCCGAGGCAAGTTTCTGTAATTCACAATTTCCGTTTTTGTAACAGCGTGTACAGTCAGCATTATGTTCAGAAAGCAACAGTTCTATGATATGCTTTCGGGAATTCCTCACTTTCACAGAATTAGTAAGAATTTCCATACCTTCCTCACATGGTGTTGCACAGGCGGGTGACAAGCGTTTCTGTCCTGCAACCTCAACCACGCAAACCCTGCAATTACCGGCGATGCACAAATCCTTATGATAACAAAGCGTCGGTATGTTGACGCCAATCTGACGGGCGGCATCAAGAATGGAAGTATCTTTTTTTACTTCAACACCCTGTCCATTGATTGAAATCTTAATGTTGTTATCCATTGTGTAGTCTGTTATGCGTTAGTAAATCATTTCTTCTCTAAAATTTTCGACGATGGATGAAAACGAGTTTGCTACCGATTGTCCTAACCCACATTTTGAAGTCAGTTGCATAGTCTCAGCCAGTCGTAAGAGTTTATCCAGATACTGCGCGTTTTTATCACCGCTTTTCACGGCTTTGATGCCCCGCCACAACTGCTGGCAACCAACACGGCATGGAGTACATTGACCACACGATTCTTCACGGAAAAATTCCAAATAATTATCCAACACATTAAACATAGACCTTGAACTGTTGAAAAGCATCATTGAACCACCCGTGGGTAGGGAGATACCGGTCAGCTTTCCCTGAAATCCAATATTGGTTTCGGTAAACCGTTTGCGGGGAACCAGAAATCCCGAAGCGCCACCCACTTGTACAGCTTTGGTATCGCCATCACCAAAATCATTTACAAAATCCGCCAAGCTCATACCCAATTCAAGCTCGTATATCCCAGGCTTCGGAGTATCTCCCGAAACTGAAAAAAGCTTCGTTCCTCGGGAAAACTGTACACCAAGGTCATAAAACCGTTTAGCTCCATATTTAAAAATCGTATATGTATGAGCCAGTGTCTCAACATTATTGATCACCGTAGGTTTGTTCATATATCCCGACAAGGCAGGGTAAGGCGGTTTATTGCGTGGTTCACCCCGTTTGCCTTCCATCGACTCGAAAAGGGCTGTTTCTTCACCACAAATGTAGGCTCCACTCCCCATGAAAATACGGATACTAAAATCAACATGAATGGTTTTACAATAAGTTTCAAATTCATGAATAGCCTCATTAAGCCGTGGTTTAAGGAAAAAATATTCACCTCGCAGATAGATAAATCCTTCTTTTGCTCCTATCACATGCCCGCAGATAGCCATCGCTGTTAATACCTTGAAAGGCACCAAAGATAAGATTTCCCTATCTTTGAATGTTCCGGGTTCACCTTCGTCAGCATTACAGATCACGTACTTGGCATCACTTTCTGCCTCAGCAGAAAGCTTCCATTTCAGTCCTGTCGGAAAACCAGCACCACCCCGCCCTTTTAATTCGGAGCTGATTAGTTCATTAATCAGTTCTTGCTGCGAACGTTTGATATTCTTTTTTAGAATATCTTCCCAATCATTCTCATTTTTGAAAATGAAATCGGCTCGTTTCAGTTGATCACTATTGCTCATAATCCCCTCCTTCCTTTGCTTTGGCAAGATAACCGCTTAAAATTTCCCTGACTTTTTCAGGGGTTAACTCAGTGTATACATCACTATTAATCAGCATTGTTGGTGCTTTATGGCAAAAGCCAAGGCAGTTGGTTTGCAACAACGAAAAAACTCCATCGGGAGTGGTTTCACCAATGCCAATTTTCAGCATATCCTGAATGGCTAAAAGGACTTGGTTTTTACCTTTCATGGAACAGGTAATGGTCTTGCAGACACGAATGATGTAGCGCCCCATTTTCTTGTAGCTCAAAAAAGAATAAAAAGTAGCGGTTCCGTACACTTCGGAAGCGGGAATATCGAGTTCCCGTGCAATTTCAATCATTGAAGATTCAGACAAATACTTTTCCTGTTCTACAACTCCCTGCAAAATAGGCAACAAGTTCTGTCTGTTGCGACCATGCTGGTCGGCGAGGGTTTTGATAAGCTCTGAAACTGTCTCCATACCATTTTATTTATATATGAATAAATTGAGTGTATGATGTTCAAACTGTTTTTGTCCCTGTGAAAAGAGTTATGTCCAGTTTTATGCAAGCTTCCGAATGATTATCTGTGTTAAATTGAGCGTTGTATTTATTGATCTGATTATCTTTATTTTAAATGAGTAGCTAAATATCCATCAAACCGAATTGAATCGTTATTTACGCGCTTCAAGTTTTATTATACCAATTTTTGCAGTATGATCTAAAAGGGAGATTGGAATCTCGATCAAATCTATGGAATAAAAAAAGGGACTTCCTGTCGATGAGAAATTATGGCATACCGAAACTCGGTCAAAAGGAAAAGTCAGGGATGACAATAACAGACCAGATACATCATAAAAGGATAATACCAGTTTGGGGTCATTATTATAGCCGACATGGTACTTAAATGTCTCTACAACAATATTTTTATTTGTAGTAAATTCCAAATGGTAGGAGCGATACCCATAGCCCCATCCATAGCCAAAAGTAGGATCTGCGGTATATTTCTTTTCAGCCCGTAAAAGCATAAACTGTTCGCCAGGCTGTAGATTAATGGTGTCGGAATAGAGTTGAAAATGAGTTTTGATACCGCCTAATGAATCACTTAGATTTTGAGCAGAAACACCATTTAACAACAAAAGTTGTATAGTTACAAATATACATAGAATGCTTTTTTTCGTCATATTAGATTAGTTAGCTTACAACTGCCGGAAGAAAGAATAACCAATTCTCCCCATAAAAGAATCTAAACGTTACCTATCTTCCGGCTTTATATTATTTGCATAGCATCCAACAGCCATCATGTTCTCTTTTCACCGGATATAAATATTCGACAAAAATAAAGTTTTATTTGCTGACAAATGTAGCTAATTTCTTTGCAGAATATCCTGTTATAGCAATGGCATTTTTATGTTATTCAACAACTTATTGCCGCTGTTCTTGGCAATACAACTGCCAACCATGCTAAACAAGGCCTACTACTCATTGCCAAAGATCCAGTAATTCCTGGGTTGTTAAGAGGATCATCATGTTTTTCATATTTGTAAGCGAACGATTGTGCGCTTCCTGATCATAAGATGAGACTGCATCAGTCACAATAACAGGAAAAAAACCTCTATTTAAGGCATCCCTGGCGCTCGATTCCACACCTATTTCAGTAGCTATACCGGTGAAGACAATAGTAGTCAACCCTGCATTCCGCATCAGAAGTTCAAAATTTGTCCCAATAAAAATACTTGCCGTATTTTTGGGGATCACTATCTCGCCCGCCTTTGGCTCAATTGCCAAATCAAAGCCTTCTGGCGTCGACTTTAAAGCTGCCATCCGCTTGGCCCCAAAATATTTCCGGGCTGGCGATTCAAACTGTTGCGGTAGCGGCGTAATTTTCGAAAATGAGACAGGTATCTGTTTTTCCCTCGCCTTGCTCAACACTTCGTTATTATGAACCAAAAATTCCGTTTTATTGTAAATTTTATCCACCAGCATGTTTTGAACATCCCAAATCAATACCATAGTTTTATCGGGAGCGACAATTGTTTTCAATATTTCATCCTGTGCCATACGTATTAAATTTTTATTGATTCATTTGTAAACTGACATAACATACCCTCACTGGCCAACGATTTTAATCCATAACTTTATGGGAATAGCAAAAAATAGCATTTCTCCCCACCTGTATAGCAGATTATTTTGCAAGCTTTCCCGACAAGGCAATGCCGCCGACGCCAATATTATCCATATCATTCTCTTTAATAAGAACAATATAAGCCTCTTTTCTGACATTCATAATTTTACTTGCCACTTCGGTAAGTGATGCAATCAATTCACTCTTTTGTTCTTTGGTCAATTTTGACCCTTCTACTGAAATTACCGGCATGTTTTCTCCTCCTTATTTGTATTTTGATGTATTGATATAGGATCTGAAATTAATTCCAGCCTGATATGATTATTGATTAAGAAACTTTTTCACGGCGTGAGCACAATTTTCGCCATCCATGGCTGATGATGTAATTCCTCCGGCATAACCGGCGCCTTCGCCACAAGGGAAAAGGCCTGCAACTTGTACATGTTGCATGGTCTCAAGATTGCGTGGAATACGTACCGGAGAAGAAGTTCGCGACTCAACACCGAGTAATAACGCCTCATTTGTCAGAAATCCATGCATCTTACGATCAATATGTTTGATTCCTTCCCGTAAACGAGTTGAAATCATTGACGGTAACCAAAAATGAAGCGGCGATGAAAGCGTTCCGGGCAAATAAGAACAATCAGGTAACGACCCCGAAAGTTTACCTTTGACAAAATCAGCTACCCTTTGAGCCGGAGCTTTTTGTCCAAGTCCTCCATTATTAATATATGCAAGGGATTCCAGACTTTCCTGAAAACGCACGCCGGCAAATGCCCTCAGGGTTTCATAATCCGGGACATCCTCTGGTCTGATTTCGACAACCAGTCCTGAGTTGGCAAACGGCGAATTTCGCTGAGATGCTGACATTCCATTGACTACCACTTCTTTTGTCCCTGTAGATGCCGAAACGATATGTCCGCCGGGGCACATACAAAAAGAGTAAACTCCCCTGTCTTCCACCTGATCGACCACGTTATACGAAGCAGCAGGCAAATATTGGTTTCGCACGCGCTGATGATACTGAATGGAATCGATCAACGCCTGCGGATGTTCTATCCGCACTCCCATAGCAAAACCTTTAGCTTCAAGCAAAAGGTCATTGTGTAAAAGCATATCATAGACATCACGCGCAGAGTGTCCTGTAGCCAAAATAACGGCCCGTGCATTACGAGTCGTTCCATCCGCCAATTTCACACCTTCAACTGAATGATTTTTAATCAAAAGATCCACCACTTTTGCTGAAAAATGAATTTCCCCACCTGCATTTAGAATCGTATTGCGTATATTCCGCACAATGATTGGTAATTGATCTGTTCCTAAATGAGGATGAGCTCCATACATGATCTCTTCTTTAGCCCCATGATAGCGGAAAATAGACAAAATACGCTGAATATCTCCTTTTTTGTTTGAGCGCGTATATAACTTACCATCCGAAAAAGTACCGGCTCCTCCTTCTCCAAAACAATAATTTGATTCGGGATTGACACCTTGATTACGCATCAACAGAGCAATATCTTTTTTGCGTTCACTAACTTCTTTGCCCCGTTCCAGAACCACAGGCTTCAGCCCAAGCTCAATCAACCGCAACGCAGCAAATAAACCTGCCGGACCAGCACCAATAACAATCACCTCTTCGCCAGCATGTACGTCGTCATAATGCAGCGGGATCATCTCATCAGAAAGACGGTCTGATGCCGTTGCCACATCAACCTTAAGATTTACTTTAGGAAAATGACCGCGGGAATCAATTGATTGCCTGATTTTTCGAAAATTTGTTACTTCTTTTGATTCAAGATGAAGTTCTCTTGCAATACGACGTTGCAAAAGATCGGACATAGCAGCCTCTTCCGGGGAAACTATAAGCTGTAGATGAAATATAGCCATTGGCAAAAAAGAATAAACTTGTCTTGCAAATATACGATTCCGCAATCACAGATACAAGTCATCAAAATTAAACAACCCTTTCATCGGCGAATATATTGATTTTAAATAGTCAGGCTAAGAAATAGAAAAGCACGTTTTGCATTATAAGAGCCTAATTTTTCCCTATTTGTCATAACTCGATTCCTAAACGGGAAATATTCTGTATTTTTGCAAAAACTTAAAGCAAATATCCGTATGTCGATACTTAAAAGATTATCGTTAGCTGCACTCTTGTTGGTGCTGGCTACCAGCGGCGCATGGAGCGCAAATACCAATACAGGTGATAAACATTTCGAATTGTCGAAAAACCTGGATATTTTCAATGCCTTATTCAGAGATCTGGATGCGTTTTACGTAGATACAGTTAATTATCAAAAACTCATTACATCAGGTATCAACGACATGCTCTCCGATCTTGATCCCTATACGATTTATATACCTGAAGATCAAACCGACTTTCTCAAAGAACTAACTACAGGAGAGTATGCCGGTGTCGGAGCTGAAATAGGACAAAAAAATGGATATGTTTACATCAATGAGCCTTTCTATGGGAAGCCAGCTCAAAAAGCCGGGTTGAAAGCAGGAGATATCCTACTCTCTCTGGATGGAGTTGCATTGAAAGGAAAAACCACTGAGCAAGTCAGTAACTTGCTAAAAGGACAACCGCAAACGGTGGTAAAATTAAAAATACAACGACCAGGGATCGACAAGCCATTGTATTTCAATGTAACGCGTGAGAAAATCACTATTAATCCGGTAGTGTATTACGGCGTTCTGAAAAACAATATCGGATACGTCATGCTAAGCGGTTTTACCGAAAATGCTGCTGATGAAATGCAAACTGCTTTGCAATATCTTCTTAGCAAACATATTACTTCATTAATGATTGATCTTCGCAATAATCCGGGAGGGATCATCGATGAAGCGGTAAAAATGGTTGGATTTTTTGTTCCTAAGGGTACCGAAGTAGTGTCGACCCGAGGCAAAGTAAAGGCTTGGGATAAAGTGTATCGAACACAAAACGAACCAATTGTACCTAGCTTACCCATGACTGTTTTGGTAGATGGCAATACAGCTTCCGCTGCTGAAATTTTATCCGGTTCACTACAAGATCTGGATAGAGCTGTAATTGTTGGCACACGTACATTTGGGAAAGGATTAGTACAATCAATCAAACCATTGCCTTACGATGGACACTTAAAAGTCACCACGGCTAAATATTATATTCCAAGTGGCAGGTGCATTCAGGCCATCAATTATGCTGAACGCAATGCTGATGGCAGTCCAATGCGGGTTCCCGACAGCCTGACGCATGTTTTCAAAACTATGGATGGAAGATTAGTTCGCGATGGAGGTGGCATACGTCCAGATGTTGAAGTCAAAGACAGTACTCCTGTAAATATCACCTACTATTTATATACACAAAACATTATCTTCGATTTTGCCACACAATATGCCTTAAAACATCTTTCGATAGCAGCTCCGGAACAGTTCGGCATAACCGATGCAGATTATCAGAACTTCATCAACTTTGTAAAATCACAGCATTTTCACTATACACTGCAAAGCGCGACATTACTAAATAAGCTCATTGCTACTGCAAAAATGGAAGGATACGGAGATCTTGCGGCTACAGATTTCAAATCACTCCAATCGATTCTGGTGCCTAATATTGATCAGGATTTAATGCGGTTTAAACCTGACATTGAAAAACTGATTAATGGTGAAATTGTAAAACGTTATTATTACGAAGAAGGCGCCGTCCGCTACTCCATACAACATGACAAAACAGTGGATAAGGCAATTGAAGTGCTCGACAACAACGCAGAATACAACAAATTACTTGGAAAATAAGTTTCTGTAAACCAGTTTATTTGTTTCATGCAGAAAAAGGTTCTCATCATTACCTATTATTGGCCACCGTCAGGCGGTTCAGGAGTTCAACGTTGGTTGAAGTTTGCTAAATATTTGCCACAATTCGGATGGGAACCTGTTATTTATACACCTGAGAATCCTGATTTTCAGTTAAAAGATGAATCACTTCTAAAAGATGTGTCCCCGAATACGACGGTTCTAAAGACACCTATTTGGGAGCCATACCAGCTCTTCAACCGCTTAACGGGGAAGAAAAGGAGTAAAGAAACCGTAGTCATTGGACAGCAAAAAGGAGGTACAGTACATACAATCGGAATGACTTTGCGGGGTAATTTGCTGATTCCTGATCCACGTTGCTTTTGGATACATCCATCCGTGCAATTTCTGACGAAATATTTAAAAGACCATCCGGTCGATGCTATGGTGACTACAGGACCACCCCACTCTATGCATATGATCGGACTGAAATTGCATCACAAATTACATATTCCATGGATTGCTGATTTTCGAGATCCGTGGACAAACATTGATTTTTACAAAGATCTCAATTTGACTTGGTGTGCCGACAGGATCCATAAACGGAAAGAACAGCAAGTTATTGCCGAAGCCAATTGCGTAGTAAGCGTCACGCCAACATGGTGTGCCGAGTTTGAAGCCAAACATCCCCAAAGAACTGCTTTGGTTCACAATGGATATGACGAAGCCGACCTTCCTCAAGAGGAAGCAAAACCAGACAAAAATTTTACCATTGTTCATATCGGTAGCATTAATGAGGCACGAAATCCAACACTTCTCTGGCAAGCTTTAAGTGAGTTACTTCCAAATAATCCGGGACTTCAGAAGAATTTAAAGATTAAACTTGTAGGCAACACAGACCCATCCGTTTCGGATGACATATCCCGTTTTCAACTAAAAGATTATGTAGAAAACATAGGGTATCTGCCACATCATGAAGCCATCCGGTTTCAACAAAATGCGCAGATCTTGCTGTTGCTTATTAACAATACTCCTAATGCCAATGGCATTTTAACGGGCAAGCTTTATGAATACATGGCATCGCAACGGCCTGTTTTAGCCATTGGACCCAGTAGTAGCGATATAGCCAAACTTTTGGACGAAACAAAAGCAGGCATCATCGTCGATTTTGACGATCTCAAAGGAATGAAAAACACATTACTACATTACTTTGAACAGTATCAACAAGGCACACTTCATTCCACCACCACAGGCTACGAAAAATATTCACGGAAAGCGCAATGTGGTGTATTTGCCGGCCTTCTTGATGATATTACAAAACATTAATCCATGAAGAAAAAAATATTATTGGTAGTTGGAGCACGTCCAAATTTTATGAAAATAGCTCCGTTGATGCATGCGCTTCAGGATAATCCTCATCTTGAAGCTATTTTGGTACATACCGGACAGCATTACGACAACCAGATGTCAGGCCGTTTTTTTGAAGAATTAGGCATTCCAGCTCCACATATCAATCTTGAAGTAGGTTCTGCATCACATGCCCAACAGACAGCACGTATCATGATGGGTTTTGAACAGGTTTGTTTGGACGAAAAACCCGATTTTGTTCTGGTGGTTGGCGATGTAAACAGTACGGCAGCCTGCACGTTAGTTGCTGCAAAACTTAACATCAAATCCATCCATTATGAGGCCGGATTACGCAGCCGTGACCGCTCTATGCCCGAAGAAATAAATCGACTTGTGACCGATGCCATAAGCGATTATTTTTTTACCACAAGTGTCGATGCCGATGACAATTTACTCAAAGAAGGCGTTTCAGCAGATCAGATTTTTATGGTCGGAAACCTGATGATTGACACACTGGAAGCTAACTTATCCAAAGCCCAAAGCAGTACGCAAATTTTCCCCTTGTTGAATAAAGGAGAACATATCAACATTGCAGATATTGCAAAAGCTGGATATGGGGTCATGACGTTTCATCGTCCGTCCAATGTAGATAATAAAGAAATATTGACGCAACTGGTTTCAATTTGGGGTGCTATCTCCGAAAAGATTCCCCTGGTATTTCCCATTCATCCCCGTACCTATAAAAACATTCAACAATTCGGATTGCTTGACAAGATCAATCAATATGAACATCTTTTGTTGATTGAACCGTTAGGTTATCTTGAATTTATTCATTTGGTGAGCAACGCCACTTTTGCCTTGACCGACTCCGGTGGCATTCAGGAAGAGACTACTCATCTCAATATTCCTTGCCTGACAGTTCGCCCGAATACAGAGCGCCCTGTGACAGTATGGGAAGGGAGTAACAAATTGATTCAGCTGAATGATATAGAACAAGAAATCAACTTAATTCTTCAGGGAAACGGAAAGAAAGGAACAAACCCAAAATATTGGGATGGAAAAACTGCACAACGGATTGTAGCGATTCTGGAAACGATTTAAAATCATAAACCTATGAAGCGTATTTTCACTATTGTTGGGGCACGGCCTCAGTTTGTGAAAGCTGCTGCCGTTAGCCGAATGCTCAAAAAACATGGCATTGACGAAGTGTTGGTGCATACAGGACAACATTTTGATGCCAACATGTCGGACGTGTTTTTTGAGGAAATGGAAATCCCCAAACCAGACCATAATTTGAATATTAACGGTTTGACGCACGGAGCAATGACCGGGCGTATGCTTGAAGGGATTGAGAAACTTTTGTTGCAAGAACAACCTGATGCCGTAATGGTTTTCGGTGATACGAACTCTACACTGGCAGGGGCATTGGCAGCAAAAAAAATTAATATTCCGGTAATTCACGTCGAAGCCGGCCTGCGATCTTTCAATATGAAAATGCCGGAAGAAATCAACCGAATCATAACTGACCGCATATCCGACATCCTTTTCTGCCCGACGGAAAATGCCATACAAAATCTTAAACGTGAAGGGTTTGATCTTTTTCCTGTCAAAATAATCAAAAATGGAGATGTAATGCAGGATGCCGCCTACTATTATGCGCAGAAAGCAGCATTAAAATCGACCATTATCGAACAATTAGGATTACACCATTTTGTACTGGCAACCATTCACAGGCAAGAAAATACGGATGATATTCAAAAGCTTCATCATTTGATTGATGGATTGAATGCCATTAATCATGAAATACCGGTTGTTCTTCCATTACATCCACGCACAGAACACATTTTAAGCCAATGTCATATCCGTTCAAAATGTATCATTATTAAACCCGTTGGATATTTTGATATGATTAGACTCCTGAAATCCTGCCAATTGGTCATAACCGACAGTGGAGGAGTTCAAAAGGAAGCCTTTTTCTTCGGTAAACATTGCATCACATTGCGTGAAGAAACGGAATGGGTTGAGCTGGTGGAAAATGGATTCAACACATTGGTAGGCGCTGACGAAAACCTGTTATTTGCCGCTTATCACACCATGAAGCAAAAACAATCCGACTTTTCGCTCAATCTGTATGGCAATGGAACAGCTGCTGAACAGATAGCATTAACAATCAAAGAACTATAATCAACAAAAATACCACACATGCAAATCGGACGAAAAGATGTGGCATGGAATTTTGCGGCTACCTTTATGCGCATCGCCTCAGGGCTGATTGTGTTGCCATTGGTATTACGCCTTCTGCCCAGCCAGGAAGTAGGATTATGGAATATTTTCCTGACTATCGGATCCATTGCTATCTTGCTCGATTTCGGTTTTTCCAATGCATTCGCCCGTAATATTACCTACATCTTCAGTGGAGTCAAAGAGCTCAAAGCGGAAGGATATGTCGCTGTTGACCAAAATGATTCATCCATAGACTATGGACTTTTACGTAGTGTCATCAATGCCATGCGAAGATATTACGGCATTCTGGCAGGCGCTTTTCTGCTGTTGTTTATCTTAGCCAGTCCTTTCTATTTGCGTTCTGTGCTTGAAAAATACAACGGAAATACTCATGTAGTTTGGGTCGCCTGGTTTACATACGGAACACTTGTTGCATACCAGTTATATACTTTCTATTATGGCGCTTTACTGACCGGGAGGGGATTTGTAAAGAAAAATATGCAGATTATTGTTGCAGCACAAAGCGCCCGTATCATCATTACGGCTATTTTTCTTCTGAACGGCCTCGGATTGATGTCTCTGGTGGTCGGAATGTTTATCAGTGATATCATTAACCGCACATTATCCTATCTGGCATTTTACGACAAAGAGATAAAATATCAGATCAAACACAGCACTGCCATGCCTGTACGGGCGATCATGAAAATCATGACACCCAATGCTATCAAAATCGGCCTCACCTCGGTAGGCGGATTCCTGATCAATAAAGCGGTTATACTTATTGCGCCCCTTTATTTATCGTTAACGGATATAGCCTCTTATGGAACGACGAAACAATTTATTGACTTAATTGCATCTATCGGAAGCATTTGGTTCACTACTTATTATCCGAAAATGACTTTATATCGGGTTAATAATGAAATTGATGGCGTAAAGCGGCTATACACCAAGAGTAAAATTTTCCTGATCGGATCTTTTATCGTTATGGGAACCGGGCTCATTATAGCTGGGCCTCCCGTCCTTCAATTTATTCATAGTAAAACCCATCTCCTGCCTGATGTAATGATATTTGTTTGTCTGATAATTGGATTCTTGGAGACGAATCATGGCATTTCGGGAGCACTGCTGCTTACCAAAAACGAAGTACCTTTCGTGAAAGCATCACTTTTGTCAGGAACGGGAACCATCATCCTTCTTTTGTTGGGACTAAAAGTTACATCGTTAGGTATCTGGAGCATGTTATTAGCACCGGGACTGGCACAGGCAACCTATCAAAACTGGAAATGGCCGCTATCCGTCATTCAGGATTTGAAACTCACGTTAGGAGATTATTTTCAAGCCTTCCGGACATTTTTGCAAGGGATAAAGGAGACCGTTAAAAAATAACTTTGTACCTTTGTTCAATAGCTTAACACAATAGTTTGTATGTTGAAAATAATCGGCATTGTCACTGCATATTACCCCCAGCCTGATGATCTGGAAACAAATATAAATTCCTACCTTCCCTGGATTGACAGGCTGATTATCTGGGATAACACGCCACACGAACAAAGCATTATTACACAAGTCGTAGAGCAATTAAACAGTGATAAAGTGGAAGTGCGCACCACCGGCAAAAACGAATATCTGGCATATCCTTTTAATGAAATAACGCGTTGGGCTGACCAACAGGGATATACGCATCTGTTGACGATGGATCAGGATAGCTGCTTTGCACCGGGTCATTTCGAAAACTATTTACAAGCTATACAACAAATTGAAAACGATCACATCGCTGCTTACGGACCGGGGTTGAACCTGCCCGGTTATGCCGACGAAAACATTCAGGAAGTTCCCTATGTCATAACATCAGGAGCTATTTATCCCATTAATAGCCTGCTACAAGTTTCATTATTCAATCAAGGACTGGTGATTGACACAGTGGATATTGAATATGGCCTGCGGACAGGAACAAAAGGATATAAAACCTTTCAACTGAATCATATTAATCTGATACATAGACTAGGAGATAAAGAAAAACATTGGACAGGGTTGATTATTAATCATTATTCTGCACAACGCACTTACTATTACCTCCGGAATACGCTTTGGATATTTAAACATTACCCGGAAGCTTTTACCAAACGGGAACAGAAAAGTTTTATCCGATACAACATTATCCATCGTACTTTGAAAATAGAACTAGAAAAATATCCGCTTAAAAAGTTTCAGGCTATCCTTGCTGCTGTATGGCATGCGCATAAAAATAAATTGGGCAAATACGACCATTTCATCTAATAACAAACATGGACGTCTCTATCATCATTGTGAACTACAACACGAAAGCGCTTCTTCATAACTGCCTGCAATCGGTTATGGAACAAACGCGTGACGTTCATTATGAAATTATTGTAGTTGACAATGCGTCAGCCGACGGAAGCGTTGAAATGATCCAAGAGAAATTCCCTGCTGTGACACTTTTGGCTGAAAATACCAACTGGGGTTTTGGCCGGGCTAACAACATCGGAGCTAAAATAGCAAAAGGGAAATATCTCTTTTTGCTTAATTCCGATACGCTCATTCGCAATAACGCCATTAAGACATTGGTTGATTTTCTCGAAAGCAACCCTAGAGCCGGCATCTGTGGCGCGCAATTGCTTAATCAGGATTTGTCCCTGGCAACTTCGTTCCAAAGACTTCCCTCCTTAATGGCTGAATGGAAAGTTTGCTTTGCTCCTTTTTTATTATCCAAAAAGCAACCGGTCTATAGCAACCCCGTAAAAGCTGGATTCGTATCCGGCGCCGACCTGATGATTCGTAAAAGTCTGTTTGATCAGTTACAAGGCTTTGATCCCGATTTCTTCCTATACTTCGAAGAAACAGAATTAACATATCGCTCAAAAAAAGCAGGGTATTCCGTTTGGTTTATTCCTACGGCTGAAATCATCCATTTCGGAGAACAATCCGGCGAACCTGAAGCTAAAAAAGTAGATAAATGGACATTTTCCGAAATGTGGTATAGCCGCTTCCTGTATGCAGATAAAACATCCGGTTGCGCCCGTTGTGTTTTTTTGATTCATCAAACCAAAGGAGTAATGGCCTCTACTCTTTTCAAAGTCATTGGCAACCAGGCAAAACAATCCTATTGGCACAAAAAGAATGACATCATCCGCAACCAGTTTCAACGTTATCGGAACTGGAAGCAAACAGCCCATTGAATCTGTATTCTACTCTTTAGCTATGAACATTTTCTACTTTTTCCCCGAAACGCCTTCGTATATGCTGCAATGGCAACGAATCCATATTTTTGACGAATTAGAACGAAACGGACATACGATCACTGTTTACAACCCATTATCATTCAATACCATTGACGAAGCAAACGAACAATTGCCCAAAACACTACGGCAGCAGGCTGCATCCATTGATCTATTCATGAATGCAGCGCCTGAAAAGTTTCTGTATAAGGAAACCATGAAAGAGGTACAAAAGATAGGAATCCCTTCATTGCTCATCTGCTTTGATAATTTGCACGCACCTTTTATTCACCGGGACATGGCTCCCTATTTTGATTTGGTCTGGCTTACGTCATGGGAAACGCAACCACTTTTTGAGAAATGGCATTGCAAAACGATTTTTCAACCTTACGCTGCCAATCCTTATGCTTTTATTCCCAACCATACCCATGAAATCAATTCGATAGGCTTTATCGGAAGGCTTTATGATGACCGTGTAAACCGGATTAATCAGTTAACCAGCAACAAAATACCCTGCACACTCTATTCCGATAGCTTCTTCTCCGATGGCAATCACACTGCCCCAAAGGCATTGACGTATCAGGAAACCGCTTTGCTCCTGTGGCGATTATCAAAATTCGGCATTGGCAGAAGGGTGGCTTATGGAACCATAAAAAACAAACTGTTCCCGGCAAAGAATCATTTGGTAAACAATGATTTTCTCGAACTTAAACACTCGGTTCCCTTCAGTCAAATGAGCGAAACCTACTCCAACCATGCCCTTGCCTTGGGAATATCAGAGTTACGAAATACCTTTGTACTCAAACATCCGGTGCATAAACTGCACTTGCGCACTTTCGAAATACCCATGTGCGGTGGACTACAGATCACCCCGTTTACGGAAGAGCTGTCCGGTTATTTTGAAGATGGAAAAGAAATCGTCCTATGTCAAAATAACGAAGAGTTTATCGATAAGGCAACCTTCTATCTGAAACCCGAAAATGCACGCCTACGGCTTGAAATGAAAGAGAACGCCCGGAAACGGGCAGAATCGGAACATACATGGACAAAACGCTTTGACAAAGTATTCCAGGCATTATTCGGGAAATGATTCATACACCATGACACCTAAGGTCTCCATATTAGTCCCGGTTTACAATACCGCCCTTTTTCTTGAAAAGTGTGTTCGCTCCCTTTTTGAACAAACATTCAAGGAACTCGAATTCGTGTTTGTAGATGACGGTTCGCGGGATAATAGCTTGGACATCTTAAACCAGATTATTGTCCAATATCCCGAAAGACAACCCAACGTGATAGTAAACCGGCATGAGAAAAACAAGGGCGTTGCCGCCACACGCAACACATTGGTATCCTTGGCTTCAGCAGAATATCTATGTTTTGTAGATAGCGACGACTACATTGATAAAGATGCGGTTGAATTGCTTTACAAGGAAGCAATACAGAAACGCGCCGATATTGTGGTGTGCGATATTGCCCGCGAATGGGGGAAAAGCGTAAAAATACAACGCCTCCCCTATGAGGCCGATCCTTTGGCATACACTCAACAACTGATTGCCGCAGATACGCCGGCTTATTGTTGCGCCAAGCTGATTCGTTCCAATCTCTATTCACAACATGATATTGCCTGCACGGAAGGAGTTAACATTCTGGAAGATTATCATACGGTAACCCGGTTGGCTTATTTCGCCTCATCAATTGCCAAAATTGATAAACCGTTGTACCATTACGTGCTTTACAACGCCTCTGCAGCTACAAAATCATGGAATGAAAAGAAACTCGATAATATTCTCCAATCACTGACTATTGTCGAAACATTCTTCAATAGCCGTCCGGATGCTGGGAAATTTATCGTTCCCCTACAAAAAATAAAACTAAAATCGAAGATCAATCTGCTCATGACCTTTCCTCCCCGCTTACGCGATCAGATAATCCGTCAGTTTTCTGATACCGGAAAGGTCGATATGCCATTAAAGCTGCATGAGAAAATAATCCTGCGTCTGGCATCAACAAAAAATCACTGTTGCCTGAATGTTTTTATTGCGCTCTACACGAACACCATTGCATTGAAGAAACGATTTCTGGGATAATAATCTGCCGGCACTTTGACTAACAATAATCAGTAGTATATACCAAGCCTGTTCAGCGTATTTTGTTTATCCTGTATCCTTATTTTATAGCGCTCAAAGTATGTTGATAAAATTTCAGAAAGGCATCATACTCTTCTACAAAAGTATGCTTCCGATGATATTCCTTTTGATTCAAAAGGTTTTAAATCATATTATCGGGTATTTTCTTTTGTGACATAAACCCTGTTTTCAAATTCCCCTCTCTTTTATAGGAGAGAGTGTCTGTAGGACGGGAGAGGGTTAATGTACTGCTTCTTTTCCCAATCTCATTTGCAACAACCTGGATCAGATAACCATTTCGGAACCTTATTTCAGGTGTAGCTTAACCCCTTAGTAGGGAAACAATAACCGCTCTGGGAATTAACCTTATTCCCTTATTTTATAGCGCTCAAAGTATGTTGAATTCGTCTTGACTTTTACAAGCTTTAAATACTAAAAAAAGGGAAGAGCCGTTTTATGAAAAGCAAAACTATAAAACACCACTCTTCCCCATGTACTTAGTACTCGACAAAGATACAATAAATAAAGAAATAGTGCCATTCATCCCTGTACCCAAGAGAGGGTTCAGGACAAAGTGTGATATCGCCGAGATTGTTAACTGCATATTGTACAAATTAAAAACAGGTTGTCAATGGCATATGTTGCCCGTTAAAAGTTTATTTTCTAATGTCGTATTGCATTATAAGACTGTTTTCGGTTATTTTCGTACATGGTGTAAATCAGGAGTGTTACAACAAATCTGGTTTGGTTTATTGAATAAATACAGAGCCTCATTGGACATGTCCAGTGTTGATTTGGATGGCAGCCATACCCCCGCATTACGTGGAGGAGAACAGGTTGCTTATCAGGGTCGGAAGAAAAGGAAGACTACCAATGCTCTTTATCTTACAGACAGACAAGGTATCCCATTGGCCATATCAGACCCGATAGAAGGGAATCACAATGATTTACATCAAATTAAAGAACGTTTTACCGACATTATTGATTCGCTGAATAACTCCGATATAAGAGTTGATGGTCTTTTTCTTAATGCCGATGCAGGTTTTGACTCTGCGGAGTTCAGAGAATTCTGTTCTTCCCATGAAATAATACCCAACATCGCTATTAACTGGCGTAACGCAGCACATACGGATGATATATTCTTCGATGAATTGCTCTATCAGCAACGCTATTGCATAGAAAGAACCAATGCATGGATGGATAGTTTCAGATCTCTATTGAACAGATTTGATGTTACTTGCTCCAGTTGGCAAAGCTTTAACCTTATCGCTTTTATCGTGATACTACTTAAGAAAATTACTAAACAGAAAAAGTCAAGATGACTTCGTTGATAAAATTTCAGAAAGGCATCATACTCTTCTGCAAAAGTATGCTTCCAATGATGTTCCTTTTGATTCAATATGTATTTACAGACTCTATCAACATCGCCTTTAGAGACAGAAAAAGCGGAACAGCTCATTTGCCACTCAAAGGCTCCTGTGCACAGTTTATTCTCATTAATAAAACGATCAGATGCTGATGCAACAACGTCTGCCAGTTGCTCTTCCGATATGTCAGGAGAGCGGGAGACAAGGAAATGCGCATGTTCCGGATTGGCATAAATAGCATACATATGGCATCCATGGTTATTGACAATGCCGGTTATATATTTTTCAATGCGCTGCCTATGGATTTCCTGAATTAATGGCAAACGGTGTAACGTGGTAAAAACAAAATGTGTATATAAATTGTTATATTCAATTTTCATATAATAAGGGAATAAGGTTAAGTCTATTTATGTGTTATCTTTTCTACTAAGGGAGAATATCTTATCCGAAATAAGGTTTTAAATCATATTATCGGGTATTTTCTTTTGTGACATAAACCCTGTTTTCAAATTCCCCTCTCTTTTATAGGAGAGAGTGTCTGTAGGACGGGAGAGGGTTAATGTACTGCTTCTTTTCCCAATCTCATTTGCAACAACCTGGATCAGATAACCATTTCGGAACCTTATTTCAGGTGTAGCTTAACCCCTTAGTAGGGAAACAATAACCGCCCTGGGAATTAACCTTATTCCATTATTGCACGCCTGCTAAGGTTAATTCCTTATCCGAAATAAGGTTTTAAATCATATTATCGGGTATTTTCTTTTGTGACATAAACCCTGTTTTCAAATTCCCCTCTCTTTTATAGGAGAGAGTGTCTGTAGGACGGGAGAGGGTTAATGTACTGCTTCTTTTCCCAATCTCATTTGCAACAACCTGGATCAGATAACCATTTCGGAACCTTATTTCAGGTGTAGCTTAACCCCTTAGTAGGGAAACAATAACCGCCCTGGGAATTAACCTTATTCCATTATTGCACGCCTGCTAAGGTTAATTCCTTATCCGAAATAAGAATGACAACCCTACTTATTTCCACTACTTAATCCGTAACTCCTTGCAGAAACCGGGCAAATTCACTGTAGTTTCTGGTAGCATCACACCGCTCCTGCCATCTTTCCCGTGCGTTTTTACGAATGGTAGCTTTATTCTCTTGCCGCATATACGATACAATAGCCTGTGCAACCCCATCAGCCGATATGTCAACCGGTAGAAGCTTACCCACTGCCTCATCCACTATCTCTCTTGTACCTCCCGCGTCAGTGGCAATCACAGGAATTCCAAACGACAACGCCTCCATAATGGAAACAGGGACGCCTTCGTTTTCACTGACATTGATAAACAGGTCAATAGGAGTAGTCGCGTAATAGTTCAACACTTCGCGGTTCGTTTTGCTTCCTGCCAGTTCAACAGTAACACAATCAGGCAATTGTTTCGACCTGTTGGAGATCGTCTCATACAATGGGCCTGTGCCGATATGCGTCCATTTCAAAGAGACATGGATGAGCTGCAAGGCTTCAATCAACAAAGAAATCCTTTTTACCGGTACCATGTAGGAACAACTGACAAGATGGAATACCGACGATGCATCCGCAGTATTTAAGCCGTTGTCCACAACTCCCAGACGAAACAAATGTGCATGACGAATCCATTGTGCATACCGCCTGGTCATATATTCCTGCCCATCTTCGGAAATAAACACACAATGCGACAGCGTCGGCAACAATAACTGCCGGAACGGAATATAACCACCCTTAAACTCTTCATAAAGATCTGTCCGGTGAAACCGTGCAACACGCTGCAAATCCTGATGCCCAGCTTTCAGAAAAGGCATCAATAATGCCAGTTTATCGCCCCAATAAGAATACACCACCGTTTCGGCATCAATCAACGCCTGCAACTCTTTCATCCGTGAACGGTTGGCATGCGCAGCCCGTAACACAAGCAAAGCAGCCGACCAAACCCGCAGATGCACCGGATTGGTATAAATGGATTTCGTTATCAGTTCTTTCAGCGCAAAACCGAGCGGACCGGTATTGCATAACCCTGCAATAAAAAGACGTTTTTGATTCTTAGGATCAAAAGGAAGAAACGGAGCATGCACTACCACATTGCCTGCCTGCGGACGAACATCACCTTCTCCATGCAATGGGAAGAGATGTACCGATGCGAAGGCGTCACTCAAAAACCCGATTTCAGTTTCCAGAAAAGTCTCTTTGTTTCCAAATGGGAAACTGTCGGTCAACAAGATCAGGCGTGTATTCATGTGTATTTATAATTTATTTGATAAAGCATGAAAGTTAGAAGATAATGTGATGATGAGATAATTAGTCGAAAGCCGAAAGAGAACTACGGTTGAAAGTGTAAGGTGTAAAGTTTTTAGAGAAACAACAAACAGCGGTCGAAAGTCTAAGGTCTAAAGACAATCTGTTATGGAAATTTTGGATTAACCCGATTGCCAATAAGAGATTGAAGGATTGAGTGATTGAAGGTTCCAACTTCCTTAACTTCTTCTTCAATCATTTGGCGTTTAAAGTCCCTTTAGGGATTTAGGGTAAATTTCCGATTCTCAGATTCCTACTATCTACCAACTACTGTCTATTTTGCAGTTTTTATCTTCTCAACTTCCCGTAACTTCTTTAACTTCTCATCTTCAGATTTTCATTGTCAACTGTCCATTGTCAATTGAATACGACTTCTTTAACTTCCTGCTATTCTGTAATTCGGTCATTCAATTATTTGATTCTCCAACCCCTCGGCTCCACTCGTCCCCTTTAACCAAAGGAGACAGCACTTGAACATTATTCTCCGGTAACCATATTAGCCTTAGCTTGCTCATGCAGATTGTTCTGCCCTTCTGATGAAGGGAAGTACCCGCAGGGGGTAGGGTTAGATCTTCCTGTAACTTACTTAACTTCAGATTCTCAAATTTCTACTACACTACCATCTACTTTGAGGTTTTCATCTTCTTTTATGCCAATTCTTCTTTCAGGTAACGACCGGTAACCGACCGTTCGCATTGCATCAATGCTTCAGGCGTACCTTCGAAAACTATTTCGCCTCCATCCTCGCCGCTATCCGGGCCAAGATCGATCACATGATCGGCACATTTAATCACCTCGGGATTATGTTCAATGACCACAACAGTATGTCCACGCTCAATCAGCGCATCAAAAGCTTTCAGTAACGTCTTTATATCGTGAAAATGCAGGCCGGTGGTCGGTTCGTCAAACACGAACAACATAGGCGAGCTTTTCTCTTCAGCCAAAAACGAGGCTAACTTAACGCGCTGGCTTTCTCCTCCGGAAAGTGTGCTCGATGATTGCCCTAGTTTGACATAACCCAGCCCTACATCTTGCAGCGGCTTCAACCGTTTCACAATCCGCTTTTCCGTTACACCTTTGGATGATGAAAAAAATTCGATCGACTGATTAACGGTCATCTCCAACACATCAAAAATAGACGATCCATGATATTTTACCTCCAACACATCCGATTTAAACCGTTTCCCATGGCACTCATCACAAGTCAGTGTTATGTCTGCCATAAACTGCATCTCTACCGTAATAACTCCTTCACCCTGGCATGTCTCACATCGTCCGCCTTCCACATTAAATGAAAAGGTAGAAGGAGTAAAACCCATTTGTTTCGCCAGTTGCTGTTCGGAAAACAGACGTCGAATCTCATCATACGCTTTGAGATAGGTCACCGGATTGGATCGCGAAGATTTCCCGATCGGGTTTTGATCGACAAATTCAATATCGGACACAAGATGTAAACTCCCGCTTACACTCCCATAATTCCCGGGACGCTCTGGGGCAACTCCTCCCAATTCCTTCTTCATGACAGGATAAAAGATACCCCGAACCAGTGAAGATTTTCCGCTGCCGCTGACTCCTGTTACCACGGTAAAGATATTCAATGGAAAACGGACGGTAATATATTTCAGATTGTTCTCGGCAGCTCCTTCTATTTCAATGTAATTATTCCACTTACGCCGATGTTGGGGAACCGGAATTGCTTCCTGCCCGGTCAAATAGCGAAACGTAAACGAACGCGATGAACTCTCTGCCGTCTGTTCCGGGAGAGGCATCGGTGACGACAGCACTACTTCGCCGCCCAACCTGCCGGCACCGGGGCCCATGTCGATGATATAATCTGCCGCCTCCATAATAGCTTTATCATGCTCCACAACAACTACCGTGTTGCCTAAATCCCTGAGTTGAAGAAGCACCTTAATCAATAAACCGGTATCGCGGGCATGCAACCCGATACTCGGTTCATCCAGAATATACAGCGACCCCACCAGGCTGCTTCCCAGCGATGTCGCCAGATTGATACGCTGGCTTTCACCACCGGATAAAGTATTCGACAGCCGGTTAAGCGTCAGATAACCTAATCCCACATCCAACAAAAACTGCAGCCGGTTCATGATTTCCACCATCAACCGTTTGGTGATGACTTGCTCATGTTCCTCCAGTTCCAGTGCAGTAAAAAATTCCTTCAGTTTCCGGATCGGCAGATCAACCAGTTCCGTGATGGAATTTCCACCTACCTTCACCCATTGTGCCTGTTTCCGGAGCCGCGTACCGTTGCACTCGGGGCAAACGGTCTTTCCGCGATACCGTGCCAACATGACCCGGTACTGAATCTTATATTGATTTCCTTCCAACAACTGGAAGAAATCGCGAATGCCATGAAAAGCGGAACAGCCATCCCACAATAAAGCTTTCTCCTCTTTTGTAAGTTGAAAATAGGGACGATGGATAGGAAACCCTACGGCAGAAGCGCCACGAATCACCTCTTGCTTCCACTCGCCCACCACCTCACCCCGCCAGCAGGCAACCGTGTCTTCATAGACCGATAACTGCCTGTTAGGGATAACCAGGTTTTCGTCAATCCCGATGACACGTCCGAAGCCTTCGCAAACCGGACAGGCGCCCAAGGGGTTATTGAAGCTAAAAAGCTGTTCAGAAGGTTCTTCAAATGTCATTCCATCAGCTTCAAAAGCTTTCGAGAAAAGATAAGATTGCACTTCATCTCCTGTTTGCACTTCGACAATACAACTGTTTTTCCCTTCAAAAAAAGCTGTTTCAACCGAATCGGCAAGGCGGTTTTTCATCTCTGCATCTTCAGTCACCTCCAACCGGTCAATCACCAGCATCACCTCAGCATGAGATTCAGATAAATTTTCCTTCAACAAATCATTGATTCGCGCATATTGCCCTCCATACTTTACCCTGGAGAAACCCTGCGTCTTCAGTAATTCCAATTGCTGATGCAAAGTGCGTCCATTTTCCAAATCAATGGGCGACAACACAATCAGCATACTGTGCAAAGGCAAGGTAGTGGCAAACGACACCACATCCTCCACCGTATGCTTTTTCACCTCCACCCCCGAAACAGGAGACACCGTCTTACCGATCCTGGCAAACAAAAGCTTGATGTATTCATAAATCTCGGTTGAGGTGCCGACAGTGGAACGGGGATTATGAGTATTTACCTTTTGCTGGATGGCAATGGCAGGCGGAAGTCCTTTAATGAAATCCACCTCCGGCTTGCTCATACGACCCAGAAACTGCCGGGCGTAGGCCGAAAGGCTCTCCACATAGCGGCGCTGCCCCTCTGCGTATAAGGTATCAAATGCAAGGGAAGATTTGCCGGAACCCGACAATCCAGTGATAACCACCAGGGAATTGCGTGGAATCTCTACTGAAATATTTTTTAAGTTGTTGACGCGAGCGCCCTGTACTGTAATATTTTCTTGTGAAGCCATACTATCAAACTAAAAATGACCGGGCGGCCATTTATTCCATCCACAAAGGTACAGATAAGTTGGCGTTTATCAATTGCCGGATGTATGACGAAAAAAAGAAAATAAGAAGTCAATAAAGCTACGGGAAAACACATTCAATGGAATTCTCATTCTTCATCCGTTCGTTTGTTCCCTTATTTCTTTATCCCCTCAATAATTTTATTCTTATCTACACTGCCTTGAGAAGAGCCGAAGTAGAAACTGAACACCTGGGTGATAATGGCGCTGAGCACTCCCAACACATAGAGTACCACATCTTTTACTTCGGCTTTAATCACTTCATTGCGGAAGATGATAATATAGAAAAGCGCGAAGGTGAGCACTGTACTGCCAATGGCAAGAAAGGAGGTGATATTTTTAGAGAGCAACGTAGCATTGGCGCTGGTCTCAATATTGGAACTGCGGGTACGGGCGCTGTCAATATCGGCAAGCCGGGTTTTCTGCTCCTCGATGTCGAGCCGGCGTTCATCGAGCCGGTACTGCATCTCGGCTTTTTTCAGTTCCAACTCCTGCTGCATCACTTCCTGTTTAGTGGTGATCACTTTGTCCAGCACGTTGCCTACGCTGTCCACCAGTTTGCCCGCGCCTCCACTGAATAAATCGGTTAAGAAACTCATAACAAATTAATAATTACTAGTTTTCATCTTCACATCATTCCAGTGCCCGGCAAACCCAACCGTATAAATATTTCCGGCTTTCGGGGCGTTTGCGTACAATCGTAATGTAACGGGCAATTTTTGCCAAGGCAAATGACGCAAGAAAATGGTCAGGGTCAAAAGCGTTTATTTTTCCCAGCGACTCCGGCCCAATAACGCCATCGGCATTGGATTCTACCACCATTTGAGCCAGTGATGCAGAGGTTTTCAACCCGGCATTCACGGCAAAATCGAAGATAGAATCGGCCACCAATTGGTTTTCTATCTTATCGCCGGAAAGCGCGTCCCAATAGTTTACCTGGTAAAACGCTTCTACCTGCTGTTGCAGACCGGCATCCTTCTCCATATTGCCAGGAAATTCGTTTCTGGTCTTGGCCATATCTACGCTCACCCAGCCCTCCCATTTACTGTTGATACGGCGGGCAATGCCCTTGTAGGTTTCGCCACCCGGATCATCGGGATCATTCACGTATCTCCCTTCACGGTCGAGCACTTTTTGCAGTGCCGGAAGAAATAAAGCCATGATGTTATTCGGTTTAATAATGTTCTGTGCTATTGCTCCTATTGCCGTTTCCCTACTCCCGGCTCACTGCTTTGTAACCGGGAGTGAGGAATATGTGGCTATATAACTCTTTCCTTATGGCACGATTGCGGCAAACATGCCACTCCATGGACCTACCTTGCCATTGCGGTTGACCCAGCGGGCAAAGCCGTAAACGGTCTTACCGCGTTCCTGGGTAGAAAACAGGATGGCATTATGCGACCGAGAGATATTGCAGCTATTCGGGCAATCATCAGGAATGGCGGGAGCTGGGGTATCTACTTTATACCATACCTCACAAAAAGAGACATTCCTGGGTTTATAGTGTGTCCCCGAAGCCGATGAGTCGGAATAGACAAACCTGAGCATCGATATTTCCTCTGTGTTAATCGTTATCACCGGTGTTGTTATGGGAGCCGGCGAGGGACTATAACCTCCGGAATTTGCCTGATGGATATGCAATGCCTCTTTATCGGCAGCCGTTATTGCATCATTATACAGCAAATAATAGTTATACAAATCGATCAAACTTATCTCCAATTTGCCCCAGGATGCTTCCCGGGCAGCAGTTGCAGCAGGATTACGGATGCTTCTATTGCTGGTTACATCGTATTTTTGCTTATAATCCGCTAGCTGTGCTGTAATGGACGTTATGGTCTCCGCAGGAATATCCCATGCAGTAGCATTTTCGGTACATAGCTTAACCACATTGTTGGCAAAATCGTAACGGACATTTTGTACTCTGGGCATGGTGTAAGTTTCTTTGCTCATGGCATTAAATTTGAAAAGTGAATACTATAGTTATTTCCTATCTAACATATTGATATTATATATTTTATAAACCTAAATTATACCTTTATGATGATTATCGAATGAAACGGTTTGATCACCGATCTGTACTGTTTGATCACCGATCTGTACTGTTTGGTCATCAATCTGTACTGTTTGGTTACCGATCTGTACTATTCAGTCATCAATCTGTACTGTTTGGTTACCAATCTGTACTGTTTGGTTACCGATCTGTACTGTTCAGTCATCAATCTGTACTGTTCAGTCATCAATCTGTACTGTTTGGTTACCGATCTGTACTGTTTGGTTACCGATCTGTACTGTTTGCTTAGGTATCTCTATCAGGTTGTCCCGCTTTGAGTTTTTTCCGAAAAGCATCATTTTGCATTGCCCCTCACAACAGGGGGAGTCTCTAAAAATGCTCCTGATGATGAAAAGAGAATTAAAAGAGGAATACTCCCATTGTTGTGAAGAAGGCAAAAACCAAAAAACAGTGTCAAAATAAAATGGACATGGAAAACCATTCAAACTTACTTACAGAGGCCTCCGCCCCATTCATTTACAGTTCAAAATTAGATGGATAAAAAATAACAAACAAATGCGTAATTTGCAAAAAGGATGGTTTTGTGTTAAAATCGTGTATAAGTGGTCAAAAACAGTGACTATCCGGTTAAAATTCGTGACTGAATTTATTCCACATTTGATGGAAAAGGAGCAAAACAGGTTGTTTTTTATCTATTTTAACCATACAAAAACAGAGAAAACCGCTTATACCCATTCAATGGCTGAATGACAAGACAGCAGGAAGGTAAAGAAGCTATGCCTTCAATCCTTCTGTCTCTCACTCTTTCAGTCCTTTCAATGTCTAACCCTACCCCAGTTCCGGGTATTTCCCTTCATCAGAAGGGCAGAACAATCTGCAAGAGCAAGCTAAGGCTAATATGGTTACCGGAGAATAATGTTCAAGTGCAGTCCCCTTTGGTGAAAGGGGACGAGCGGAGGGGTTGGAAAGTGAATAACTGAATGATTGAACAACAAGAAGTTAAGTGAAGATGAGAAGTTATAACCCTCATTCTCTCAATCCTTCAATCTCTTATGACAATGGACAGTTGACAATGAAAATCTGAAGATCAGAAGTTAAAGAAGTTACGGGAAGTTGAGAAGATAAAAACTGCAAAGTAGACAGTAGTTGGTAGATAGTAGATAGTAGGAATCTGAGAATCGGAAATTTATCCTAAATCCCTAAAGGGACTTTAAACGCCAAATGATTGAAGAAGAAGTTAAGGAAGTTGGAACCTAAAACCTTGTTTAATTTGCCTCCTGCTTTTAAATTTATATGTTGCAGACCTCAAAGGTTTTAAAAACCTTTGAGGTCTCTCTACGTCAAAATTTCCATAACAGATTGACTTTAGACTTTCGCCCTGTTGCCTTTACACTTTCAACCGTAGTTCCTTTCGGCTTTCGACTCCTGTTCTCAATCTTTTACTTCGAAGCCACCTAATTAGCTTTAATCATCTTATTGATTATGTGGATTTTGTATATCAACGGGAAGTATGGGAGCAGGCATCCGGCAACTAATAAGACAGCAATGAGTGTATTAACATCCTGGTCGCGTAAACAGTAGATCAACACTACCACCAGCAAATTAATAACCGTTATAATGAGGCTTGACTTAAGATGGGAAAAACCCAGGTCAAGAAATTTGTGATGGATATGGCTTTTATCAGGCAGAAAAGGTGATTTTCCTTTCAGGATCCTGCCACAAAACACCCGCGTCATATCAAACAACGGAACAAAAAATGCCGCAAGCGAAAGTGCCAGGGAAGAATATTTGACAGAGGCGTCGGATGCAACTGCCAACTCGTTGTATTTAATCATCAGCGAAGCAAACAAAATACCCAGCACCAAAGAACCGGTATCGCCCATAAAGATTTTGTTTGTTTTGCCGAAAACATTGAAAAACAAAAATGTGACGAGTGACCCTGCTATTGCAAAAGAGAGGATGGCATACTGATATTGGCCCAACGACCAAAACGAAAAACAAAAAAAGAGAGCGATGAGCAAACTTAAACCTCCGGCCAGGCCATCAATGCCATCAATCAGGTTGATGGCATTCACCAATGCAACAATAGCTAATAATGAAAGGACCACACTGCTTATGTAGTCTATTCCATATATTCCCATAATTCCATGCAGGTTTGTAATCCGGATATTTCCCAGTACGATTAAAATCAGTGCGCTGCCAATCTGTATAATAAATTTGCGCCGGTGGGACAGTACCAGGATATCGTCCTTGATGCCAATAAAAAACATGATTAACATGGCAACAATCATGTAACGGATGTCGCCTAAGGGCAGTGAATACATCGAGATCAAAGATGAAACAGAGATTCCTATAAACAAAGCGATGCCACCAAGATTGGGGATAGGTTCTGTGTTGACTTTCCGATAGTTGGGATAATCAAGTAACTTTTTTGCTTTTGAGATGTGAACAATAACCGGAATAGAAATATAAACCAAGTAACCGCTTACAAGAAATGCGATTATCATTTGAATAATGGATTGCATAAGCCAGAAAAATTAATACCTAAAAAAATAAATTATACATTTGCCTGATTGACGCCTTTCCATAGGTTTTTCAACCCAGAATCAATATCAAAGTGTCATGTAAGGTTGCAAAGGAGCTTTTGGACACATTGTTTTCTAATTGTGGAACATACGCTCTCTTTGCTGTCGGAGGGTATAAAAAGATATGGCAAATAATAAGAAGGAATCGTTGGGATTGTGTACACGGAAGTAAGATAGAGTTGGCATATGAAAATATTTTGTGCTATTATAAACAGCAGATATGTATTAGATGCAAAACCGGGCTATTTAGATGCAGCAACAGACGCCGTAGATAATAAATTATTCCTAACAAGCATTTAAATATCTGGTTTATAACTTTTTTCAAAAACACATATAGATCATCAAAGGTAAAAAATTTCGATGATAATAATAAATCATTTTTATCCATAAAACAAACAATCAGGTTAGCCGGTGAAAAACAATGACTATCCGGTAAAAAATCATGGGTAGACTGCATTTAAATCATCTCAAATTTTTCCTGAAGCGCTTTAAAACAGGTACGCGAAATAAGAAACGGTGTTTCATTTTGAAATGGAGGTTGCAACACACATTCCTTAGCTTTGATCATACAGAGATAATCAATATTAACAATTTGTTGTTGATTAATTCGAACAAAAGAGGTAGCATAATGTAAAATATCTTCAGCAGTGGTACTGCGTTTCAGTGGAAGGCGTTGTCCATCAATAACCACTGCCTGCCATTGTTTTTGTTCTTTACTATATTCAAAGTAGCCTATCTTTTCTTTTTGCAATAATTGGAAACCGGTTACGGTTGCAATCATCAACACTTTGTTTTCGGGCAGCACGCGTGATATCCTGTCATGGAATGTATGGCCGGCCTGTATTTTTGACACATGTGACAGGAAACGGTTGATCACCAAATTAAAATCTTCTGGTGTGAAAGGTTTGAGCAAAAAGTCAAAAGCGGATTCCCGCAAAGCCTCCAGCAAATATTTCTCATATGCAGTATAAAAAACAACCTGCATCGGCCAATATACCTCATCACGTAAGGTGTGTAAAAATTCCAATCCACTCATATCTCCAAGCTCCACATCAAGGAACAACAGATCGGGAGTTTGCTGCAACACCAGGGCGCGTCCGTCAGAAACATTGCAGGCAGTGCCAGCCAATGTAATTTGAGAATAGCGTTGTAAGGATTTTTTCAGGTTATCAATACATAAGGCTTCGTCATCAATAATAACTGACGTATAAGCCGTTTTTGAATGTGTCATCATGAAAAAAATATTTGATATTGGAATAGTCTAAAGAGAACCACGGTTGAAAGTTTAAGGTGTAAAGGCAGCAGAGGACAACACTTGAGCACTATCTTCCGGTAACCATATTAGCCTTAGCTTGCTTTGCAAATTGTTCTGCCCTTCTGATGAAGGGAAGTACCCACAGGGGCAAGGGTTAGATATTTCCGTATCTTCTTTAACTTCATATTATTCAGTCATTCTGTTAGCCGATTTACTCAAATACATAATGTTCCGGAATATAGATTTCAACTTTAGTACCGGTACCTGCATCAGCAGGAATGTTCATCACAGAAAAAACGATTTTCTCCCGGTTCTTTGCATTTAATAATTGTATGGTCTGATACAAAACCTTCAACCCGGTCCCCGTGCTATCATTAGTCCGCTGTTGCCCTGGATAATACCCTGCACCATTATCCTGAATAACAATTAAGGCACCTTCCTTATGCCGTGTAATGGAAATTGACAAAAGTTTTTTGCCTGGTTTGGGAGTGAGTGCATGCTTTATGGCATTTTCTACAGGAATTTGTACCATCATGGAAGGAAGGCGCAATTGATCCATATCCAGTTGGTCGTCAATATGCCATGTTGTAGCAAAGTCCTCCCCCAGTCGGTGTTTTTCCAATGCTATGTAAGCTTTTACAAAACCAATCTCTTCCGCCAGACTTACGGATACTTGCTCGGTCATTGCCAGGCTCTGGCGTAATAAACTCACCAGGGAAAACAAACTTTGATGCTTTTGTTTGTCCTCTTCCGTACTGATTTCACGATTGAGCACATTAAAAGTAAAATGAGGCGACACACGGTTGCGAATATTTTGCAAACGAAGCCGGGTGATTTGTTCCTGATGCCTGATCCGTTGCAGATCCTTTTTCTTTTTCGTGTAGAAATAAAATAGTGCAGCCACCGCCACGATAATAATGCTTAATAGTATCCAGATATAATTTGTTAGCCGTAATGCTTTGATCTGCTCTTTTTGGGAATGAATGTAATACTCCCGCTGCAAGATAGCCGAATCCTGCCGGAAGCGCAACTCAATTTCCGCAATACGGGAGTTTACCTCCTGGGCTCTGACAGAATCATTCAACAGCATATTTTGTGTCTGGTAAGCAAAAGCCTGCTTGTAGTTGCCAATCATGACATAATAATCTTCCCAACATTTATTGCGTAACGACAACAAATCAGGTTCTGTTGACTGAGGAGCCGGATACTGTTTTAGCCATTGGGATGCTTCGGCGGCATGACCTCGCTTTAATGCAATTCCTGCCTGCACGGTAGCAATATAATACAGGAGGGTTATGTTGTTAAGGGGACGAAAATAAGCGTAGGCTTTATTTTCATAGTAAGAGGCGGAATCCAGCTTACTCAATTTCAGATAAATATCGCCAAGGTTAGCATTGCACAGGTTAAGATCAAACAGTATATGATCCGGTTCTACCAAAGCCTTCGCTTTCAGAAACCAGGGTAACGCTTTCCGGTATTGTTGCCTGTAATAACAGAAATTGCCCCGGTTGTTGCAAAAGACAAATTTTTCGAATAATGTTCGATTGTCGTAATACTTCCGGGCCAGATTAAAATAAGTATCGGCAAGCGTAAAATTCCTCAGTCCGGAGAAATATGCCTGAGCCAGTCCGAAATAAATCGGGAAGCCCATTCTGTCGAGCATATGGAGGGAATCGCTGACATACAAAGCCCTCCGATAAAAAGAGATACCTTCCACAAAATTGCCCTTACGGGTGTACATATCTCCTAAATTGACAGCAATATCAGGCACTTTTACTTTCGAAGAATCCAGCATGGCATACTTATAAGCAAGGCGGTAACAAACCAGTGCAGAGTCTAAATTAGCATTGATACTCTGACAATTGCCCAGGGCATTATACGCTTCGCTTTTGTATTCGAGCCTGGCAAAAGAGAGTGGTTTTTCATTGGCATAACGAAGGAGACGTTTAGCCATCATACTGGCCGTATCAAGGGAAAAAACCCGTAAATAGTAATCAATATAAACGACATAGAGTTTGTAGAAACTGGCACTATCTTGTGTATTATGAAGTGCCATACGCAGCCTGGCAGCAACAAACGACGGATTGCTATCCAGTGAATCAGTGGTTTGTGTGACCAGCGAATCAATATGGCTATAATCTGTTGTTTCACGACGAATAGGGTGTGTACAGGAAAAAACTTCAAAAACAAGGATCAGAAGACCAATATACAAAAATTTCATGCGCTTATTTTTATTTTTACATTAAGGCTGTATGTATCCACCAAAGCAATTCTCTGCTCTGGCACAGGTTTTTTATGACCCGTTATAGCGATAGGAATTTTGTTCATATAAGTATTGATCATACGGTATCTCAAATGCACGGATATGTATACCTGTTTCATAAAAAACTCTTTTCTACATCATTACAAACAAGAAAGAAGCTTAACCCAAACATTCTGTTTATTCCATTTTTCACAGGAACATATATTTACAAACACCCAACAAATGTACAAATAAATTATGAATTATCAGGGTGAATTGTAACCAAAAGCAATATTTCAAATAACAAATCACATTTAAGCCAAAGCTTATAATATTTGTATAATAATGCGTTATTTCTGACCCGTCGGATTTACAAATCCGGCGTGACGAGTGGGATCTAACCCTCAATTCATTAGTCCTTCAATCTAAAGGAGCGTTAGCCCTGACATCTTACCTGAATGATTGAGACTGACAAAACAGCAGGAAGTAATCTATCAAACAAGCAAAGGCACAATGGTTGCCAAAACATTATGTTCAAGGGCTGTCCCCTTTGGAGATAGGGGACGAGCGGAGCGGGTGGGGTTGGAAAGTGAATAACTGAATGCTAGAATGACTGATAAAACAGCACAAAATTAAAGAAGAAACAGGAAGTTAGGGAAGTTATACCTTCAATCTAAAGGAGCGTAGGTCGGCAAAATCATATGTGCAGATTCAGGAGAGACAAAAAAAACGGCATCTTCCTGCAGACAGGAAGCGCCGTTGAATATTTTTATCAGAATTTACCGGGGTTACTTCTCAATAGACAGCAAAGCACCTGTGGAAGGATCGATGCGGATTTTCAGAGCGTTTTTATTAAAAAGATTAGCAGGCAATGACTCTATGGTTCCAAACTGAGCCAGGATAATTGTCTGGCGGCTAATTACATTTCCGGTAGGATCGGACAGCGTAACGACAGCTTGTCCCGGCAAACGGTAATACAAACCATTATCTCCTCCGCGGTCCATTCCGGCATTGCTCTTGGTAGTTGCATCTTTTACAGTTAAATAATAGGGCTGACCGCTCAAATCATTTCGTCCTACGATACCGTCCTCGGTCGAAAGGCGGAACAGGACTTCATTTTGCACTTCCTGCGAAGGAATAATTTCAAAAGTCACTGTTGTAGGTACTGTTACCGTTTTACCGACAAACAGCTCCATCAGGTCATTCTCTGATTTATCCATTTTTTGCAGCATAAGGTTCACCGCACGACCATCAGGCATTTTATCCATATTCCCTGTGATCAGGTTGATACGGCTATCGCGTATGTTATAAATTTGCTTTGCAGCCACTTCAGCCATACGAGCAATCGAATTGGCTTGTAACAGATCTTCGGTCAGGATCAGGTTATTGAATTCAAGATTCGGAGTTTCCGGCTTTGGCTGAACCATCTCCGGTTGCGATGTTTCTGTTACAGGTGGAACGTTCAATCCGCATAAAAGGCCACTCGGCGTTAATGAAACGTAGGATAACGATGAAGCAGGATCAGGTTTTATGACATACGTATTCTGAGCATCAGGCACAGCTTTAGTCGAAACCTTCACATTTTGCACAGACCACGTGATGCTGTTTTTCGTAATCACATCGCGGGTTCCCAAATAACGTTCCGTATATTGGAAATAAGGGCCGACCAATTTAATGGTTTTTACTGCCTGCACCTGTACAACAATAACGGTTTTCGGCAAACTATAGGTAATACCGTTTGAAAACGGAACTCTTTCACGACTGTTCACCACCTGGGCCTGAGTCGAGACTAAAAAGGCGCTGCAAAGCAATGCACTTAACAAAAAGGATTTCATGTGTTTATAATTAATTTAAAAGTCACGTGGGACTTCATGACAAAAATTTAATCATTCCTCTGTGTGTCAAAGTTGAAGAGTTTTGCCATGTCCGTTTCATGTGATAATAATTTGTATTTATAGCGCTCTCCGGGTGACTGAAAGGCCTCCGGCCAATTGGATGCACAATCATCAGTTTATGACGACAAAAATAGATAAATAATAGGGAACAAGGCTATTCTTTTTGCATCTTTTTAAATGCACTTCCCAAAAAGTCGATTAAGACACCTGCCGTAAGAAATTCCTGTGATGTAGCGTTTGAAGCTAAATCTCCTGCCAGACCATGCAAATACACTCCCAGACGCGCTGCATCAAACGGATCATAATCCTGAGCCAGTAATGCCAGCAGAATACCGGTCAGTACATCTCCACTGCCAGCGGTAGCCATCCCGGGATTACCTGTGGAATTAAACCAAACCTCTCCAAGTGCATTAATAACCGCTGTATAAGCTCCTTTCAACACAACCACGCATTGATGATCGACAGCCCATTGGCGTGCATTTTCCAGACGCTCAGCACCCGAAGAGGATTTACCGGCCAAACGGTCAAATTCAACCGGATGGGGTGTTACGATTGTGTTGGCAGATAAAAGCGACTTCAATTCAGGATGAGTAGCGATAAGGTTCAGTGCATCTGCATCTATCACCATTGGGCAAATGGCACGTGTAAGGATATCTTCCAGCGCTTTTGCCGTCTGAGGATGAGTTCCGAGCCCACACCCAATACCTACAGCATTATGCTTCCCGCTGATTTCCACATGCGTCACATATTTCTCATTCTGATCTGCTTCCACCATAGCCTCGGGCACCGCTGTATGCAATACCAACTCGCCTCCCTGGGGAAGATGTACGGATAGCAACCCCACCCCGCTATGCAGGCATGCTCTGGAAGCCAAAACTACCGCACCTATTTTGCCACGACTCCCGCCAATCATTAAGGCATGCCCAAAATGGCCTTTGTGGGCAAATTTTGCCCGCTGATGCAACAAAGCAGCTGCATCGTCATGTGTTATCATATGAAAAGAGGTCTCGGCATTTTCGATGGCATTCCGGTTTAATCCAATATCCAGGACAGACCATTCTCCGGTCAGCAATTCATGTTCAGCAAACAGGAATGATAGCTTCGGCAACTGAAATGTAAGTGTGTAGGTAGCATGGATACATAGCTCCGGATCCACCACAAAATCACCGTCGGTTGGCAAACCGGAAGGAACATCAATAGCGACCACCGTAGCTCCTGAACGATTTACCAGTTGCACGCAATCCACCGCTAATCCCTGTAAAGGCCGGTTCAATCCTGAGCCGAATAATCCGTCAATGACCCAGTCTGTCGATTCAATCCGGGGAAAGAAATCGCGACCTGCCACTTCCTTACAGTCAGCATCCGGTATAGCAAGCAGGGCATCTTTGGCTATAATACATGTCGGCGATACGGTAACCTGATGATGGCAACAATAGGTAGAGACAGAAAACCCCGACAACATCAGCAGCCTTGCCGCTACCAGCGCATCGCCGCCATTATTTCCGCTTCCGGCCAAAACCACCACATGTGTGCCGGAAGGTATCCGCTCCAACAGCCACTCCGTCAATGCACCGGCAGCACGTTGCATTAAACCATAATCAGAAACAGGCTCGTGCTCAATAGTATAAGCATCCACCTTACGAATAGCATTAGCAGACAAAATTTTCATACAGATTAGGTATTACGATGAACGTTCTGCAACAGGAACAACTGTTAATGAGAAAGGGAAAAGTTACAGATTCGTTTCACAAAGATAAGTAAGAAGTCAGGAAGTTAGAAGGATCAAACGACAGAAGTCAACAACAGGTCTATTGTCGAAGGGCCAATGTCAATCTGTCATGGGAATTTTGAATTAGCTTTCCAGCTTCTTTAACTTCAGCTTTTCATTGACCATTGAATGTGTCATCCTTTACCTTCCCTGCTGTTTTATTATTCAGACGCTTGATTATGAAAACCATCATAACAAAAAAACAGCCACGCTGTTTTTACACAAACGCGACTGTTCAATAAGGCAGAAATGCATCATCCCGACGCTTTAAACCCCGACAATATACCCTGTTTTCAAGGCAGGGCACTTGTCTTTAGGTGAATGAATAAAAAATTTTGGTTTACAAATATACCATTTCACTGATCAATCTGATATTCCTGTTATGATAAAAATTCGGAAATAATGCGAAAATCACGTCTCACAAACAATATCTGTACATTCATTATTGCATTCAATTATCCAAATCTTTTTTACTATTGATATTGAATATAAATAGGTTGTGGTCTTAATTTCATCAGTTCGGGCGGTGTCAACATACGATGAGGAGGTTTCTTCAGGTCGTTGACATAGAATAGTTTGAATCCTGTAAATTGCACCGGCTCCCTGTAAATATAACGCTTGTAAGTACTGTATTTCAACGCGGGACCACCCCAACCGTCCATGTTCATGACAATCTGAACCTCAGGGCGCAGTATAATGTCTTTGTAATGCTTCACCATTCCCTGGGTAAAGCGGTGCACGACCAGAATCTTAGGAGGTAAGTGATATGCTATGACCAGTTTCGCCAGGTACTTCGAACAAAAATTAATGTCGCTTGCATCCATATATCCAATTTTGTGGCCGGGAACACTCCCATCTTTCATCGAAAACTCAGGATCAATCGCCAAATTAACCTGAGGCATTTTGAGGTATTTTTCCAAACGGGGGACCTCTCTTTGCAAATCGCTTCGGGCAACCTGTACGTCAAGAAACACAATAGCATTACCCATTCTTGCAATAGTCAAAGCAGAATCAATCTGTTGAGCAGGCATTCTCATACAATAGGTGCCATCTTTA
This sequence comes from Microbacter margulisiae, assembly GCF_014192515.1. Classification (NCBI taxonomy): domain Bacteria; kingdom Pseudomonadati; phylum Bacteroidota; class Bacteroidia; order Bacteroidales; family Porphyromonadaceae; genus Microbacter; species Microbacter margulisiae. The sequence continues at coordinate 115,385 of NZ_JACHYB010000002.1, forward strand.
AGGGGAGTACCTTGTGCTACATCAACAATATACTGAATAGCAGGTTGTACCGGCGTCGAAGGATCAGCCTTTTCCCAGGCATGCACTTCTGAGTCTAACTTTTCCCATAACTCTTTTGGTGGATATTGCCCCAGGACTCCCATTCGTTTTGAATAAAGATTACCATAATAAGCCACTATTCTTTTAAAAGGGAGGAGCGCTCCTTTCAAAGGATAGACACGCGATTTGACAGGCCATAAACCGGAAGTATCTCCATTGGCAAGAGCCCGTAATTTTTTCTTATAAGCAATGGTATCTACCCGTGGAGTTGTTTTTTCATATTGCGCCACGGATACAACTTTTTTATCAGAATTTTCTTTACTTTTTTGGGTACACGAGCCAAATATAACCCCGAACATCAGGATCAGGACAATATAATATTTATAGTGCATGTGATAATAAATTACGTATAGTTAGTTTCTTTTCTCAAAAGTCCGGTGCATAGCATTCAGCAATCCACGTGGTGTCCATCCCGGCACAATCATTCGGGGAACCGTTTGCAGAGGTTCGAGTGTGTCTTTTTTTGTACCGAGCGAAAAGGAGAGCTTAAAGTATTTGCTGAGCTCAACCGTGCTGGTGTGATTGTATATACCATCAGGATAGGCCCAATATTTCACCGGCATTCCAACAATCTTTTCAAGTTTTGCTTTTGGCGCTACCACCTCTTTTTGCCAGTCCGCAGCATCTTTGTATTTGGTTACCATCTGATGATCCCAACTATGGAGTCCGATCGTATTGCCATCTTTAGCCAATTGCGCAATCTGCTCCGTTGTCATGTAATTCTTCTTGTTGTACGTAATCGTCATAATAAAAAAGACTCCTCTAAATCCATATTTCTTTAATATGGGTTCCGCAACCGTTGCCTGCTCTGCACGGGCATCATCAAAAGTAATCATCACTGGTTTAGCCGGTAATGGTTTATTATACACCAGATAATCATATAATTGATCAGGAGAGACAGAATGATAACCACTATCTGCCAACATCTTCATATCGGCTTCGAAAGTAGCCGGAGTCACCGCATAGACGCTTTTGATATTATCCGCAATATGATGAAAACAAAGCACTGGCACATCCGGTTTTGCACAAATCTGTGCCGGAGTGTTACGTGGCTCACCGGAAGATAAGCTACTGTCGTTAGCCGGACTCTTAGTGCTTCGATGTTGAGCCGCGTGATTACAACTTGTGACAACAAACGTCAGAAGTATGGCAGAAATAAAAAGAATAATCTTATTCATAATAATAACCGGTTTATTTTTAAAGACCACATGAAACCCGCATGACAACATTATCATACCATTGCGTATGAATAGTACAGGTTGTGTCATACTATTAATATCAGAGGTAATTTATTTCATTTTTTCCATGATGGCTTTATTGACATTGGAACTTAAATTTTCTTCCTTTTGGTGATGCAATTCTGCATATTCATCAATAGATTGATAAAGGATCTCCTGAATTTTAGAACGTATGCCCATTCTCATCAGCTTATTGATTCCGTCGAGGGGATAAGTCCGGTTGCTTAAGAATATATATATCATATCGTTTACCGGATCTACCCAGCAACAGGTCCCGGTATAACCCGTATGACCATATACCTCTCTAGGAGCTGACACACAACACGGACTATGCCCGGGGCGGTTCGGCACCGGTTTGTCATACCCTAATCCACGCCTTCCGCTTGCAGAAGTTGTGGTGGTAAAAATGCGACATGTACGTTCACTAAGGTATCTTTTCCCGTTTAATTCTCCCTGATTGAGTAACATCTGATATACAGCCGCAACATCCCGCGCCGTTGCAAACAAGCCTGCATTTCCTGCAACTCCCCCCAGGATAGCAGCATTGGGATCGTTTACATATCCCTGTAAAATCCCGTTGCGCAAGAAATCTCGTTTTAAGGTAGGTGCTATTGCGCTTTTACTATGTGTACGCAAAGGAAGATAGTCGATGTTGTTCAATCCCATTGGATCATAGAATTCCCGGTTTAGAAACACATCCATAGGTTTACCGCTGATCTTTTCGGCGATTTCCTCCAACAGTATAAAATTCAGATCACTATATCGATAAACTTTGCTTTTCAAGGGTGTATCGGCAATCATTTTCATAGCTGCATCGTGAAATTGTTTGTTCACATAAAAATCTTTTCCTACTTGCAACGAGAACTCAGGAGAAGGTATGGATGAAGCAAAACCTTCTTTAAATTGAAACTCATGGCTAAAAACGATGCTATCATCTTTTGTTTTTTCTTCTGACATCTCTATCAAAGAGGGTCTGTATCTTCCGGCTATGGCCAGGTTATACAGCGGGATGGATGCCGGTAACCCGGATTCGTGAAACAGGAGCTCCTCAATCGTTATGTCTGTTTTATCTGTGCCCCGGAGAAACGATAAATACTTTGATGCCCTATCTGTTAGCTTAAGCTTTCCCTTGTCATAAAGTTTCATGATAGCCAATAAAGTACCGGTAGTTTTCGACAATGATGCCAAATCGTACATAGTAGAAGGAGTCACTTTTTTCTTTGCAGCATACGTATAGTACCCAAAACATTTTTCATAAACCATTTTCCCATCTTTCACAACCAGAATCTGGCAACCGGGATAAGCGTGAGCCCGTATGCCGGTCCGTGCAATAGCTGAAATACGCGCCAATATGGTAGCACTCATCCCGACACTATGAAGCGAACGAATAGGTGGTGCATCAGGATTGAAGGTTGCTTTTTCTATTTCAGGAAGAGTTTCTTTCCCTGTGTTACGGGCAAAACAGGAATTACCCGTCTGTCCTATGAAAAATATGGTAAGGAATATGACCGGAAATAACTTCATAACTTGAATTGCACATTAATTTGGATATCATCGTCCTACGCTCGTTTCAAAATCCGATTCCCGGTCTTATGAGAGTATTTCAACAATGTATGGATGAACACGAATAAAAACATGCCTTTATCAAACGAAATATATCCCACTTTCCAGCACAAAAAGAATATATTATCTTTCGACATACGACAGATGAAAACAATAAAGTGAGCATATGCTTCAACGCTCTAACCTTCGTTCTAAAAGCACCTTCGCTTAGCTCAATCCTTGTGCAAAGGTAAAATTATTTTTCATGTCTGTAATATATAGGACAATTAATTTGCAACGAGAACACAAAAAAAGAAATTTCCCCAATATATATTGATTGTCAATAAAATATAAGCCTAAAATGCTTATTGAAAATTAGCATACAGTAGAAATCAAATAACTGAATGACAGAATAACAGATTCAATGGACAATGGACAATGAAGGTTAGAAGTTAGAGAAGTTACAGGGGAGATGAGAAGATGTCAACTGCAAGGTAGTTTAGTCGTAGATGGTAGAAAAAAAAATCTGTATTTTATGATAAGTATCATCGTATGTCTAAAATCACAAACTAAATATCTTATTTCTAAAGCAAAAAAGAAAACTCATATATACTTTCGCCTTGAAAACCATGAATTAATAAATATAGTTTAATGATTATGATTAGCACTGATAGATCAAAAGAAACATTGATCATATCTATATTTATGGCAAAAAGAGAACTGATTAGTTCATTGTTGGATTTGTGTAGTATAAAAAGATTGGAGTGAAAGACACTCCAGTCTTTCGATTTAGCATAACTACAAGATTTCAAGATAGATAAATATCTGTTTTAATGCCTGCTCTCAAGAATTGTAGAACTGATGGACATAAGACTTGGGGACTATAGTTATTGATAACTTGGTAGCGTAAAATAAACTGTGTCAGTTTCAATTCTTATCAAATTTCAGATACTCAATTAATCCGATTTTTTATAATGGATAATGAAGATCCTGAGTTTTGTTGGGCAAAAACGGTTAGGGGTCGACCCCCTAATCGTTTTTTATTACAATGGCACAAAGTTTCACCATCGTTTTGTTGGGTGGAAGCAAAACTAAGAAAAATGCCTGGATATTTGTTTGATGTTGTGATTTTATTCAAATAAATTAAACCTTTCAGGAAATTTAATCGCCAGTTGTTGTGCAGTTAATCCCCAGTTTGACAGAGGCATAGTCCATTTTTTCCGGATATTGCGATAGGCCAAATACACCAATTTTTCCAATGCTGTATCATTGGTAAAAACACCTTTGTTTTTGGTAACTTTCCTTATCTGACGGTGATAGCCTTCTACGGTATTGGTGGTATATATGATTCTTCGGATAGCATCAGAAAACTCAAAATAAGCGGTTAGTTTTTCCCAATTATCACGCCATGATTTAATGACAATTGGATAATCCTTTCCCCACTTTGAATCAAGATTATCGAGTTCGATTGCTGCCTGCTCTTTGCTTACTGCTTGATAAACAAGCTTCAAATCTTTCATGAACGTTTTCTGATTTTTACTTGCAACATATTTAATTGAATTGCGGATTTGATGCACCACACAAGTTTGAACTACTGTGTGTGGAAATACGCTTTTTATAGCATCTGAAAAGCCACTAAGATTGTCCGTAGAGGCTATTAGAATGTCATTTACTCCTCTTGATTGAAGATCGGTGAGCACCGATAACCAAAAGTTAGCTCCTTCGCTTTTGGAAATATACATGCCAAGCAAATCTTTGTAACCGTTACGGTCAACACCCAATACGTTGTATATGGCTCGTGTTACAGGACGATTCTTTTCGTCCATCACTTTGTAGTGAATGGCATCCATCCAAACAATTGGATAAACACTATCCAATGACCTGCTACGCCAGGACTGAATCTCTGGCAGAACCCGGTCTGTTATGGAACTGATTGTGTCAGCAGAAACCCTGTTTCCAAGGTTTTCCTCCATCCAATGGCTTATTTCCCGAGTACTGTTCCCCAAGGCATAAAGACCAATTATACGGTCTGCAACACCTTCTGCAAGTATTGTTTCACGTTTCTTTATAAACTCAGGTTCAAAACTGGAATGGCGGTCACGGGGTGTATGAACGGTGACTTCACCCAATTGGGTTTGAACTTGTTTGGACATACGTCCATTGCGCCGATTGCCTAAACTACGCTCATCTTCATCTAAATGAGCATCCATTTCTCCCTCTAAAGCTGCATTTAGAATATTTTCTAACAAGGGCGCAAAGGCACCATCTTTGCCTAAAAGGGGTTTGCCAGATTTTATCTGTTCTAAAACTTTGGCTTGAAAAGCCTTGTAATCAAATTCTTCCATAAAAATAAACTGTATTGTAAAGTTATAAAATTATTTTATTCTTTACTGACACAGTTTAATTTACAGTCTCGATAACTTTTACAACTTCTTCTATCTTCTGTTTTGTTTTTTTGTGCATGTGCATTACACAAGATTGATTTCCGATAAGTAGGTCAGTACTATTTTAGATAAAATATCATTATCTAAAAAAGGATCAAGACAACTCCATATATAATAACCGAATGCTCGACTATTGCTAGAATTAATTTTCAATAAGATCTATCCCTTTATATCAAATGTAACAGGCATTTATTTTACCCTATCTACCATGAAAACAACGTCCAAATGTATTGTAATTGTTTTGTTGATGTTTTTTTCCATCCATGTTTTCGGACAGGTTCATTTCGAACCCGGTTATTTTATATCCAATGACGGCACAAAAACCAATTGCCTGATCAAGAACGAAGACTGGTACAACAACCCGACTGAATTTAAGTACAAGCTCTTGGCAAAGGCTAAAGTGCAGATCGGCAAAATAGCCGATATCACGGAGTTTGCTATTAATGATTATGCAAAATACGTAAGGGCAGATGTCAATGTGGATGTATCACCATCACAACTGGGTGAACTAACTAAGTTTAGAAATCCGATTTGGGAAAAAAGAATCCTATTCCTAAAAGTGTTGGTAGACGGGAAAGCGAGTTTATATATGTACAGATCAAGAACGCTTGATAACCGATTCTTTTTCAAGTGTGACAGCATGAATATCAAGCAATTGGTTTATAAAGAATATTTGCGCGATAACACAGTAGCTGTCAATAATACATTTAAGCTTCAGCTCAATGATCATGTCAGGTGCGAAAGTTGTGGGGTAAGTACAGGAGAATTTCCGGAGTATTATAAAAAAGACCTGGTTAATTATTTTATACGGTACAACCAGTGCGTCGATCCATCCTTTAAAGTAAAGCATATAACATATCAAAGGGATATCCTTCATGTCAGCTTGTTTGGCGGGATTAATTATTCTTCTCTGACAATAACAAACAGCGAGGCAAATTATTTAAATGGGGATTTTAAAAATAAGCTGAATCTTCATGCGGGGATAAACATAGAATATGTTTTACCGTTTGATAAAAATCAATGGAGTCTTTTTATGGAGCCTGAATATGATCAGTTTACATCTGATGTTCGGACAGTCTATATTAATCACATAGACTATAAATCCTTAAATCTATCGTTTGGTATAAAGCGTTATTTTTTTCTTACTGATAAATGGAAACTTTTCATAAGTGGTCAGGTTCATTCAGTTTTATCGGATAATTTTGATTCACATTATAGCAGTCAACTCTTATATACATCAGGAACATATAACTATTCGTCGAGCGTTAATTATGAAGTTAAAAATGTACCCAATCTGGCTATTGGTATTGGAGCTGAATATAAACGTCTTTATCTGGAAATACGTAAATATACAAATCAGAATATTATGCCTAATGGGGGATTATGGACGACTAGTTTCAGTACATTCACATTAAACATTGGTTACAAGCTATTTAATTTGAGTTCAAAAGGATCGAAATGATAAGTCTGATAGGAATCGAATAACAGAACAACACGAAGTTAAAAAAGGCATATTCAATTGACAATGGACAATCCCTACTGTTGCATTAACTTGTAGTATATGCATATATTATACTGATATACATTTCATTAAAATATTTCTTTGAGTTGAATGGACTATTTGTACTTTCGCATATTTTGTTTAGTGTCGTATATGTGCCTTTCGAATTATCAGAAAAGAATGAGCAGTAGTGGGAAAGCCTTTCAAATCTGGCCTTCCATTGTCATTGAGCCTAAGGACGACAAGCAAAAGATGTGGAGATTTAAGGATTTGAAAATTTGAAGATGAATACAACCAGGCAGGTAGCGTTCTTCTTTAATCTCGTGCTGTCTTATCAGTCATTCTGTTACTTTGTCATTCAGTTATTTAATTCTCCAACCCCGCCCGCTCTGCTCGTCCCCTTTCACCAAAGGGGACAGCACCAGGACATCATGTTTTGGCAACCATGGTAGCCTGTGCTTGTCTGGCAGATTAATTCTGCTGTTTTATCAGTCACCCAGTCATTCTGTCATTCTATCATTTGATTGGGGGATGGGTTAGATCTTCCCGTAACTTCTCATTTTTCTATAACCCGTTCAATTGACAGGGGCAATGAACAATGGATGATGGCTTCTTGCATGATCATCCAAAGGGTGCCATTGGGGGCAATTGTACTGTCCGGGTATAGGCCATCCGATTGAATGCGTCCCCCATGATGCCATAGCGACATCAGTTCAAAGCATACGCTAACACATGGCAGTCACCTCTTTTCCCCTGTGGGTTAATCTCTCCAATAAAGGATGCGACATAACCCAACAAGAAGCTATACTGCAGTCACTGTGATTTATAGCAACCTAACGAACATACACATGCAAGTACCTTTAGTGTACACTGTAGCTGCTAAAGTATTAACTGTAGTTTCTAAAGTATTCACTGTAGCTTCTAAAGTATTAACTGTAGTTACTAAAGTATTCACTGTAGCTTCTAAAGTATTCACTGTAACTACTAAAGTATTCACTGTAGCTTCTAAAGTATTAACTGTATTTGCTAAAGTATTAACTGTAATTACTAAAGTATTCACTGTAGCTATTAGAGTAAACACTGTAAGGCTACCCGGTTCAGCCGTTAAATCGTTAGTTCCTATGCGGCAGGCAACAAAACCATGTGTTACGTGAGCGCTTCGTATTGTGCCGTGCTGCGATCCCCTTTTTATCCGGCCGGATGAAATAAAAGCAAAAACGCCTAACTTGTTTGTTGTTATAATGATTATTTTTGCTCACGCAATGAGCTCCAATAGCCTGCCGATGCATCATCCCATTAGGAAAGCAAGCATTCTTGCCCCTTGCATTCAAAGCATCAGGTCTGCTGTGAGCAACAGAGTCATACACTATTCATCTTTAAATAAAACAACTATGCCGGACGGATCACGCATTCCACGTACAATAGAAGGATTTGACATATACATCAGGATAACATCTGCTTATTTCGAAAAAGGGAGTCCTGCTACCCATGCGGTACGTCTGGGAATCACGGAAGGGGAGGTGGAGCAATGGAACGATTACTGTACGCAATGGTGCGCTCTGCATGCCTTGTATATAAATAAGCAAATAAGCCGCACCACAGTGGTCATAAACAAGATGCGGGCCATAATTCAGCAAGCGGTAACCTTCAATCAAACCTATTCCATTCTGGAGCGTATCGCCGCTTCGCCCAACATGACGATTGGCGACCTGGAAACATTCCGCATTAAAAGGGGGCCACTGCAGAAGAGCACCCATACCGTGCCGCAAACATCAGTCAAAGAATTGGTGGATGTAGTGTTGAAACCACTGGGTGGGGGAATGTTTGCCATGAAGTGCTATTCCGGTTTGCATAAAAGGCCTTGCATAAACCCTGCAGCCGACTCTGTGCAATACCTCTACATGACAGGCGACACTCCACCTGCTTCTGCCGGAGAGGCAACCCTCATTACCGGACTGAGCACCAAAGCCTGTTTCCGGCTGGCCCTGCCGGGAGGTAGCCGGGGAAAAACACTCTACATCTATTTCCGTTGGTACAACACCAAACGTCCCAACCTGTCAGGCCCCTGGAGTAAATTAAAAGATGAGCTGATTCTATAAACGGGGAATCAATACCTGCCTGAAATTTGATGAAATTTTCGCTGACACTGTTTCATTTAAACTACCATACAACCACATGCCAGGGCCTTCAATGATTTCACGGGGAAAACTCCCTCGCGTATCCTGAGGCCGTATTAAGGCTTTTTTTCTCTTTTCTTCCTCCGGATATCCCTGTTTGAAGCTTCTTCAAGGCGCCTTGAAGCTTCTTCAGGGTTCGGCCTATTGAATACACTGAGTCTATCCAATTGGGAATCCCGATATCTGTGGTTATTGACAGATTATACATCCAACCGAACAAATAATGATTTTTTTTAGCTGATTTTTAGGCCAGAAAAGCCATAAAACGTGCCTTTCCATGTGAAATATTTTCACCTATTAGTTAATGTATTGTGATTTAGTTGTTTGTATAAAGCTAATTTTACAGTTTTCCATGCAATATTTATTGTTATTTATGGTCATATCTACCATTTATCCTATTTTTATTGTCAAAAATAAATATGTTAATCATAATTTCGTCAACAAATAATTAACACACTGCCTATGAAAAATAGTTACGCTTCCTTCTTTTTCCCCTTATTTATATGTATGCTGCTGACGGTCGCCGGCGTTAAAGCCCAACAGACCCCTGTCACCGTACTTTACAAGCACCGAAACCTGCCCCAGGCAGGCGACTCCCTCATCAAGCAACAGGAAGCCTGGATCGACCCCGGGGCAGCGGGACAAAACATCACCTGGGACTTCCGCACCGCGAAAGCCGTGAACGACAGCTACAACGTACGCTACCGCGCCCTCTCCACCGATACCACCCGGATAGGCGCCATCGAACACCGCACCCTCTACCGCTATCAAGTGACGGGTGACTCCCTCTGGCAAACCGGCTATGAGAATGCCACCACAGAGATGACCTATACCCGGCCCGAACTTGCCATGCGTTATCCCTTCCGCTATGGCGACACCATCAGTTTCCACTTCACCGGCACCGGAGAATACTGCCACCGCATCCCGCTGCACGTGGAAGGCACCACCACCGTGACAGCCGACGGGACAGGCACCCTCTACACCCCCCTGGGACTCCAATTCAAAAACGCCCTGCGCATAAAGAGCCTCCGCAACTACACACAGACAGGTGTGGACAGTGTGCAGATGCAACTGGTGACCTACTCCTGGTACGTATGGGGCAACCGCTACCCCATCTTCGAAACCATAGAGACCACCAGTCAGAAGAGCGGGGCAGCCCAAACAGAACACCACGTAGCTTCCTTTTTCTTCCCACCCGAAGAACAGGCCCAAAGCGAACGGGACACCACCGACTGGGAACAACCCAATCCTGCTGCAACGCCCAATCCCATCGACGCGGTCTTCACCCGGTGCCGGCTCCTGCCCAACCCGGTAGAAACGGAACTGCGGATTGAGTACACCCTGACACGCGACGCCACCATCTCCTTCTCTATACACGACCAGATGGGTATCGCCCAGATCGTCACCCGGCCCAAACAGGAGACCGCCGGGCAATACACGGAAGTGGTACAGATGGGAGGCCTGCACATGGGCATCTATCCCCTCTATGTCACCGTGGACAACATGGTGAAACAACTGCAGGTGATGAAGAAGTAGTCTAGTAGGTGGTAGGTAGTAGATAGTAGGAATCTGAAAATCTGAAATTAAAAGAAGATGTATTCAGTTGACAATTGACAATGGAAATCCACATACAGCGGTTAGCGGCAAATGGTAAATATAAATACAACAACATGACATTTGTTTCAAAGAACATATAATTGTTTACATAAAAGCACCAATGAAGAAAAATAAATAACAGATTAACTATGAATAAATTTAGATTTTTGGCTATGATATTATTGCAAATTATAGCTTGGCAAACCTTTGCACAGATGATGACAACTCCAATCAACATACAAAGTCCCAATGCCGCAGGTTTGGGTAAATACGGAATCATTCCTGTTTCATATTATACAGGAACACCAAATATTACAATTCCAATACATACGTTAAACACAGAGGGTATTTCCCTACCAATCTATCTTCAATATGATGCTTCAGGAGTTAGAGTGAATTCTCATGCAAGTTGGGTAGGACAAAATTGGTCATTAAATGCAGGAGGAGTAATAACCCGCAGTGTACAATGGGATGTTGATGAATGCTCGATCTCAGGGTTCAAATGGGGGTATTTTAACTCGTATAATCAGTTATCAGCAGATGGAAGCAATTTGTCATCTTTATTGGGATATGACCTGGAACCCGATATTTTTTCATTCAATTTTATGGGTAAGACAGGTCGATTTTTTTTGGGAAATGATGGACAATGGAAGGTATTCAGTGATTCTAATCTGGATATTATTTTTGATATATCAGATTCTACTAATGGAGCAATACCACCTTTTGGTTATATTCCTGAATGGTCTTCCTTTAATAGAATATTTTCACCAACAATTTACGGATTTCGTATCAGGGATGACGAAGGCAATATTTATGAATTTGGCTACAATACCAATGCAATAGAATATTCATTGGATTTTTTTAAACAACTTCCTGCATTGACAGACCATATACATCCAGCCCAATGGATTGCCAATGCTTGGTATTTAACAAAAGTAACCAACAAGTATGGTAGGGTAATTTATACATTCAATTACCAACGCGATTATTTTATTGCAGATTTCTATTATTCATATACTATGCAAAATGTTCAAAATGTTTATTCTTCATTTTTTAATATAAAAGTATCAAGTGGATCAACGTCATTCAATCCGACCGGTAGTATGGGAGGAAATTTGATTTCTCCTGTGTATCTTACTTCAATTAATTCAATAGACGGAACAACAGTTACGTTCGGAAGAAGTAATTCATGGAATATTTACATGGCAAATAATTTTGCTGTTCAAGCCGGTGATTTGTGGAATGTTTACCAAAATGCAATTGGAAATAACGGCATGGGTACTTATCCTCTATTTTATTATACTCAGAAAAACACCACGGGTTATACATATAATCCGAATAATTTGGATTATATCAGCGACAATCCACTTGCAGGATTAATGTGGAAAAAATTAGACTATATTTCTATCAACAACATCGGATTATCAAAATACTATTCCTTTACTTACAACAATAATCCGCAGCAACATATGTTTCTAACTAAATTAAGCTTGTATAACACAACATCTTCTAATGGAGGAACTCCTTTACAAGGATCGTATGATTTTACTTACAATAACTATGCAGCTTTGCCATTTCAGATGTCTAAAGCTATAGATCATTGGGGATATTATAACGGATCACCCTATACGGAACCAACCGACACAAGCGGGTTTGCAAATTATTTCCGGCAACGATCTCCCAATCCTTCATATATGCAATATGGTATTCTTACATCTATTTCTTACCCAACCGGAGGCCGCACTACTTTCGAATACGAACCTAATACTTTCAGTGTAGTTGTTCCTCAATCAAGATGGTCTGAAACTAGTCAATATAATGGGACTCGCACGATGGCTCCGGCGTCTGTCAATAATTATAACTCATGGGATAAATATGTTTATACCGGAGGTGGATTACGAGTGAAATCTATCACTGACTTTGATGGAAGTAATGTTTCAACAAGAATATTTAAATACGTATCTGATTATGAAACAAATAAAAATTCCATACAAAGTAGCGGTATTTTAGCAAGATCACCCCAATATTACTGGAGAAATCAAGTGATACCAACCTATAATGAAAGCGGCTCTCACACCACAAATATTTTTAATATTCAATCCATTGTTCCATTATCTAATAATTTTGAGGCTCCAGTTACTTACACAAAAGTAATAGAAGAAGAACCAGGAAATGGATATACAGTCTATAATTTCAGCAATTATGACACGCAGGCTTGTGATGATCCAGCTAATCAACCATTTACTGTGTATAATAGTCCATATACGAAATGTGGTGATCGTGGATTTATGAGAGGAAAATTGCTTTCTCAAAAAAAATATGATCAAGCAGGGAATCTCGTTCAACAAATTACAAATACTTACCGTACAGATAATTTTGCTTCCCAATATGTTCTTGCCGCAAATTATATGATATATAATATTCCCACCACAGGAATTTTATATCAGACGGGAGTCATTTATAAAATGTATTATCCAAAGTATGATATCCAGCAACAAACACAAACGGATTATTTAAACGGAGTTGCAAATACGACTCAAATAAATTTTGGCATGAAGGATTATGTAATTCAGTGTTCCACAAATAGACAAGCCAATGTCCGGTTATTGGGGTCAAAAACCACAACAACATCTGATAATAAAACTTTAACAGAAACGTACCAGTATCCTATGGACAATACGGCATTGCCTTATACCTCCAATTTAATTACAGCATTCCGAGTAGCCCAACCCAATCAGACAAGCGTATCCAAAAATCTTATTCAAACAAAATATACTCAAACTGTATATCAGCTCAATAATAATCAGGTTGTCCCTTATCAAATAGTTTCAAGGTTTGGTAATGCTCCAAATCTTAATGTTGATATCACATTTGATCAATATGATCCGTATGGTAACTTACTTCAGTACACGGCAAAAGGATTGACATATTCCGTTATATGGGGCTATAACACAACCGTTCCAATAGGATTGGCCAAGAATATTCAATACAATAGCCTTCCATCTGGCACTATTCAAACCCTACAACAGAGTACTACATCAGATGATACGAGAAACAGTTTATTTAATCAGCTAAGAAGTCAATTTCCTAACTCACAAATAAACAATTATACGTATAACAATCAGGATGAAATTAATTCAATCACAAATCAAAAAGGTATATCAGAAAGCTTTCTCTATGACGCTTTAGGGCGTTTAATACAAGTAAAAAATCACGATTTGCAAATAACTGATAATTACGCTTATCATTATTACAGTCAATCAGCTCCCCAAAAATATTATAATAGCGAACAAAGCGCTGTATTTACCAAAAGTGGATGTTCTGCAGGATATACTCCAACCCAGGTTACTTACACAGTGCCTGCTGCAAAGTATACTTCTGTCATTTCCCAGGCTGATGCCGACCAGCAGGCGTTGAATGATATAAACAGCAATGGACAGGCATATGCAAATGCCAATGGGTCATGTTCTCCCAATATGAATAATATTTATTTGACAAACAATTCAGGATACAATGGGTATATTTTCCCCATGTATATTGATGGGGTACTTTATGATTTTCCTGCGAACGGAGTGTCAAATTCATTAGTAACATCCATTCCAACAGGCACCCATACATTTAAGTTCCCTTGTGGCCCGACAAGTTCTTTTGTGATGACACCAAATAGTACTCCTATTCCGGTATCTACATGTGGCACACAATTTTCATTGATGGTTACCTCAGGTATTACTTTTAGTTTTTACACTGTACAATCAATGTCGGCCAATCTGACAACTGCATCTACACCTCCGGCTAATTTCTGTACGCATGGTTGCAGTTATACTAAAACAGTTTATCTGGCAAACTATACCTACTATTATGACAGCGAAAAAACACAACCGGTCAAGGAAACCCTTATTTTTCCTTACAGCAATAATCCCAACAACCTTATATATGTCCTTAATGGTAGTGGAGTCCCTACCGGGTTGACTTTTTCCTGCCCATGATATATGAAATGGTATAAAACGGAAAAATACGAATAACAGAGAATCACAGAAGCAAATAAAAATATTTAAATCAATAAAGATATGAGCCGTTTATTCATTCTAAATCTATCCACTGATATTTGCTTTTCAAAAATAGCAGATTGTATATTCTCAAGAGCTTATCGATGGCGCCAATTTGTATTGTTAATACTGATGATGACAATAAATGAAATAGCATTTACTCAAACTTCTACACAAAATTATATTGTTACTACTGTTCCATATCAGGCCGTAAGCGCTACCAGTTCCTTGTCTGATGCAAACTCTAACACCACCATCCAGTATTTTGACGGGCTGGGGCGTCTTTCAGAGACCGTCCAGGAAGCCATTACTCCCTCGGGAGCTGATCTGATAGCCGCTGTGGTATATGACAATTTTGGACGCGAAGCGCAAAGATGGCTGCCGGGAGCCTTATCAGGGAATAACGGCGCCTACGTATCTGGTTACACATCGTTAGCCCAAACCACCAACGGTGGTGACGCCAACCCCTACAGCCGTACCGACTACGAAGCCTCGCCCCTAAACCGCGTGACCGGACAATACGGCCCGGGTACTGATTGGTACAATAATGGGAAAAAGGAGACAATTGCCTATACGACTAACAGCGGAGATGTGAAACTGTTTACAGCTAGCGGGGCACAATTAACATGTAGCGGTTTTTATACTGCAGGCACCCTCTACGGTCAAAAAAACACTGACGAAGACGGACATACCCTGGAAATCTTCACCGACAAACAGGGACGGAAGATCCTGAGCCGTGCCAACGGCAATGCCGATACGTACTACGTGTATGATGATCTGGACAATCTCCGTTACGTATTGCCACCGTTGGCTTCCGACCAATTTTCCGGTACCGGTTCGTGGAATAATGACAATATCATATTAAAACAATATGCATATATTTACCGTTATGACTGGAAAAACCGAGTTGCCATGAAACGATTACCCGGTTGTGACTCCATCTGCCTGGTTTACGATAATGCTGACAGGTTGATTCTTTCACAGGACGGTAATCAACGTTTAAAATCTCAATGGATAGTCAATAAATATGATGTGTTTGGACGTTTACTTTATAGCGGGCTTTTAAGTGACAGCAGAACCCGTGGTGCCATGGACAGCACCTACTCGGGAAGTATTATTACCGAAACCTACAGCGGCAGCGGCCCGGAATGCGGTTACACCTGCACGGGGCTTACTCCCTCGCGGTTGCTCACCGTCAACTACTATGACAACTATGGCTACCTGAAGCTGCTGGATGCCCCCACCCAGGGACAGCTCAACCCCGTGAACCAAAGCGGCTACACCTATCCCGACACCCTGCATGTGAAGACGCTGCTTACCGGCACCCGGATATATCATCTGGATAATCCGGCAAAGTATGAAACAACGGCCATCTACTACGACAAATACGGACGAACGGTACAGACCCGTGCCACCAACCATATGGGAGGCTATGACATCACCTGCAACCTGGTTGACTTCACAGGAAAGCCCACCGCCACCTACACCACCCATAGCATAAACGGCACCACGGTAAGTGCGTCCGAACTTTTAAACTATACCTACGACAAAGCCCAACGCCTGCTCACCATTACCAGCAACATCAACAACAGTGGCACCGTTCCCCTGGTCACCAACACCTATGACAAACTGGGAAGGTTACAGGCCAAAGTCATGGGCGGCACGGTCGATACCACCAGCTATGCCTACAACGTCCGCAGTTGGCTGACAGCCATCAGCAGCAGCCATTTCACGGAGAACCTCTACTACGAGACCAACTCCGCCAACCTGCCTGACTTCTCGAATGCATACAACGGCAACATAGCCGGCATGCAGTGGAGCCTCCCCGCCGAGAACCTGAAGTACAACCGAGTCTACACCTTCGGCTACGACGGCCTCAACCGCCTGACCGACGGCACCTACTGCGGCTGGAGCGGCAGCATGGCAGCAGGAACCAGCGGGCAATACACCGAAACCTACAGTTATGATAAAATGGGAAATATCACTAACTTTGTGCGGTACGGATTACAAACAAACACACCAGCCATGAGTTACGGGATGATAGACAACCTGACCCTGGCCCATAACGGGAACCAGTTGACCAAAGTCACGGACAATGGCAGCGACGGGCTCTATTACGGTGATGAAGAGTACCAGGTCAACACGGCCAATAGCGGGAACTGCCGGGCCTATGACGCCAATGGCAATACCCTGTACGATACGAACAGCGATATCTGGGGAATACGCTACAACCTGCTGAACCTGCCCGATACCATCCAGTTCTACCAGGGACACCAGATCCTCTACCACTATTCAGCCGTAGGCACAAAACAGGAAGTAACAGACAAGACATCCCCCGGAGGAGTCACCATCCCCGTGACAAACCTGGACACCGTACTGACCAACCCTACGGTATTATCCACCATCACCACCGACTACCTGGGCAATGCCGTTTACCGAAATGATACCCTGCTGCGCATACTGCTGCCGACAGGCTATTGGCAGGGAAACACCTATTACTATTACCTGAAAGACCATTTGGGAAGCAACCGGGAAGTGTTGAGCCAGACAAGACAAGTGGTAGAATACAGTGATTACTATCCCAGCGGGATGCGCTTTGGGGAGAGCGTGGTAAACGGAGGCAACGTGCAGCCTTACCGGCATACGGGGATGGAGATGCAGGGCATGCATGGCTTGAACTGGATAGATAACGAAGCTCGGATGAGATCGGTCAATGTGCCGGAATTTACGACCATCGATCCGTTGGCAGAAATGTATTATGGCATAAGTCCGTATGGTTATTGTGCAGATAATCCAATTTATTATGTGGATCCGGATGGAATGACAGTAGTTTATGATAGTAAAAGTAATAGTTATACTATAAAAGGAGATGATATCTATGCATATTGGGGCTATTTGCAAGATATTAATAACGGTACAGGCAGCATGGAGAATATGTTGAAAGCATGTAATGCTGCAGCTCAAGGAAATGGGAATGGAGAAAACGGGACTAATCTGCCTACAACCATGGATGAGATTTCAGTAATAGGATTCCCTCAAGGATCTCTAGGAACCATTACTCCTTCTCCTCCAATTACAAATTTTGAATTTTGGCTGAATGAAAAAACAGATAATATTTGGGGTAAACTTGCAAGAGGACTACTTTCTATGGCATATACAGTTGTAAATTCTCCAGCTATAACTCTTACGGGAAGGACTTGGGGCGGAGCTTATGTCGATTCTCCAAACGATCGTATTTTACCTCTTGTAGATATGGCAACGTGGGGGTTAAGTGCAAGCATTACCAAGCTATTACCAATTGTTGAGGCTGCTGATGGATTACATGGTTTTAATACCTTTATGAAAGCAAATAAAGGTAATTTTACAGGTAAAGGATGGCAGATAGAAGCAAGTCAAATATTTAAAATAAACTCTATAAATAAAATGGCAGTGGATAATTTTAGTGATTCATATTTAATTATGAACGGAGCTAATACGGCAAAAGAATCTTTTTCCAAATAATTCTTATAATAATATGCCTTATATATTTCTAAAAATGATTGGTGGTTTTATTCGCTGGTTATTAAAGGGTTGTAAAACAAAATTAGAATACGAAATTCATGGAAAACTCCCTGCAACATGGGGTACTTCTTATAACAATGAAAATTTTATTATTGGTCTAATTGTGAGTTTTGTCTCCATTGCAATAATAATAATACTTCTTCAATGCCATGTTATTTCATAAAGATAAATTCAGAACAGCTCTTTGAAAGAAATACTCACCCCGGAAGGCTATTGGCAGAACGGTGTCTATTACTACTACCTGAAAGACCACCAGGGCAACAACACCGAAGTGCTGAACCAGGCAAAGCAGGTAATGGAATACAGCGACTACTACCCGGACGGGATGCGCTTTGAAGAAAGCACGAGCAACAGCGCCGCCTTGCCCTACCGCTACAACGGGAAAGAGCTGGAATCCATGAACGGGCTGAACCAGTACGACTACGGAGCACGAAGAAGGGAGACCGGCATCCCGGTGTGGACAACCGTGGATCCGCTTTGTGAAAAGTATTACGGCGTGAGTCCCTATGCGTATTGTGTTAACAATCCAATAAATAATGTCGATCCGAATGGAGAAGAGATATGGATTTATTATCATGATGCAGATAACAATTTGCAAAAAATACAATATACACAAGGTATGAAATACACAGGGGATAATGCTTTCGTTTCAGCTTCAATTAATGTATTAAATCAAATGAATAGCACTAAAAACGGAGAACTGGTTTTAGGCACGTTAGTCGGGTCAAAAAATAAATTTGATTTCACGAATACTTTTGCAAAAGATAGGCACGGTAATGATATGAAAAATGTACTTTCTTTTGAAAAATCAAAAAATGGAGGAGGCGAAATACATGCTGGTGCGTTAATGACCAATATAGATGAAGGAGAAAAGCTTGTATCTGCTGCTCATGAATCGTTCCATGGATATCAATACGAAATGGGGCAAACTATGGGTGGTAGCATGGCTACTGTAAATAATGAAGTTGGTGCTTATTTGTTTGGAAGGGCTGTGTATTATTCTTATAAAATAATAAGAGGAGAAGGATATGCTAATATGCCTTGGGGGAATGGTACTGAACTTGGGAAAAATTATGAGGATGCTATGGATGCTCTTATTGGATCTCGAAATTTCAACTTAACTCAGTATCAAGCTGCAATAAACAGCTTTTTACAAGGAAGTGCAGTAAATGTAAGTACAACAAATATTCCTGGCATGGGAATCTATACAACAAATCATTTTAAGACAGATCCAACTCTTACGAATCCATTAATTAAAACATTTTTTCCCCTACTCCCATGAAAACATTTATTTTTATATTCTTATGTACTCTGTTGATTATAAGTTGTAAGACATACTCTCAAAATCATAAAGAAGAAATAATTGATCCAATTTTAAGTGCTTCGACTTTTAGATTCGAATATAATTCTAATGTTATTTTACCTGATAGCTTAGGAGGACATGCGTATAAAGGTTTTGCTCTTCTCAATGGAATTATTAATGATTCTCTTAAACTTGACAATATTCAAATAACCAGGCTATTTTTATTTACATTGAATAAGGATACTATCTTTAATTATTATGGGTGGCAAAATAAATTACCACATACATACCCTCCTAAAATAAAAGATTATTTGCCTTTTTTTGAAGATTGTATCAAATCTGTCAAAATAATAAAGACTGACAAAAATGTAGATAAAAGGAGATATACTGCAACTATCGTCTTACAGTTTAAATAAGATTTGGCAGTAAATTTTGTATGCGCATTAAGCATTTACGATGGCAATACAGACATCAGCACGATCCGCTATAATGTCTTAAACCTGCCCGATACCATCCAGTTTGTGGCAGGGCACCAAAATTACTATACCTACGATGCCAGCGGCAAAAAACTGGAAGTACAGAACATAACCTCCAGAAATATATTAAATTTGCCGCAGGATACGATCACCCGCCTGACCTCCTCGACTACCCTGACAACGGACTATTGCGGCGATGCGATCTATCAGGACAGCTCTTTGAAAGAAATACTCACACCGGAAGGCTATTGGCAGAACGGCGTCTATTACTACTACCTGAAAGACCACCAGGGCAACAACACTGAAGTGCTGAACCAGAGTAAGACAGTAATGGAATACAGCGACTATTACCCGGACGGGATGCGCTTTGAAGAAAGCACAAGCAACAGCACCGCCTTGCCCTACCGCTACAACGGGAAAGAACTGGAATCTATGAACGGGCTGAACCAGTATGACTACGGAGCACGAAGAAGGGAGACCGGCATCCCGGTGTGGACAACGGTGGATCCGCTGTGTGAAAAGTATTACAGTGTGAGTCCGTATGCGTATGTAGAAGATGATCCAATCAACAAAATTGATCCCGATGGAAAAGAAGATATCTTAGTTAAACAGAACAAAGATGATAGACTAACAAATGCGGAATCTCTTTGGCTAATATATCCGACTGGCACCTTTAATAATGTAAGTATGGAAACTCTGAGAAACATGACAGCAAATGCATTAGAGCAAAAATACGGGAAGCCGGAATTTGCGCGTCAAGGCTCATCTCTTCCTGATAACCCAACAAAATCAGATAATGATAAATCTGGCAACGCTACTGTTGTAGAGGGTAGATTTAAATACGAGAAATCTTTTATTAATGCGAAAGACGAGAATGGAAATGCTTATAAAATACCTGCTTTATTATTAGACCAAGGCAAAGGAGCGGGAAGAGTTAGCACAATATACAAAAACTATAGGCATTCTGGAGAAAGAGAAGCTACTGGGGTAGCCCTTCATGCTGGCAGAGTAAGCTGGCAAGTTCAAATTATGAGTGGGAAAAATGGAACTTTAACCAAAGGTAGCGAAGGATGTGTGGTTGCTCCTATCTTTGGACCCATTTATAATAAAGTAGACAATAAGGGTAATGTTATTATTGTTAGAAATCAAGAAGAATATGAAAACGGGAATTAGATTCGATTTAATTGGATTAATAATAGCAATCTTTGGTTTACATGCAGGAAGCCTTTATTGCCAGAATATAGTAATAAAATATACCATACTAAGAGAAACTGATAGTGGCTTTGAACTGGCAAAGAAGAATGCATCTGTTTCTGAAACAAAAAAGAATTTTTTCGAGAAATTTGAATACAATAACAACTATCTGAAAAAAGTTTGTCTTTATGACAAAAAAGGACATCTTTATGATGGGGTCTATAATAATGCAATAACTACTTATGAATACTCGAACAATAAACTAAAGTATAAGAAGCTCTATGATAAGAATAAACGAAGAGTGGAGAATGGTTTTATGGGTTATTGGGCCATAGAATTCTTTTATGATAGACAAGGAAGAATTATTAAGAAAACATATATAGACAAACAAGGTAGTCCTCTAAAATACAATCCAAATACTGACGAAGACCCTCCTTATGTAGAATATGAGTATATGAGGAATGGGAAATGTATAGAAAAAAGCCTTGATAATAATTATAAAATAATTAGACAAGATACATGTGTGTGTCCATGCATGAAAATCAAACTGAATGAATATTGAAAGTAGGAAACTAGGACAGCTCTTTGAAAGAAATACTCCCCCCGGAAGGCTATTGGCAGAACGGCGTCTATTACTACTATCTGAAAGACCACCAGGGCAACAACACCGAATTGCTGAACCAGAGTAAGGCAGTAATAGAATACAGCGACTACTACCCGGACGGGATGCGCTTTGAAGAAAGCACAAGCAACAGCGCCGCCTTGCCCTACCGCTACAACGGGAAAGAACTGGAATCCATGAACGGGCTGAACCAGTACGACTACGGAGCACGAAGAAGGGAGACCGGTATCCCCGTGTGGACATCGGTGGATCCGCTTTGTGAAAAGTATTACAGTGTGAGTCCGTATGCCTATTGTTCGGATGATCCGGTAAAGAATGTGGATCCGGATGGGAAACAAATATTTGTATCTCCTCTTTTGGGAATTTCAGATCCTTTATTAATGGGATCAGATGAACCTATAATAACTACAGAAAAGCCTATCATTGAAACAGCCAGTAAAATTGGACAAGAAGGTTCAGATAAGTTTTCGAAGATTGAAGACCATCACATTTTACCGCGTTCATTAAAAAATAATCCAGTAATAAGAGAGGCACGTAATAATGGGTTTAAGTTTGAAGGGAAAGAGAATAAAATGCCTGTTGAAAAGTTTGTTAGACAAACAGGAGAAGGACAACATGGGAACCATCCAAATTATACAGAACAAATTAACAATAAGCTTTCTGATTTTCAAAATGCCCAAGGAGATAATGCTACTAAAGCAGTAAGAACTATTGTTCGTAATGTTAGACAGGTTATTCAAAATAATCCAAATGTAAAAATAAACGACCTGCATTTAATGAATGATGTCGCCCCAATTGATCATACCATGATTAAAGCTCAGAAATATGTGCCAAGTTATGTTCCTAATTATAATTAACAAAAACGCAATGCATTATATTTTAAAAGATTCTACTGATCCAAAAATAATTGGCAATGGATTTCCTCAAGTTTTCAAATTTACTAAAGAATATGATCCAAATGGGGAAAAAGCCATTTTTGAATTATATAAATATCGATTTGAATTTCCTAATTTTGTTCCTAATCTGAGTGGTTTGAAACTTGCTGGATATGCTAAACTAACAGACTTTATAAGCAATTCATTTAATACTATCATTGTAAGTTTGAAAACTAAATTACTTTTGGAAGATTTTAATTTATGCCCGCATCGTTTTTATCCATGTTCCTTGCACGGAAAAAAGGGAAGAGAATATGATTATTATTGGCTGCATATTATTTCTGATTATTCTGATTATGTTGATTACAAGAAATCGACATTTGTTGAATATGATTTATTTAATAAAAAGGGGAGTGTGCTTGTAGAATCCAAAGAAGATTTATTAAAGAAGCGGGAAGAGCTAAAAATCAAAGATACTGAAAACTTTTGGACTATTTGGGGAGATAAAATTGTTATGCAATCAAACTTTGAAAAAAGGTTAGATTTGTTTATAGTTTCGCTTATAGATGGGAATATTTATGTTAGTAGTCGCTTATATAGTGAGATTATAAAAAATAATTTGACTGGTTGTAATTTGATTCCGGCTAACAATATAGAATTTAGCTAACATGAATAATTTATCCAAAGTAGCGATGGCATAATAGTAATTGATATGCAATTGTAATGTCAAATGTAATTTTCAGAATATAACATAGCGAGATAGTGGGAGTTGTTCCTCCATTCCCGTACTATATACCACCAACACCTACGACCCCTTGGGTAGATTACAGGCCAAAGTCATGGGAGGCACGGTCGATACCACCAGCTATAGCTACAATGTCCGCAGTTGGCTGACAAGCATCGCTAGCAGCCATTTCACGGAAAATCTCTACTACGAGACCAACTCCGCCAGCCTGCCTGATTTCTCGAATGCATACAACGGCGATATAGCCGGCATACAGTGGAGCATCCCTGCTGAGAACCTGAAGTACAACCGTGCCTACACCTTCGGCTACGATGGCCTGAACCGCCTGACCGACGGTACCTACTGCGGCTGGAGCGGCAGCGTGGCAGCAGGAACCAGCGGGCAATACACCGAAACCTACAGTTATGATAAAATGGGAAATATCACTAACTTTGTGCGGTACGGATTACAATCAAACACACCAGCCATGAGTTACGGGATGATAGACAACCTGACCCTGGCCCATAACGGGAACCAGTTGACCAAAGTCACGGACAATGGCAGCGACGGGCTCTATTATGGAGATGAAGAGTACCAGGTCAACACGGCCAATAGCGGGAACTGCCGGGCCTATGACGCCAATGGCAATACCCTGTACGATACGAACAGCGATATCTGGGGAATACGCTACAACCTGCTGAACCTGCCCGATACCATCCAGTTCTACCAGGGACACCAAATCCTCTACCACTATTCAGCTACAGGCACAAAACAGGAAGTAACAGACAAGACATGCCCCGGCGGAGTCACCATTCCCGTGACCAACCTGGACACCGTACTGACCAACCCTACGGTATTATCCACCATCACCACCGACTACCTGGGCAATGCCGTTTACCGGAACGATACCCTGCTGCGCATACTGCTGCCGACAGGCTATTGGCAGGGAAACACCTGTTACTATTACCTGAAAGACCATTTGGGGAGCAACCGGGAAGTGTTGAGCCAGACAAGACAGGTGGTAGAATACAGTGATTACTATCCCAGCGGCATGCGTTTTGGCGAAAGCGTGGTCAACGGAGGCAACGTGCAGCCTTACCGGCATACGGGGATGGAGATGCAGGGCATGCATGGCTTGAACTGGATAGATAACGAAGCTCGGATGAGATCGGTCAATGTGCCGGAATTTACGACCATCGATCCGTTGGCAGAAATGTATTATGGCATAAGTCCGTATGGTTATTGTGCAGATAATCCAATTTATTATGTGGATCCGGATGGAATGACAGTAGTTTATGATAGTAAAAGTAATAGTTATACTATAAAAGGAGATGATATCTATGCATATTGGGGCTATTTGCAAGATATTAATAACGGTACAGGCAGTATGGAGAATATGTTGAAAGCATGTAATGCTGCAGCTCAAGGGTATGGGAATGGAGAAAACGGGACTAATCTGCCAACAACAGAAAATGAAGTCACTGTCATAGGTCAAGCTCCAAAATCCTATAATCAGCATTCAAATACCTCTGATCAGGGCCATAGCTGGCTTTATCCTTTTATTGGCGACTTAGATGGCAACAGGGAATTAGACAGCCGAATTAATCGGTATATCCCGTCACCCGAAGAGATCAGAAGAGAGGTAGATGCGGAAATGGAAATAGGCTTATTGTTTTTGCCAACCGATGTGGTAGGAATTGCAGCATCCACACTTGTCAAAATGGGATATAGTGCTACAGAACAATTCCTTTTGAAGAGTATCCTCTATGCAATGGAGTATCCGAAAGCTACGGCCAGAATTGGCGGGTTAGCAGCTGGCTATGCGCAATATTTTCTGGGCAATGCATTGCATGCTTCATTATCTGCTGATTCGCCACAACCAAGCATGAATCCAACTTTCGATTTTTATCAACAATTAATACAAGTAATTTTGGGGGCTAATGACATCCATAACGAAATTAACAAAACATCACATGAAAAATAGAAAAAAAATATTGTTCTATATTGGCATCTTTATGCTTCTGTTTTGCATTCAATTTATTTCTAGAAAAATAGCAGGCAATAATCCCATATTTGGATCAGCAATATTTCCAACTGCAGCATATACTTGGAAAGAAATGGTGAAAGAAATTCCATCTATTTCAATAATATCAATAGTATTTACTGTATTAATATGGTATCTGAAAGAAAAAAGGAAATGGAATATTTAATATTATTCACTAGATAACAAACAATAGTCAAAACATAAACAATAGCTCAAGAAAACAAAAAGCAAAAAAGAGAGGAATACCCCCATTATATAGTTATTACAACAGGATACGATCACCCGCCTGACCTCCTCGACTACCCTGACGACGGACTATTGCGGCGATGCGATCTATCAGAACAGCTCTTTGAAAGAAATACTCACCCCGGAAGGCTATTGGCAGAACGGTGTCTATTACTACTACCTGAAAGACCATTTGGGAAGCAACCGGGAAGTGCTGAACCAGACAAGACAAGTGGTAGAATACAGTGATTACTATCCCAGCGGGATGCGCTTTGGCGAAAGCGTAGTAAACGGAGGCAACGTGCAGCCCTACCGGCATACAGGGATGGAGATGCAGGGCATGCATGGCTTGAACTGGATAGATAACGAAGCACGGATGAGATCGGTCAATGTGCCGGAATTTACTACGATGGATCCACTTTGTGAGAAGTATTATAATATGAGTCCATATGCGTATGTGGGAGATAATCTGATAAATGCCATCGATCCTTTAGGAATGGATTCTTGCACATACAATTCAAAAGATAATACATATACCAGTACGACTCGGGGAACTATGCAAGAAGTGGAGGTTACTGCACCAGCACTTTATAAGCAAACATTGATGTATTTTGTATTTGGAGAATTGGCCTTTGGCAATAGAAGATACCTGGATAATCGGATTAATCCCCACATCTATACTCCGCAAGAATTAAACAGAGGTGCTAATATGGAAATGCGTGCAGGGTTAACTATACTTGGAGGAGCTGGAACAATAGAAGGGTTTGCCACAGAATTTGCCACATCGAAAATAGGCTGGATGGCATTTAAAGCTATTGCAGATGCCTTTGGACAATTTGGAGGAGCATATATAGCAAAAAGAAATGCTAAGGAAGCTTTGAACGATGTAAACCTTTTGGGGAGCGTACTAACGGGACTAGGAGTAAATCCTTTCAATACCGCTTTATTATCTGGTGCTTTAAGTTATAACCCAAATACAGGTTTTCAATCTACATTCACTGGCGATAAATCAAATTCTGCATATTTCACCAATCTTGCCATCGGGCTTTCTTTTGGATATGGAACAGAATTTATGACAAATACTGCAGCATTTAAAACTTTTACAATAGGAATATATATGCGTACGGCGGGAAGTATAAATCCGAGTATTGGAACTGGAGTAACGAATTCTTTAATTGCAGCCCCAACTGCTGCATCTGCTGCTGGAGAATCATCTTTAGAAAACAAATAAGATTATGATAACACAAGAAAAAAAGAAATGGATTTATCAGCAACTCATTCCGTTTATTATAGTTTTTGGCGGATTTATTTTTTGGATTATATTTGGCCAAATATGGCAATATGAATTCAGAACTCATGGAAGATATACGATCGGAACAACAACCGGAACCTATTGGACATTAAGGGCAGGAGAAAAAGTAGAATATGAATTCGTCTTGACTTTTACAAGCTTTAAATACTAAAAAAAGGGAAGAGCCGTTTTATGAAAAGCAAAACTATAAAACACCACTCTTCCCCATGTACTTAGTACTCGACAAAGATACAATAAATAAAGAAATAGTGCCATTCATCCCTGTACCCAAGAGAGGGTTCAGGACAAAGTGTGATATCGCCGAGATTGTTAACTGCATATTGTACAAATTAAAAACAGGTTGTCAATGGCATATGTTGCCCGTTAAAAGTTTATTTTCTAATGTCGTATTGCATTATAAGACTGTTTTCGGTTATTTTCGTACATGGTGTAAATCAGGAGTGTTACAACAAATCTGGTTTGGTTTATTGAATAAATACAGAGCCTCATTGGACATGTCCAGTGTTGATTTGGATGGCAGCCATACCCCCGCATTACGTGGAGGAGAACAGGTTGCTTATCAGGGTCGGAAGAAAAGGAAGACTACCAATGCTCTTTATCTTACAGACAGACAAGGTATCCCATTGGCCATATCAGACCCGATAGAAGGGAATCACAATGATTTACATCAAATTAAAGAACGTTTTACCGACATTATTGATTCGCTGAATAACTCCGATATAAGAGTTGATGGTCTTTTTCTTAATGCCGATGCAGGTTTTGACTCTGCGGAGTTCAGAGAATTCTGTTCTTCCCATGAAATAATACCCAACATCGCTATTAACTGGCGTAACGCAGCACATACGGATGATATATTCTTCGATGAATTGCTCTATCAGCAACGCTATTGCATAGAAAGAACCAATGCATGGATGGATAGTTTCAGATCTCTATTGAACAGATTTGATGTTACTTGCTCCAGTTGGCAAAGCTTTAACCTTATCGCTTTTATCGTGATACTACTTAAGAAAATTACTAAACAGAAAAAGTCAAGATGACTTCTATGTATATTTTGTTAATAACAAAAAGAATGTCATGTCAGACAATTATAAAGATAGCACGAAAGCATTAGGAGGCCGGTATTTTGTAAAGTATGATACTAAAAAACCATTTATCTCTAGTTTACTTCAAGACAAACCTGTTCCTGATAGTATCAAAACAGCACCACCGGATGGATGGAAAGAGATACCGGTAAAATATGATTCACAGTAAATAGACTGTTAAGCAATAGATTAAATCAATTAAGCAGGGGATGGTGGAAATAAATCTTGCTATCATTTAGCTGTATAAATTTTGGATTCCTGTGTTTATTTTTGACACTAAAGGTGTGAGAACCTCACAAAATAAGCATCTAGTGAGCATGAATCATTTTATGGCTTATTAAAAAAAAGGATAAGTCATACCTCTGCAGAATAATAAATCAGGATTACCCTTTGATGGTTTGCAAAATGGCATATGATTCGCTGATGCTACGAATGGAAGAAATGACTACGGAGCGTTTTCCTTTCACTTCCCTGAGTTGACACCGATGTGGATGATGGGAAAGATAAGTCAACAACTTTCCAAATATTTCGGATTGATAATAAGGCGATTGAGGATTAGACACCAGATATGCAATCCATTTTTCATTTTTGAGAATCATTTTCTCAAAGCCGAAACTCTTAGCCAACCAACGTAACCGTACCACCTGGATCAGTTCCTTTCCCTGTTCGGGAATCGGGCCGAAGCGATCGATCAACTCGCGTTCAAATGACGCCAATTCATTTTCATTGTTGATGTTATCCAACTGACGGTATAAATTCATCCGTTCCGAAACACTTTCAATATAATCTGTCGGGAACATCATTTCAAAATCCGATTCTATTTGACAGTCAATTACATAATCAACCTGCGACTCCTGCTGCTCGGCAATCTCCCTGTAGAGATCGGAAAACTCTTCATCTTTGAGCTCCTGCACGGCTTCGTTCAAGATTTTTTGATATGTTTCATAACCCAATTCGGCAATAAAACCGCTTTGTTCGGCACCCAACATATTTCCGGCACCACGGATATCCAAATCCTGCATGGCAATATTGAAGCCGCTTCCCAGATCAGCAAAATTCTCTATAGCCTGCAACCGGCGCCGTGCTTCAGGAGTCAACAGGTTTTCGGGTGGAGTAAACAAATAGCAGAACGCCTTCCGGTTACTACGCCCCACTCTACCGCGTAACTGATGTAAATCGCTCAGGCCAAACTGTTGTGCCTGGTTGATAATGATGGTATTCACGTTAGGCATGTCAATGCCGGATTCAATAATAGCAGTTGCGATCAACACATCATACTCGTAATCGATAAAATCGAGGATCACCTCCTCCAGCTTGTCCGGAGACATTTGCCCATGACCTACAGCAATCCGCACCCCAGGGATCAGCCGCTGTATCAAAGCTTCCATTTCATAGATGGAATGAATGCGGTTGTGCACAAAAAAGACTTGCCCATTACGTTCCATCTCAAAGCGGATCGCGTCACGAATGATTACTTCATCAAAGGAATGCCATTCTGTTTGAATCGGATAACGATTCGGAGGTGGCGTGTTGATAATTGACAAATCACGGGCACCCATCAACGAAAACTGTAATGTACGAGGTATTGGCGTTGCAGTCAGTGTAAGAGTATCCACATTTACCTTCATCTGTCGCAGTCGTTCTTTTACCGAAACACCAAATTTTTGTTCTTCGTCGATAATCAATAATCCCAGATCCTTGAAATGAACATTCTTTCCAATCAGCTTATGGGTCCCGATCACAATGTCAATTTTACCTTCTTTCAGTCGTTGCAACAACTCTTTCATAGCTGCCGCCGAACGTGCCCTGCTCATATAATCGACCACACAGGGAAAATCTTTTAAACGTTCACTGAACGTACGGTAATGTTGTGCTGCCAACACGGTAGTTGGTACTAAAACTGCAATCTGCTTACCATCGGTAGCCGCTTTAAAAGCAGCCCGAATAGCCACTTCCGTTTTACCAAAGCCAACATCTCCGCACACCAGACGATCCATCGGCAAATCCGATTCCATATCCTGTTTAACGTCAGCCGTTGCTTTCATTTGATCGGGAGTATCCTCATAAATAAATGAGGCCTCAAGCTCCTGTTGTAAATAACTATCCGGAGTAAAGCGAAAGCCCTGTTCTGCACGACGCCGTGCATAGAGTTGTATCAGTTCCCGCGCAATATCCTTAACCTTTTTCTTCGTCCGCTCTTTCAGTCGTTCCCAGGCTCCACTCCCCAATTTATTGACATGAGGGGCTTCTCCATCTTTCCCCTTATATTTCGAAATGCGATGTAAAGAATGGATGCTGACAAAAATCATGTCATCATCTTTATACAGCAACTTGATGACTTCCTGTCGTTTTCCGTCAACATTTGTAGTCATCAGTCCACCAAAACGACCGATGCCATGGTCCACATGAACCACATAATCGCCTATATTCAGTTGATTCAGCTCTTTAAGCGTCATCATCATTTTCCCGGTACGCGCATTGTCCGATCGCAACGAATAACGGTGGAAACGGTCGAAAAGCTGATGATCCGTATAGACACAAACCGACATATCGTGATCATCAAAGCCTTCATGCAATGTTTTTAGCACATTTGTAAAGACAATATGGTCACCACGATCGTGAAAAATCGCCGCCAGACGATCATGCTGTTTTTTGCTGTCACTGCACACAAAAATGCGATAACCCTCCTCTTGTTTATGCAAAAAATGTTGGCTTACAAGATCAAAATTTTTATGAAATGGCGGCTGTAAAGAGGTATTGAACTCAATTTTTGCAGTAACGGACATGGATATCTGATTGCCAATCTCAATGGTTCTGAATGGGGCTATCTTGTCGTCCATCTCCGCTCCGCTCATAAACAGGGAAGACAGATCCGGAACCGGTTTCTTCGTCTCGTTGGTTTTAATCAACACCTCATCATACAGGCTGTTTATGCGCTGGCGGGCATACCTGTAGTCGGAAAACAGGCACAAAGTCTCCGGGGCTAAAAGTTCAAAAAAAGAGATCTTATTTTCGTGCTTCTGTTGCTTAAGATCCGAAACAATCGACACACGGGCTTGTGGCGTCTTAGAGAGCTGTGTTTCAATATCAAATGTCCGGATCGTTTCCACTTCTTTACCGAAAAAATCAATTCGGTAGGGTAATTCGCTCGAAAATGAGAAAACGTCCAGGATGCTGCCTCTGACAGAGAATTGCCCTGGCTCGTACACAAAATCGACCCGGATGAAACCATAATCCAGCAGTAGATCAATGACAAAATCGGTATCCACCTGCTCTCCAACATGCAATGTCAGCGTACAATCGTTCAACCCTGTTGAATCAAGAACTTTTTCGAGCAATGCATCGGGATAGGTTACCAGAATCACCGGTTCACGACGAGTCACTGTTTGCAGTACTTCCGTACGAAGTATTTCGTTGGCAGCATCTGTTTTCTCCTGCGTAACCGACCGTTTATAAGAAGAAGGGAAAAAATAGACGGATTCTTTGTCCAACAGCTGAGTCAGGTCATGATAAAAATAACCAGCCTCTTCTGCATCATCCAAAATAACCAACCAGGTGTTGTGTAAGTTTGAAAACAAAGCAGCACACATCAATGCCCGCGAAGAGCCAAGAAGTCCGTTAATATGCAGATGTTGTTCTGTTGATCCAATCCATTTTTCAACAGCAACAATTTGTGGATGCGAAGAGTAAAACGATAATAACTCCGAAAGTTCCATAAGTGATGCAAAGGTACAAAAAACACGTCAAGAATTGCGCCGGTTTTTAACGTGTCATTGACCGGTAAAAAGGTCATTTCTACCGGCATTATTCACCATTCTACCGAATTTATTTTTCATCACTTTATTTATAATAGACTTTTGCAACATAATTCATTGATTTACTGCCATGCAACAATTACGAATTTTAATATTTTTTATTCTGACAGCCCCTCTAACGATACATGCCCAAACAGCCGATTCGACATGGACATTGAACAAGTGTATCGATTATGCTTTAGCGCATAACATCCAGGTAAAACAAGCAGATATCGGAGTAAAATCATCCAAGATCGATTTACTGACTGCTAAAGCGGCTTTTCTTCCTTCGTTAAGCGGGTCACTTTCACAAACCTTTTCTAATGGCAAAGTTGCCAGCCTTGTCAACAACCAGTATGTGAACGAGAGTGATATCGGCGGAAGATATTCTCTGAACGCCAACATGACACTATTTAACGGGAATCAGACAGAAAAAAATGTACAGATACAACGGCTTCAGGTTTCTTCGAATGAACTCACTGTCGAACAAACGAAAAACTCCATCATAGTCTCTATTACCCAGGATTACCTTCAGGTTTTATATGACAATGAAACAGTAAAAACCGATCAACAAACAGTTGCCACCTCGGAGGCCGAACTGAAACAATCAAAAGAGATGCTCGATGCCGGCTCCATTGCCATGAATGATTATGCTCAGGTTGAAACACAACTGAGCACTGATCAATACAATTTAGCCGTTGCAAAAAGCACGTTGCAACAGGATATTCTGACATTGAAACAGTTACTGGAATTAGGAATTAACGATTCGTTCGAGCCTTACTTTCCGTCTTTATCAAATAATGAAATATTGCAACCGATTTCAGACCTTAACACACTATATAACAATGCAGTGACTTCCCGTCCAGAAATCAAAAGCAGTCAGCTTAGCGTCAAAATAGCTACTTTGACCTATCAAAAAAGTAAAGGTGCTTATTGGCCCACATTATCCTTAAGTGGAGATATCGGAACAGGAAATCAATACAATAACATGAATACAAAATTCGGCACGCAATTGAATAATAACCTTTCAAAAAGTATTGGGTTAACGCTTAGCATCCCCATATTCAATAATCGTGAAACCAAATCGGCAGTAGAAAAAGCCCAATTGGATATTCAAAATGCCCAATTGAATCTTGAAGCCGCAAAGAAAGATTTAATGAAAACCATCGAAACGCTTTATCAAAACACGATTTCAGCGCAACAGAAATATCTCGCAGCGCAACAACAGGAGAAATCGGCACAAATAAGCTATTCGCTGGTTGAAGATCAGTTCAATCTGGGGATGCAAAATACAGTAGCCTTGTTAACAGCTAAAAACACTTATCTATCAGCGCAACAACAAATGCTGCAGGCAAAATATTCTGCTATTCTCAACCTGAAATTACTAAACTTCTATCAAAATATTCCTATCACGCTCGCAGAATAACAGGATTGCATTTTAAGATTAAACATAAAAACATACACGGATGAAAACAAAAACGATAGTTTGGGCAGTCATTGCACTTCTGCTTATCATAGCAGGGTTCACTTTACTTAGAAAAAGTGACGACATCAAACAAATGCCAGTTACAGCCAAAGTAACCGTAGGAGACATCTCCACCACAGTAACTGCTACCGGAACGGTGGAGCCCATCAAGACCATTACGGTTGGAACTCAAGTTTCAGGTATTATTTCAAAGGTTTATGTAGATTATAATTCAGTGGTAAAAAAAGGACAGGTTTTAGCCGAACTGGATAAAACGGTGCTGAATTCGCAACTGGCCTCAGCTACAACAGACCTGAATAATGCAAAAACACAAATGGATTATCAGAAAAGTACCTACAACCGGGATAAAGTGCTTTATGCAAAAAAGGCTATCAGCGCCACAGATATGGAAACAGCTACCTATAACTATGAAACAGCAAAACTAAACTATCAAAAAGCAAGTTATGCAAAAAAAGTAGCCGAAACAAATCTCGGCTACGCCACCATCTATTCTCCAATCGATGGGGTTATTCTGTCAAAGGATGTGGACGCAGGACAGACGGTTGCTGCAAGTTTCAGTACACCGACCCTTTTCTCGATTACAAATAACCTTCATCAAATGCAGGTTTTGGCTAATGTCGATGAAGCAGATATCGGACAGGTTAAAGACGGACAAACTGTGACATTTACTGTAGATGCCTATCCTAATGACACTTTCCAGGGAGTAGTAACCCAGGTTCGTCTTGAGCCAACAACAACGTCAAACGTGGTGACATATACCGTTGTCATTAATGCGCCTAATCCGCAATTAAAATTGTTGCCGGGACTAACTGCTAATGTCACCATTTACATTATTCAGAAAAATCATATTTTGCTGATTCCGAACAAAGCGCTGAATTTTCATCCGACGGGAAAACCGGCAGGCATATCGAATGACAGTATGAAAACCATTTGGGTGATGAATGGACAAGCAATGAAACCTGTTCAAATAAAAGTTGGCGTAACGGATGATATTCATACGGAAGTTTTACAAGGGCTTCATGCAGGCGACGAAGTAGTAACAGATATAAAAACACTTTCAAGCAAAAAGACAGTTTCATCCGATGATGCAGGGGCAAGTCCTTTTATGCCAAAACGTCCTAACGACAAAAGAAAACCCAATTAACTATGAGTAGTTTAATTGAAGTAAAAGATCTAAAGCGCGATTTCCTTGTAGGAACCGAAGTCGTACATGCATTACGAGGAGTCTCTTTCTCCATTGAGAAAGGTGAATTCGTAACCATCATGGGAGCCAGTGGCTCGGGGAAAACCACCCTGCTGAATCTGCTGGGATGTCTGGATACAGCCACTTCAGGGGACTATCTTCTGGATGGAATCTCCGTAAAAAAAATGAGCAAAGATCAGCGGGCTGTGTTGCGCAACAAGAAAATAGGCTTTGTTTTCCAAGCTTACAATCTTTTACCAAAGACATCTGCAATCGAAAACGTAGAATTACCTCTTGTTTATAATCCAGCATTTTCGAGCCACGAACGAAAAGAAAAAGCGATTGCAGCCTTGCAAAGCGTAGGTCTCGGCGACCGTTTGCATCACACAACAAATCAGCTCTCGGGAGGACAACAACAACGGGTCGCCATTGCCAGAGCATTGATCAATGAGCCGGCAATCATCCTGACGGATGAAGCAACAGGAAACCTTGACTCAAAAACTTCGTATGAAATATTGTCGCTTTTTCAGGAATTACATCAAGAACAAGGCCGTACAATTGTGTTTATTACCCATAATCCCGAACTGGCTTCTTTCAGTAGCCGTAACATTATGCTGAAGGATGGCAAAATCACTCAGATAACAGAGAATCCATCGATTGCATCGGCAAAAGAAATCCTTCAAAAATTTCCAAAACAAGATGATTAAACTATCCGTCAACTTTGGCAATTTGTTCAAAATAGCACTCCGGGCATTGAACAACAACAAATTCAGAAGTTTTCTGACTATGTTGGGTATCATTATCGGCGTAGCGTCGGTAATCACTATGCTTGCCATTGGACAAGGGTCCAAACGCAGCATTCAAAATCAAATTTCCGGCATGGGTTCGAATATGCTTTCCATCGATCCGGGCATGGGTATGATGGGAGGTGTACGATTGGATGCAAGCAGTATGCAAACCTTGAAATTCAGGGATTACGAATCCATAGTTAATCAGTGTAAATACATTTCAGCTGCCACTCCTATATTCAATGCAAGTGGACAGGTCATTTATGGAGTTAATAATGAACCGACATCTCTCACCGGGGTCAATCCTTCTTTTCTGTCGATCCGAAAATACCAACTTGCCAATGGTAATATGTTTACCGATCAGGATATTCGTGATCTTGCTAAAGTATGTGTGATTGGTCATACCGTCGATTCCATTTTGTTCTCTAATGGGGAAAATCCAATTGGAAAAGTAATCCGTTTCAACAAAATTCCATTCCGTGTCATCGGACTTTTAGCAACCAAAGGATCCGGTCCAATGGGGCAAGATCAGGACAATTTAATACTAGCTCCTTATACAACTGTTCAGAAACGTATTCTGGCTATTAATTACCTCAATAGCATTATGGTTTCGGCAACCAACGAGGCAGTGGCTGATAGCGCCTCACAACAAATTGAAACTATTTTGCGGCAAAACCATCATCTGAGAAGCGATCAGGATGACGATTTCTCTATCCGTTCACAAAACGAACTCATCTCCATGTTAAGTTCTACCAGCAACTTAATGACCATTCTGTTATCAGCCATTGCCGGCATTTCTCTTCTGGTTGGTGGTATCGGCATTATGAACATTATGTATGTATCAGTAACCGAACGAACCCGGGAGATTGGATTACGTATGTCCATTGGTGCCAGAAATATTGATATCATGCTACAATTCCTGATCGAAGCCATTTTGTTGAGCGTAACCGGAGGTGTTATTGGTGTCTTAGTAGGCGTTGGAGCTTCTTTAATGGTACATAATATTGCCTCATGGCCTATCTTTATCCAATGGTACACAGTATTTTTGTCATTTGCAGTATGTACGGCCACCGGGATATTTTTCGGATGGTATCCAGCACGTAAAGCGGCCAACCTCGACCCGATTGCGGCAATACGGTATGAATAGCCTAATTTATAGTTACCTTTGCTCATCAAACACTGCTCTCCATGAATCATATCAAGAAAAATCCTAAGATTGAAGTGATTATTCACATACTGGCATGGTGTGTCTTGTTTGGCTTCCCGTTTATTTTTATTTGGGAAAGAGGTGATCCCGACCTGCATAAATATGGTGGATATTTTGCCAATACGCTTTGGTTCTTCATCGTATTCTACGTCAACTATTTCTTCCTGATTACCCGCTATCTGTTTAACAGGAAGATGATGCAATTTATCCTTTCCAATCTTTTACTGGTATCTATCGGCGCCGGATTATTGCATTTGGAAATGGTATCGTCGTTCCATGCGGCATTCACAGCTCATTTCCCCCCGCCTCCGCCTGCCTACATTTTTATCTTTCGAGACGCAACATCCTTGATACTATCGGCAGGACTAAGTGTAGCCATCCGGATGACCAGTCAGTGGTATAAGGTGGAAGCAGCCCGCAAAGAAATGGAGAAAGACCGGTTTGAAACAGAACTCAAAAGCCTGAAAACGCAATTAAACCCCCATTTTCTTTTCAATACCCTGAACAATATTTATTCACTGATTCCAATACATGCAGAGCAGGCGCAAGAGACAGTGCACCGTCTCAGCCATTTGCTGCGTTATGTCCTGTATGAAGACACGGAAACTTATGTCCCTATCCAGCAGGAGTTCCGGTTTTTGAAAAACTATGTCGAACTGATGTCGTTAAGGCTCCCAAAAGAAATTGAAGTCATTTGCAATATTCCCGATGATCCGGGCAATGACATTATTGCTCCCATGCTTTTTATCTCGTTAATCGAAAATGCATTCAAACATGGTATCAGCCCACTTCATCCCTCTTTTATTCACATCGATATTCAACTGATTCCATCGAAGCAGGTAACCTGTATCGTCGAAAACAGTTATTTCCCAAAATCAGACAGCGATCATAGCGGTTCAGGTATCGGACAGGACAATCTTCATAAAAGAATAGCATTATTGTATCCAAACCGTCATACGCTGTTGTTTGAGCAAAGGGAATCAACCTATTTTGCACAATTGACAATCTACATATAACCTGTTTATTTGAAAAGATATGATTCGATGCGCCATTGTAGATGATGAACCTTTAGCTCTTGACCTGCTGGAGACTTACGTCAATAAGACTCCTTTCCTGCAGCTTGCGGGAAAATACAACAATGCCCTGATCGCAATGGAATCAGCTCATATCCAGGATATTGATCTCTATTTTTTGGATATTCAAATGCCGGAATTAAACGGGTTAGATTTCTCCAAAATGGTGGGTAATCATTCAAAAGTTATATTTACGACTGCCTTTCAGCAATATGCTCTTGAAGGCTTTCGTGTCGATGCGCTTGACTATTTGTTAAAACCGATTAGTTATCAGGAGTTCCTGCAAGCCGCCAACAAAGCACTGCGCTGGTTTGAGAATATCGCCCAACAAGCAGTAAATCATGTAGCAGAAGATACCCTCATCGTGAAAAGTGAAAGCAAACTGGTGCAGGTCAAAACGTCAGACATCCTATTCATTGAAGGATGGAACGATTATGTAAAATTTCACCTCGAAGGCATGACACAACCACTCATGGCACAATTAAGTATGAAAATGCTTGAAGATCGCCTTCCCTCCGATCGGTTCGTCAGAGTACACCGTTCATTTATTGTCCAGGTAGATAAAATACAGGTTATCGAACATCATCGGATTGTATTTGGAAAAATCCGTGTTCCAATTTCCGATTCCTACAAAACTTCATTTTACAATCTTTTGCACAATCGTTCGCTGCTAAAATGATCCTAGATTGTATCACTTATCATGGTAATTGTCTGCTGCTTCACTCTTTTGGCATAAAGAAGTAAAATTCTCCTTTTTCTTTATTTATTATCCGGGTATTTAAATTGGGAAGCGTCCAAAACTAATAGCTTTGAACGCTCCTTGTTAGTCACTAATGACAATTTTAGTAGCAAATTATTGGGTAGGAAACTTGTA
The DNA here is from genome assembly GCF_014192515.1 of Microbacter margulisiae. NCBI lineage: Bacteria > Pseudomonadati > Bacteroidota > Bacteroidia > Bacteroidales > Porphyromonadaceae > Microbacter > Microbacter margulisiae. Next base: position 153,851 of record NZ_JACHYB010000002.1, read on the forward strand.
GCATGAAGTTAATATTTCACACTCTCCTCGTTCATCTCCTTTTGGTCAATTTTCTTCTTATCCATCACACGCCATGCATAAACAATGTAGGCCAGGACAAAAGGAATCAGCAACGACACAACACTCATCACCTTCAGGGTAAAGAAGCTGGAAGAGCTGTTGTAAATCGTCAATGAACTTTGTAAATCATATACCGAAGGATAAAAAGAAGTATGGTTGTAGCCGATATTCAGCAGTAACATCAAAACCGCCAGAACGGTTCCAACACCGGCAAACCAGATCCCTTTCGTACTTTTCGAAAAAGTGCCCAGATAAATCCCATATAACAAAGCGACTACCCCTATCAGAAAGAGTATCCCCACAAGAGGCATCTGGATAAAGTTAAGAAAATATTTGCCTTTCTCCAGATAAACCGTTCCGCTCGGATCTACAGCAAATCCCTGGCTGAACAAAGTCCAGATCAGGAACGGAAGGAACATGACTAAAAACGCAATAGCATCGTACAACACTTGTCTACGGGAACGTCTTAACACCGCTTCATCGTCAATATTATTAATAAAGTAAAGGCTCCCCAACACGCGTGCAAGGAAGAAAATAGAAAACCCAAGCAACAGGTTGCGTATATTCAGGACAGCCTCTAATCCATGCCATGGGGTATGCCAGGTAGAAATGACCGGCATGGCAAGCTGAGTCAAATCACCTTTGTTGACTGAGAATTCGCTCCCCGTAAAGAAGGTTCCTACGGCAATGCCGAATAATATCAGACCTCCGAACCCATTGACCAAAAGAAACGCCTCAAAGGTTTTATGCCCAAAGATATTGCCGCCCTTTGTTCTCCATTCGTACGACACCGCCTGCACCACAAAGCATACCAGCAATAACATCCAAGGCCAGTAAGCACCACCAAAACTAGTAGCATAAAAGAGGGGAAAAGAAGCAAAAGCCGCCCCGCCGAACGTTACCAGCGTGGTGAATGTCAAATCCCATTTTCGTCCCAATGAATTTACCAGCAATGTACGTTCCATTTCGGTTTTACCAATTGTGTAAAGCAACGTCTGTCCTCCCTGAACAAAAAACAAGAATACCAGCAACGCGCCCAACAAAGAGACTAAAAGCCACCAATAGGCTTGAAAAAATGCGTAATCCATTGTATTAAGTTTTTACATATTAATTTTTGAACAAACTAAACCAACTGCATCAAAAACTATTTGATGCTTTCCGGGCCTTTCCGGATTTCATGAGCCATCACTCCGACAATAGCCACGGCAAATACCGTATAGATCACAACAAAAATGGTCAATGTCAGTTTAATGGAAGCCACGGGAACATAGGAAGCCGCCGCAAACGTAGGCAACAGATCCTGAATAGCCCATGGTTGACGTCCCACTTCAGCTACAATCCATCCGGAAAATGAAGTTAGATACGCCAGTGGAATAGAGAAGATTGATAGCCACAAAAGCCAGGTCATCTTTTCAATTTTACGGCCAACGTACAAGACATATAAGAAAAAGAGCAAGAAGAAAACGCCCAAAATCACCATAAAATGGAATGCATAGAAAGTAAGCGGTACATCAGGTACCAGTTGCGCTTTGGATGTAACGTAACCATACCCAAAATAAGGAGATGTGGCATCGAAAATGGCACGATTTACTGCCATCAGTGAGTCGTTTTTCGCCTTCTTGGCCAGGCGATAATCAATCATAGCCTGATGCGCCATTCGTCCGAATGTCAGTTTTTCATCCGTCGTCAATGGTTTCACCTGTTCTCCGTTTTTCAGCGTCAACAAGTAACTTTTATCCAGTAAATCCTGAATACCAGGAACAAAAGCATTCCAATGACGATATGCCAGCAAAGAAAGACCATGGGGAATAGTGATTTTGAAAAGATATGGAGAAATAGAATCATTATAAACTTTCTTTTCTGGATTCAACACGCCAAATGCAACAAGGTTTGTTCCATTCTGTCCATTGTACAATCCTTCCATAGCCGCCAGTTTCATCGGTTGCTTTTGAGCCACCTGATAAGCGGATGAATCGCCCGTGAAAACAGCCAGCAAAATGCCCGCCAATCCAAAAATAGAAGCAATCATAATGCTCTTATGGGCAAACTCGATGTTTCGTTTTTTCAATAAATACCAGGAGCTAACCCCAATAACAAAAGCAGCCCCTATAATCCATGATGAAGTGACCGTGTGGAAAAATTTGGACATAGCTACCGGTGAAAAAACAACGGCAGAAAAGCTGGTCATCTCATTTCGAACCGTATCGATGTTGAAAAACGTTCCTGTCGGATATTGCATCCAGGCATTCGCGACCAGAATCCATAAGGCAGAAAGTGTTGCCCCAACCCACGTTAGCCACGTAGAAGCCAGGTGGAAGCCTTTGCTCGTTTTATTCCAGCCAAACACCATGACGACAAAGAAAGTCGACTCCAGAAAGAAAGCCATTATGCCTTCAATAGCTAATGGTGCACCAAAAATATCGCCCACCAGCCAGCTATAATTTGACCAATTTGTACCAAACTGAAATTCCAGGATAATACCCCCGGCAATACCCAGCACAAAGTTGGCGGTAAACAAATGCATCCAAAACTTGGTCATCCGTTTCCATTCTTCTTTTCCCGTGCGGTAATAGAGCGTCTCCATTACTGCCATGATAAAGCCCAGACTCAGCGTAAGCGGAACCGAAAGCCAATGATAACACGCAGTCACCGCAAATTGAACGCGTGACCAATCAACGATGGACAAATCCAGTGTTCCCATGTTTCAAAAGGATTAAAATGAATAACTATAATTTTCTGTAATTAAGGCGTAAAAATGAATACTTTCTCCTTGATTTGATTAAAGTGCCGGACAAAGATAATCGGTCATTCTGAAAAAACAAAATATTCTATTACTTTTTAATTTCACAGCCTTTTATTATACGCTTAATAAAAATAAACACGCATCCCACACATTGTCATCCGAAAAAATGGACTGATTTTTCTACCGTTGGTTTGAAGCAATAAAGTATTTGATACTTTGCAGCAAAACCATTATCTTTGTTAACGAAATCAACGGTCTTATAGTTCAATGGATAGAACGGAAGTTTCCTAAACTTCAAATCCGGGTTCGATTCCCGGTGGGACTACTTCTTCTTTTGTAAGGTTGCGCTTGCGTTCCGATCACTAAAAGCTTCCGATCGATGCAAGCACATTTCACTTAATGTAAATCCTTCCCACAAAAGGGGGCACATATTCTTCATTAAAAAATCTCATTTGGGAATAATGATATTTCAAAAATAATTACAGAAATAATTCTTTCTTTTTTGTCCTTGGATGTTTGAAAAAGAGATTCCATATTGTATCTTTGGGCAGTCAAAAGAAACCTTTATACCTAAAAATATCGCTTTCATCAGGCTTGATATGACGAAACAACCTGAGCGAAACCCATCACACGTTGAAAAGAATGGAGATAAAAAAAGCATCCATGAAGCTAAACGTTACTACAATTCGAAAATTCCTTCACAAATCGCAAAAACCCATCGGATTTGTATCGGGTTCCTGGAAAACGACGCAACGTTTTATTGATGCAGAGAAGAGAAATTTTGAATTGCTTTTTTTTGCCTTTTCTATCGGATTGAGCGTTGGATTGGTAGGTTCGGTCTTCCGTCTTACGTTAGATTACATAAACAAGCTCAGCACGGAATTATACGCTTACAATTCAAATGGCAAGCTAATTAATTACTTTATATTGATTATTTTATCAACCATCAGCGTTTTAATTTCATATGCCTTGGTTAAGAATCTTGCTCCGGAAGCATCCGGAAGCGGTGTTCAGGAAGTGGAAGGGGCGCTGGATCAGGCAAGACCGTTGCGATGGAAACGAGTATTACCCGTTAAATTCGTCAGTTCTCTTTTCTCATTAGGCAGCGGTTTGCTTCTCGGACGTGAAGGACCGACCATCCAAATAGGCGCTAATATCGGAAAAATGTTTACAGACACATTCCGCCGCCCTGACGATGAAGTAAATCCTCTTGTTTCGGCAGGAGCCGCTGCAGGACTGGCAACCGCTTTCAACGCTCCTTTATCAGGAATCGTTTTCGTGATCGAAGAGCTGCACGGCCATTTTCATTATAAATTTTTCTCTCTTGCCGGCATCATGATAGCCTCGAGTACTGCCGATTTTGTGGTAAGGGCTTTGATCGGCGTTGACCCCGTGGTTCACATGACTATCTTCAATCATCCACCGTTACAATCTATCTGGATGTTTTTTGTGTTCGGGCTCTTTTTAAGTCTCGTAGGGTATCTTTTTAATGCATATCTGATCAAAACTCTGAACCGTACCCGCAAATTATCGAAACGTAATGCTTATATCTATGCCGGAACTGTCGGTATCGTCGTTGCCATTGTCGGAATTTTCAATTTTAATCTTATTGGAGGAGGTTATCAGACCATTCGTTTTGTTCTCGACCACTCTTTTACATTTGTATTTTTGCTTATCCTGTTCCTAAGTCGGCTTATCCTGACCATCCTGGGCTACAGCACCGGAGTTTCGGGAGGTATTTTCGCCCCGTTGCTGGCGATGGGGGTTGTGTTCGGTATGCTATTCGGAAATATGATGCAAAGCGTATTCCCCGCCCAGATTCTTTCTCCTGGCATTTTTGCCGTCGCTGGAATGGCCGGCATCTTTGCATCCACCGTTAGAGCTCCACTAACCGGCCTTGTACTGGCTATTGAAATGACGGCAAACTTCGAACTCATCCTGCCATTATTGGTGACTTCCATTACTGCTTCGATCTTCACCACCATGTTTGGCAATAAACCAATTTATACCACGTTGTTGAAACGTACCCTCGAAAACGCTGCCCAGCAACACAAGTGATTTTATTTCGTTCGGTTAGGCAGTTCAAGACATAATCATTACTTTTGTTGAAATAACATCCCATAAAAATCATCGCTATGGAAACCCAAGATAACCAATTTAATATTGCTTTATCCGAGGAAGTGGCCGAAGGCATTTATTCCAATCTGGCCATTATCTCGCATTCTTCGTCCGAATTTGTCGTCGATTTCATTCGCATTATGCCCGGTACGCCGAAAGCCAATGTGAAATCTCGTATCATTCTTACTCCCGAACACGCCAAGCGTCTGTTGATGGCTTTGCAGGACAACATAGCCAAATATGAATCCATTTTTGGAAAAATCAAGGTGGCCGAAGGGAGCAACAACCCGATGATGCCACCTATCAATTTCAACGGAGGCAATGCATAACCGTCAGGTCAGAAAGTAGAATGAAAGGATAAAGAATAGCGCTGTCGACACGATCATACCGCGGGATGATTTCCAATATTCGGCCTGGTAGAACAAAAATAAAGTCCCTAAATCGGGAACAATGCTGACCAGAATCAATTTTCCGAACAGGGGAAGTTTCCATTGTATGTTCAACTTCAGGGCTTCCCACATGGATAAATCCCCGCGATAGGCCTGATGATAGAAAACCAGTCCGAACACAACAGGCATGATCAACCCGCTGATCAGCCCTACCCAGAAGCTATCCAGCCATTTGAAACTTAGTTTAAGGTTCATCGAAGCGCCTTGTTTTATTAAAATTGCCAACTTTTAATCGCATCCATTGCGTCATATGCAGTCATGTCGATCTTGGTCGGCACAATGGCAATGTAGTTATTTGCCAAAGCCCATTCATCCGTATCCATAGCATGCGGTTCGTCATTCGAAAAATTACCTGTCAGCCAGAAGTAAGGATGACCGTGAGGGTCAACATGGCGTACAAATTCTTCCGTCCAGCGACCGCTTGTCTGACGGCATACCTTTACGCCCTGAGGCTCAACATCAGGCATATTGACATTAAGACACACTCCTTCCGGCAGACCATGCTCCAACACATTACGTGCAATACTACTCACAGAAGGAAGCACCTTCGAAAAGTCAGCATCGGGTTGATGGTTGCATAATGAGAAACCGATGGAAGGTACTTCGTTTATACATCCTTCAATAGCGGCGCCCATCGTCCCTGAATAGACAACGCTAATAGAAGAGTTGGTTCCGTGATTAATACCAGTAACCAGCAGATCAGGAGCTTTATTGGGAAATAAAATGTGAAGTCCCAGCTTGACACAATCTACCGGTGTGCCGGAACAACGGTATCTAACCACTCCTTTCTCTTCGCTGATTTTATGAAGGCGAGTAGGAATATTCACGGTAATGGCACTCGACATGCCCGAACGAGGACTATCAGGCGCCACCACGACAAGATCCCCGAGTGGTTTCATAGCTTCGATAAGCTCCTGAAGGCCTTTAGCCATCAGGCCGTCATCATTGGTAATCAATATTGAGGGTCGCATATATTAATTCAAGTTTTGCAGACAAACTAACTCACTGACTATAAGAAAAAAAACACCACGCAACACAACATAAAAATCTAATTTACAACAACTTTATATTGTAAACATAAAATTCAAAAATATGCTTCGACACAAAGATACAACAATACTTTCATAGATATATGGCTTTTCTGTTTCAATTCAATGGGAACGCGTTTCAATTATGCAATCATCATTTCTTACATGCTTGTGTTGTCATATGTACCCCCACGACCAAATGTAATCTTCCTGAATAACAAAATCAAATTGAGGACGATTTGCGCCAGACAGTGAAAATTCTTACCTTTGTAACTTAAAATATTCCTCATAAAAGCCCATGATTCTTTTTTTTCAAAAGGATGATTTTCATCCGCTTTATGCCGTTGGCGCTTCCCGACCGTTGGATGCGGAAGCCATTCAAAAACTAAAATGGTTGTTTGACAATGCCGTTTTACTCGATCAACAAGAGATTACCGGCCATTTCGTCGGTCCACGCCGGGAAATGATCACCCCTTGGAGTACTAATGCCGTCGAAATCACTCAAAACATGGGTATTGACGGCATTTTTCGTATAGAAGAATTTGCTGTTGTCCGGGAAGGAGCTGCTTTTGACCCGATGTTACAGCACGAATACGACAAACTTGACCAGGAGTTGTACACTATCCTGAAATCGCCAGATCCTATCCGCTATATTGACGATATCGAGTCTTATAACAAAAGTGAAGGATTGGCACTGAACGACGATGAGATTGCTTACCTCAACGCTATTAGTAAAAAGATTGGACGATCCCTGACAGACAGCGAAGTGTTTGGTTTCTCGCAAGTGAATTCCGAACATTGCCGTCATAAAATTTTCAACGGAAAATTTATTCTTGATGGACAAGAAAAGGAATCTTCCCTCTTCCAACTGATCAAAAAGACATCCCAAACCAATCCGAATCACTTATTATCCGCCTATCACGATAATGTTGCTTTCAACGTTGGACCGCATATCGAACAGTTCGCTCCAGCATCCAACGACAAACCCGACTTTTTCGAAGTAAAATCCTTCGATTCGGTCATTTCCCTGAAAGCGGAAACCCATAACTTCCCTACCACCGTAGAACCTTTCAACGGCGCAGCCACAGGCAGTGGCGGCGAAATCCGTGACCGTCTTGCCGGCGGCAAAGCCAGTCTTCCCCTTGCAGGTACAGCCGTTTACATGACATCATATGCCCGTAATGATGTTGCCCGGGAATGGGAAAAAGCTATCCCGGCACGCAAGTGGCTTTACCACACTCCGGAGCAGATCCTGATCAAGGCCTCAAACGGAGCAAGCGATTTCGGCAACAAGTTCGGACAACCCTTGATTTGCGGATCAGTACTGACATTCGAACATATCGAACACAAAAAAACATTCGGTTACGATAAAGTAATCATGCTGGCAGGCGGCATCGGGTTCGCCAAGAAACAGGATAGTCTGAAAGAGACTCCGAAGCCGGGACAGAAAGTCATCGTAATGGGCGGCGACAACTACCGAATTGGCATGGGAGGCGGGGCAGTATCATCAGTCAATACCGGTCAATATGCCAATGCTATCGAACTGAATGCCGTGCAACGGGCTAACCCCGAAATGCAGAAACGGGTTGCTAATGTTATCCGCGCCCTCGCCGAGATGGATCATAACCCGGTGGTTTCCATCCATGACCACGGAGCCGGCGGTCACCTCAACTGCCTGTCGGAACTAATTGAATCGACGGGTGGTAAAATCGATATGGAACAATTACCGGTAGGCGATCCTACCTTATCGGCCAAAGAGATTATCGGCAATGAAAGCCAGGAACGTATGGGATTACTGGTTGACGAAAAGGCTATTAAACAAATCGATACTATTTCAAAACGCGAACGTGCTCCACTCTACGTAGTAGGCGAAACGACAGGCGATATGCATTTTGTTTTCGAACAAAAAGACGGGCAACGCCCCATCGACCTCCGTCTTGATGACATGTTCGGCAAACCACCGCGTACCGTGATCACCGACCACAGCGTGAAAGAAACGTATGAAACTGTAAAAACAGATGCCAACCTGATTCAACAATACATTGCCAACGTACTGCAACTGGAAAACGTGGCCTGCAAAGACTGGCTGACAAACAAAGTTGACCGTTCCGTCACCGGGAAGGTAGCCCGGCAACAAACCGCAGGCGAACTGCAACTTCCGCTGAATGATGTTGGCGTAATGGCATTGGATTACCGTGGAAAAACAGGTATCGCCACTTCCATTGGGCATGCGCCGGCTGCGGCATTAATCAGTCCTGAAGCTGGATCGGTACTCTCGATTGCCGAAGCTTTAACCAACATCGTATGGGCGCCTCTTGCCGACGGACTCATCAGCGTATCGCTCAGCGCCAACTGGATGTGGCCCTGCAAAAACGAAGGAGAAGACGTAAGGCTCTATCGTGCCGTAGAAGCATGCAGCAATTTTGCATGCGAACTGGGAGTTAACATCCCCACAGGGAAAGACAGCCTCTCAATGACACAAAATTATGACGGACAGAAGGTGTTCGATCCGGGAACCGTCATTATCTCAGCAGCAGCCGAGGTAAAAGACATTCGGAGCATCATTTCCCCTGTTTTGGTGAACAATAAAAATACAACGCTTTACTATATTGACTTTTCCAATAGCCCGTTGCGACTGGGAGGCTCGGCATTGGCACAAACGCTTAACCATATCGGTAGCGAGGCTCCAACCGTTTCGGACGCTGTTTATTTCCGCAGCGCCTTCACAGCGGTACAATCGCTGATTCAAAACGGTTTGATTCTGGCAGGACACGATGTGTCGGGTGGCGGTCTGTTGACTACCCTACTCGAGATGTGCTTCGCCAACACAAAAGGAGGATTGTCCGTCAACCTGAAAGAGCTTCAAACTATACTTTGCCCTAAAGAATCAATGGAAGCATCACTGGTTACCCTGCTGTTTGCTGAGAATCCGGCGGCAGTAATTCAGGTAGAAGACAAGGCAAAGGTCGAAGCCTTGCTGCAACAATATGGCGTACGCTTTGCAACCATCGCAACACCCGAAGCACAACGCACCCTAATTATAGGCAATGAAGAAAACCTTGTATTTGATATCGACTACCTGCGCGATCTCTGGTATAAACCCTCTTACCTGCTCGACCGCAGGCAAAGTGGCGAAACGTTGGCTTTGCAACGTTATCAAAACTATAAACAAATACCGTTGTCCTTCCGTTTCAATCCGGGCTTCAACGGAAGCCTCGACCAGTTCTCGCTCAGCTATGACCGAAAACCATCTGGCATTAAAGCCGCTATTATGCGGGAAAAAGGGACAAACGGGGAACGCGAAATGGCATATGCCCTCTATCTGGCAGGCTTCGACGTGAAGGATGTCCACGCTACCGACCTGGCTTCCGGACGTGAAACACTGGACGACGTACAGTTCATTGTATTCTGCGGTGGATTTTCCAACTCCGACGTGTTGGGATCAGCCAAAGGATGGGCAGGCGGGCTGCTCTTCAATCCGACGGCGAAAGAGACGCTCGACCGTTTCTATGCACGTCAGGATACACTCAGTCTGGGTATCTGCAATGGTTGCCAGTTGATGGTGGAAATGAATTTGGTATATCCCGAACACGAGAAACAACCTACAATGACGCATAATAACTCCCACAAATTTGAGTCTGGATTTGTCAACGTCACCATTCCGCAAAACGAGTCGGTACTGTTCCGTTCGCTGTCCGGCAGCCGGCTGGGCATCTGGGTAGCGCATGGGGAAGGAAAATTCCAATTCCCCTACACGGAAAACCACTACAACATCGTGGCCAAATATAGTTATTCAAGCTATCCGGCCAATCCGAACGGATCAGACTTCGACACAGCAGGTATCTGCTCTGCCGACGGGCGCCATCTGGCCATGATGCCACACCTCGAACGAGCCATTTTCCCATGGCAATGGGCACAATATCCAGTGGACAGACATGATAATGACGAGGTTACCCCATGGATCGAGGCATTTGTCAACGCCAGACAGTGGATCGAAAAAAAACGGTAAACGCAATATCCCCTAAACGAAAGATTCCGCTCCATACGACATAATATCATTGAGGGAGAAAGACAGTCAGATATGACAATCTCGTTCTCCCTCAATTTTTATTTGAAAGAATATCTAAAACCACTATTATAAATGAGTTTTTTGCAACCTTTGACACTTGCCAATATGAGTTCGTGGTGTGTTTATTTTGAAATCTGGGTAAGGATAGTAGTTGTTTCATAAGCCTCGGCAACAGTTTCGGGCGGATAATGGTAGAGCTCCAGGATACGAATGGCGTTTCGTTGGGTCATAACGCCTTTTTTCAGTTTATAATCGAATGCAAGCTCTGCCCCGTTGATTTGCTCGCTAAAATGATAAAGATCATATTCATTTTGCAGCAGCTCTGCCAGTTCAAGGTCATGCGTTGCAATCAATACCAGGTTGTTCCCTGTATTCAGCGCAGAAAGCACAGCTTTACCTGCCGCAATCCGTTCCGTTGTATTGGTTCCCTTAAATAGTTCGTCCAGCAGGAAAAGAGATGAGGCAAGTTTTTCGGTTGCTTCGATCATTTCTTTCACAGTCAACACCTCCTGCAGATAGTAGCTCCGGGCATTCATCAGGTCGTCGCTGATTTGAATAGAGGAAAAGATCTGCATGGGTGTCAGATGAAAGTTTTTAGCAAAACAGGTATGAATGGTTTGTGCCGTCAGTACATTGATGGCTACCGTCCGGATAAAAGCCGTTTTTCCCGACATGTTCGAGCCGGTAAGGATAACGGACTTTCTCCGGTTGGAAAAATTGTTGGAGATGCACGCTTCGATCAACGGATGGTACATATCGACGGCTTCAATGCATTTGGGTTCTGCCGGTGACGGATGGCAATAATAGGGCAATCCTGCCCGCAAAGAGGCAATGGAACAGAGCATGTCAACATCTCCGACAAACCGGTATACCTGTTCTATTTCACGGTGTTGCCGGTTGAAAAGTTTCATCACATCCAGCAACGTATTTGGCTCAAGCAGGAAAAAACAGCGGATCAATTCGCTGATAATAAAAAACACAACGGATAGGTCGGCATCCAGCTTGACATCAAAACGGAACAAGGCCAGTTTGTTTCGTAAAGGATGAAGCATGGAGAGAGATTGGTCAATCATATTCTGTACAGGCCTCAATCGTTCGTCTTTTGCCAATCTCCCAGCCACTCGCAGCAAAATTAAAAATTGAGGAATCGAATGCAGGTAACTCCACAAGGTGCGTTTATTCCAATAATGCAATACGATATTGATCAACATCGAGAGGATAAACAGATAAAGGAGTGTTGTTGTTTGGAAGATCAGCAACAATCCCAAGAGTCCGGCAGGCAGGAAACGGCAAATACGAAAAGCCAGGCGCAATCTTTCATCAGGCAGTTTATGGTTGTGCTGAAACAATTGAACCACATCGTAAGCATCGCGGTGGGACAGTCGCTTCAACTCTTTTCGAATGGGCTCCCTCCATGTTTCATCTGTGGTAAAGGTATCGATTATGGCTTCATGTGTACGGACAAAACCGGAAGAAGGAATAGTGCGTAACGTGTCATATAGTACCTGTTGCCCAATGCCGGAGTTGGTACGATCGACAAAGCGGAACAGATCATCGCCGTTCAGGTCATTCCACACTTTATCTGCTACCACCTGTTGCCCCAGTGTGTGTGGACGGTTTGCAAAATAGCCGGAGATATGGCTCATATCAGCCTCGTCCAGTTTCAGGCTTCCAAACGGAGTTTCAATCTTCCGTTTTCTCCTTAGTTTCTCACGCCCGAAATAGATCAAATTCAGCCAGTTCATATTTTATCTATTTGTTTTTGGTCTCTATTTGAGTCTGCTTGGAAAATGCCTCCTGCTTATAAACATATTATTCATCATTTGATTAGTTTACACAGAATTTTCTCCATCTCATCCACATTTTATTAATCGGAATACTGATTCAATGTCGTTTAATTAAGGTGAAGCTATAATCTTTTGTAATTCATGGAGTAAAGTTTTTTGGGCTTTTTCTTTCGTTCGTTACTACGTCCCGGACGGATGACTTCTCTGGTTTTTTCAACCACTGAATCGAATGCCTGCATTGCTTTTTCAAATTGTTGTTTAAGCAGTAGTGGTATCAGAATATTTTGAGTCATTGATAAAGCATTTGTTTGATTAATCTGTTGATTGTATTTTCTTTGTTCATCAGCCTTGTATTCTTCTCTTACTTTTTCGTCAATGGGATGCGCGTAAATAGCACAAAGACTCATTAAAAAGATTTTTGCATGAAAATCTTGCCTTACCGCTATGGCTGTTTTACCTGAGAAATCTTCTAATTCTATTCTGCTTTTTAGCAACTTATATGCTTCTTCTACTCCCCAGCGAAGATGATACAATTCATCAAAATCTTCGTATTTATATTTTTCTGCATCTATCAAAGAGGTACACAATATCTCTTTGCTTCCATCCGGCAAACCTATTTTTACTAAACGGCAGGTGATCGTTGTATCTTGCATGTGGGGATATTCAGCCAACTTCTTTCTGTCTTTTTTTGGCAAGGTAAAAGTTACGATCCTTTCTTTTTCTTCACTTTCGGTAAAATCTTTTACCTTTAACCACCAATCCTCTTTCAAGCGAACACAAAATTCAATCCCCTCGGCCTGAAGTAAAAACAACAACCAGAAACTTGGATAGCCCCGATCAAGTAGCAATAAATCTCCTTTTTTGACTTTGGATAAATGCTTCATTAATAAACTGTTTTCGCTGCTTGAATAAGGTGCTAATTGCCCTTCAATAGTAACCTTGTTCAAAACATCATACAGCACCGATCCCAAAGCCAATGAACGTGGGCTATCTGCTTTGGGACCAAATTCATGCACCCCAAATTCCTCTACCACACTTGGGTGATTCGGCAGCACCAAACGCGTTCCATCGACAGCTAACACCCGATGCTCTTCCCATAAATAATAGGGCGCTTCATCATAAAAAGTATTCACAGCAACTTCATTCAGTCGTTCAAAAGCCCATGGATCCAATTTGGAACGAGCTGTCGAAAAAGCACCTTTTGTTACGGCTCGAATATTAAAATCCGATTGATTAACCGCTTTGAAAAAACCGTCTAATTCTCGTTGTATGGATGACTTAAATGTTATGATCAATACAATTAAATTTTTGAATGTCAGTACTCTATCTCGTGTAAATACTTTTTTAAGGACACCTCGTGAGCGTCCCCTAAACTCTTCGTTATCAAGTTCATACACTATGTTTTTAGATACATTTCCACGGTAATCCGCTTTTTGATTAGTACTTGGGTTACCCCCATTAATATATGGTTTAAAAATACGAAGAAATTCTCACACTACAAAATACAAACAACTTTTTCTTTGAGGTAATTCATTTCCTGTCAGACTCTAAGATGGGTATTCTTAATTAAACGACATTGAATACTGATTTGTAATTATTTATTCAATACAAATCATTTTATTCTTAGAAAAAATTCAAGGAGATGTAACGTTAGCTTCATCAGTCCATTCCAAAATGTCACCAGGCTGGCATTGCAGTTCCTTGCAGATCGCTTCGAGTGTACTGAAGCGAATTGCTTTAGCCTTTCCGGTTTTCAATATTGAAAGGTTGGCCGGCGTAATTTCAACTCTTTCCGAAAGTTCGTTGAGTGATATCTTTCGTTTGGCCATCATCAAATCCAAATTTACTATGATTGGCATATCCTGTTATATAGTTAGTTCTTGTTCCTCTTCCAAGTCTGCACCTCTGGCAATGACTTCTGCAATTAGTAGGGCTAAGACACCCAGTAAAAGCCAAATCATATTTGGATTTGCGAATACGATCCGATAGTTGGCAAATTGAAATAGTATGGTATTGATTTCAAATAAGGACAAACGCCATAGCAACCCTAAGGCATACATAACAAGCAATAATAAAGCCAGTTTCCTAATTTGTTGAACAATTCCTTTGGCAAAAATATTTCCTTTAACGATGGCATACAGCAGCTTATAGAATAAAATAGGGATATAAATTAACAAGACAATAGCGATCAATAATGATAGTCCTCCGATAATATTGAAGACTTTAACCAACAGAGGCATTGGTTTATCATTAGAGGCTCTAAGCCAAATCGTATGTATTGGAAAGAAAGCTACTGCAATTTTCCGCTCACTCTTTAAGTTGATGATAGAATCCTGAAATTGTGTATTATATGTTGGCATGACAGAGATAAAGTAATCCGAAGTAGACTTACCGTCATGCGAGGATTTACTACATTGGTCTTGGCTTGATAAATATCTAATGCTTTGGCGCGACTTATTAAAAACATCAAGGACATTCATTCCTATCAAGAACAAATAAACGATCCCTACTAAAATGGCTAATAAAGCCAATCGTCGTTTCCCATCTGGTTTTTTCATACTGTTTTATGGTTAAAGTTGCATGGAATTCGTATTATATTATCCGTTTGATACACTACTCTGCCTGTGAAGTTTTAATTTATTTTGTCCGTAAGTAGTTGACAGTAAAGCTGATTTGTGAATGTTTACTTGAATCCAACACTAGCTAAAACCATAAGATAATGCCGTATCATCGAACCGGCTGTATATCCTTTCTCATATGAAGCCGTATTCCTATGATTAGGATTTGCAATGTTAGCTGTAGCCAAAATTGCAACAACTACTACAAAGAAAAGCACAATGCGGAGGGTCTTCTTATTTTTCATATAGCTATAATTTATGTATAAAGGAAGTGCTCATTTATTGTTTATCGATATGCAAAGATATATGATATTATCGAAAAACGAAAACTATTTATCGATAATCAATAATTTAATATTATTTATAGTTTCATCCAAACAACGTTGCCATAACGAATATCATCATGGAATCAATCTTTCTCTGTAAGGCATATAGCGTTGAGAAAACAAGTAACAAAATTTGTGTTGAACAAATCTTGACAATACAAAAAGAAGAAATTGATGTAAAGGGGGATATTTTTTGCATCACACAGCAGAATGAACTGCTTTATGGATTGCAAGTCTGAATATTCAATCAGATTGATTCTAGGCACAGGCTATTCTCTATTTTGCTAAAGAATATAAATCCTTAGGAGAATATATAGAGAAATGAGGATAGTGGATTATTTGTTTGTCCTGAACGATTTCTGAAACCAGAGAGCTACATTGACCAGTCCGATCATCACCGGCACTTCCACCAGCGGACCTATAACTGCGGCAAAGGCTTCGCCTGAATTAATACCAAAAACCGCAATAGCTACTGCAATAGCCAATTCAAAATTGTTGCTCGCCGCAGTAAACGACAAGGTAGCGGACTGCTCGTAATTTGCTCCGGCTTTCTGGCTCATAAAGAACGATGCAAAAAACATAATTACAAAATAAATAACCAAGGGAATGGCGATCCGGATAACATCCAAAGGGATTTTTACTATATATCCACCTTTAAGCGAAAACATCACGACAATAGTAAACAGCAATGCAATCAAAGTCAGGGGGCTTATCCGTGGTATAAATTTCGTATGATACCACTCTTTGTTTTTTATCCTGATCAGCACAAAACGGGTCAGGAACCCGGCAACAAACGGTATTCCCAGATAGATAAATACACTTTTGGCAATCGTTCCGATAGTGATTTGCGATACAGCATCATTTACAGGCAATCCGAAACAACCGGGTAGGATAGCAATAAAAAAATAGGCATAAAGTGAGAAAAACAGCACCTGAAAGATCGAATTAAAGGCCACTAATCCGGCAGCATACTGAGCATCACCTCCTGCAAGATCATTCCATACAATCACCATGGCTATGCAGCGGGCAAGACCGATCAGAATAAGCCCATACATATAGTCGATGTTAAAACGAAGCAACACGACAGCCAGCACAAACATCAGGAGAGGCCCAATAATCCAGTTTTGTATCAATGACAAAACCAATACCTTCATATTCCGGAACACGTCAGGCAATTCTTCATATTTCACCTTTGCCAATGGTGGATACATCATCACAATCAACCCAATGGCAATAGGAATGTTTGTTGTACCGGAAGAGAGGCTATCCCAGAATCGGGCAATGCCTGGATTTAGCCAGCCGGCAAACACCCCGGCAAACATGGCAAGAAAAATCCATAACGTCAAGTAGCGGTCTAAAAATTTCAGGTGTTTCTGCGACGACATACTACCTGTTTTTGATGTTCTCAATATAGAACTGATAGAATCTTTCTTTTATCTCATCCCGGACCCGGCGGAATTCACTCCGGACAAAAGCATCGGATCCTGTAGCATAGGAAGGATCATCGAACCCGATATGCAGGCGGTGTTTTACCTTACCGAGAAATGCAGGACATGCCTCGTTGGCTCCCCCACAAACAGTAATCACATAATCCCACTCTTCGTCCAGATATTTTTCTACCGGATCGGAGGTATGGTGGCTAATGTCTATTCCTATCTCTTTCATCGCAGCAACCGCCTGCTGATTGAGCTTGCCGGTAGCCTGGGTACCTGCCGAACAAACAATAATGGAATCATCAAACGACTGAAGAAAACCGTGAGCCATTTGGCTACGGCAACTGTTTCCTGTGCAAAGAATTAATATTTTCATTATATTGTTGAATTAAAAACTGACTATGGAGAAAAGCAAATACATGACCGCTGTTTTTGGATTATCCCGCTATTCACAGTCAGTGTCACATCCTATTCCTTCGGAGTCTATATTTTCGAAAAAGATATTGAATAACAGCTTATATTTGTTGATGTTAGAACTGCATAAGCAATAATTGATCTTCAACCCGTCAATCTCGCCATGAATCAGGCCAAGATCGCGAAGTTCTTTCAAATGTTGAGACACAGTACTGCGGCTTAAAGGTAAATAATCGGATATATCACCCGAAATACAGGTCTTTGTTTCGGCAAGAAATTGCAATATGGCTAACCTCGCCGGATGGGAGATTACTTTGGCAAACTCCGAAAGTTCCTGCAATTTTATATCAAACACATCTGCTTTAATCATGTCCTTATTGTTATGTTTTATGTCGCAAATATACGACATAATTTTAGCAAAAGCAAGAAAACAAGCATATTTTCTTATACCACCCTCTATTCCATATTGCCTAAATAACTTATATATATTTAGTTACTCCTTACAAAGGACATTTTTGATTAAGCAACATGCGATCTTCTAGCTGGGTTGGCTGTAGCGTAAACGTAAAAAAAACACAGCTGCGCTCTGTCTTTTATCACCCTCAAAATGTTCACAGCAGAACCCACAAAAGAGACAACCCTTACAAATAAACCATTTGTAAGGGTTGTCATTCTCATCTATATTCAATCATATTGAGTGCTAAGTCACGGTAGATGAATAAATAAATCTGCACCACGTTTCCTCACTTTTTTAGCGTTTGCCAAATAATCCGTTTCGGGGTCTCTGTAGCCCAAAGCCAGAATAGTCACCGCACTAAGATTTTTTTCGGTCAAGTCCAGAACTCGATCCAAAGCCTCCACACTGAAACCTTCCATCGGTGTGGCATCCACTTTTTCTTCGGCGGCAGCCACAATGCCTATTCCAAAAGCAATATAGGCCTGACGCGCTGTCCACGCATAATGCTGAACTTCCCCGTTGAAAAGGGATGAAGTGATCATTGATTTGAAATCGCTGAGTGCCTCAACCGGCACTTCGCGTGTTTTTGCAATCAAGTCCATGTATTCGTCCACATCTTGGGGCGTAATTTTAGTATAAGCTGCAAAAATCAACAAATGAGACCCTTCTTTGACCTGGGGTTGTTGACAGGCTTCGTTGTAAATTTTCTCACGCAAAGCGGCATCTTCCACCACAATTACTTTAAACGGTTGTAAACCCAGCGAGGTAGGAGCCATACGGATTGCCTCTAAAATAGTATCTAACTTTGCTTGCGGAACCGGAGTTCCATTCATTCTTTTGGTGGCATAACGCCATTCCAGGTTTTCTAATACACTCATTTTCTATTTATAAAATTAAAATTAAAATTAATATGCTGCTGTAAAACGCTGATATGGGAACTGATGGTTTTCCGCCTCATCTGCAATCGCCACAGCCAGATCTTCCACCGAAAGCACGCAACGCCCATTTTCATCAAACACAGGATGGTCCTTTCCTAAGCGGTATTTCCCGGTTCGACCGGTAGTAATTCCCTGATGCATCTCAATAGCCGGACTAAAGAATGTCCATTCAAGTTCTTTTTCTGTTCGAAGGATTTGGAGATAATCGCGTGCTGCCATTGCACCGGGTTTTATCGCAGCCGGAAAATCAGGCCCGTCAACCAACTGTTTGCCAGCAATTTCAAGACTACCAGCACCTCCGATTACCAGATAGCGGTGTATCCCCGCCAGTTTTACGGCAGCCTGAATAGCTTGCGAACCTTTCAGAAAATCATGATATATATTCGGATTGGTCCATCCTGGATTGTATGCACTGATTACCAACTCATTTCCCGTTAATGCCTCTACCAAAGCTTTGGCATCAAAAACATCTGCTTCAGCCAAGGTCAGGAATTCACTTTTTATCGTCACCTTTCCCGAATTACGAACAACAGCCGTTATGTAATGCTTTCGGGAGATCAATTCTTCTAAAATATGGGAGCCTACAAATCCGGTAGCTCCAATCAAAGCAATCTTCATTGTTGTATTATTTAAATATATTTGTAACTTCAATAACTACAGTATAGGCCACAAAAAACTAATCAAAATTGCTCACAAAATCAGCAAGAGTGATTGTTTTCAAGCGGGAAAGAAGTGCATCTTCGGCTATCAGAAAAATTTTCTCCAGCTCCCGGTTGATCTGCCTGCCGACAGGACATTTTGGGTTCGGATCATTAGGAGCATTCCCTAAAATAGCATTCGAACGCACACTCATATACACATCCGAAAGAAGAATAGTATCTGGAGATTTTGCAAGCGACGCCCCTCCGTTTTTGCCTTCTTTCGATGTGATTAATCCGTTCCTTTGGAGATTTGATAATTCTTTCCGCACTGTCACAGGATTGATATTAATACTTCCCGCAATATAATCGGAACACAACAATTCATCCTCTGATTTTGCAAGAAGCGCTAGGATATGAATGGATGTTGCAAATCGTTTGTTACTCATACTGTAATTTTATATATTACAGTACAAATGTATGATAAGAAACAGCGCCTTGCAAGAAGCTTAATGTTTTTTATATTTTTCAGATCGAAAATATCATAGGCCAAAGACATCTATACTACCTGACGTACGCTCGCAACAGGCAAAGAAAAAGAATCGGCATCATCCTATCTACAAATATTCTGAAAGATTTCATCTGCATACTATTTTGATTTACTCCACAAACGGACACCAAGACGAAGCACCGGCGAAAAATCGACGTTGGGTATAGAATATATGACAGGTCCAAAATCCAAACGTTTATCTGCTCTCAAATACAGATGAAATCCCGGTTGAACATAAAAAATCTTCCCGATAAAAAATTGATAACTAATACCTAATCCTGTATCCGTACTATGAAGATCCTTGCAGATGCCCGTGCTCTCTTGTTCAATCTGAAAAGTATGCAACTCAAGGTAAGTGTACAGTTCGAGATTTCGCCAGATGTTATATCCGAAAAACACGCCCGGTGAAGTTTTGTAAAACCGTTTAAAGTCATTGGAGGAGTTTTTTATACCTGCTGGTTCTGCATCATAATGTCCTCCATTGATCACGCTCAGTCGGATTCTAAAGCGATAGAAGCGATAACCGATGCAAAAATGGAATCCACCGGTAAGAAACATCGGCACCAGACTCTCGACCTCTATAGCCGACTTCACTTCGTATGTTTTCGGAGTCGATTCTGCAACCGGTTTTACCAATAACGAATCACGCTGGGCAAACAGGCTAACTGACGCCAAGAACAGACACACAAACAAAAAAAATCGCTTTTTCATAATCGTAAACTTTGAATTGAATGATGCAAAGTTCCCTCATGAAAAAGAAAATATTCTCCGCAATTGTTACCAAATCATGCAAATGATTTTTTATTTCTGATCCGGCTAAGCGATTTCGGAGCAATACCCAGGTAATTGGCAATATGATAAAGCGGTAGACGCTGTAATGCTTGTGGATGCTCTCTACATAATTTCAGATAGCGTTCTTCTGCCGATAAAATCTGTAAATCGAGACTCAGTTGAACCAGTCTCACATAAGCTTGTTCAAGCAAGATCCGTCCTGCATGTTCCATTTGAGGAACCCTGCTGTAAAGGCCATCCAGATTCGTCTGACTCAGGGAGACTGCTTTCACCTTTTCAATGGCTTTAATATTCAAATGAGAAGGTGTTGCGTTCAAACGGCTCCTGTTGTCAGTCACCCAGTTGCCGTCGAAAGCAAAGTCTGTAGTAATCTCGTCTCCCTTATCGTTGAGATAATAATAGACAATCGTTCCCGAAAGAAGAAACAGGAGACTGCGGCAAACATCGCCTGCCTTCAAAAGCAGTTCTCCTTTCTCAAAGGTTTTGATCTGCAGACAAGATACCACCAGTTCCCATTCAGCATCCGAAAAGTCAGCCAAAGCCTTCAATGATTGCCTTAAATAATGCATATCTTCAAATTTCATTTTCAAAATAGTGAGATTATACAAGCTTCATTCGGTATCTACTGTAAGGAGGCTTGCTCAATGCTTTGATGAATCCAATGTTCTTTTGGTGGCGTATCGTCCGATCTCTACCAGCTCTTCGGCTTTATAAAAATCAAATAAGCCGCATGATTTGCGTGATATTTCGATCAGGAGATCAGGAGGATTATTCTTTATAATGTTGGTAGCCAAGTGATTCGACATAGAGACAAAAGCGCTGTTGATGAGATTAAAATAATTGTATTTCCTGATTTGATCCCGCCTGTCGGTCTTAAACAATGATTGTTTAAGCTCAGCAATCTTTTGGACATACACACTGTGCTGCCGTTCCCTTTCTGCTTTAGGAAGGTAGGGTTTATAAAGGGGAATGTCAGCATTCACATACACAGCGACGAGTAAATCCCTCCTTGTCCGGATGGCATTGTTTATCGGGATATTATTTGACACTCCTCCATCCACAAGTACCTGACTGCCGGAGATGACCGGAGTGAATACTGTGGGAATGGCAATGGATGCCCTGATGGCATCATACAAGCTTCCCCGGTCGAACACAACCTCATTGTTGTGAGCCAAATCAAAAGCGGTAGCCGTATATTTAATTCCCAGATTCTCAATGTTCACATCAGGGATGAAGGTTTTCATGGCTTTCAACACTTTATTCCCTTTTACCAATCCCTGGCCGCCGAACGACAAATCAATCAGTTTCAAAGCATTTTGTTTATCCATGGTATATGCCCACTCTTTGAATTCATTTAGCCTGCCCACAGCATAAACTCCGCCAACCAGCGCGCCCATAGAGGTTCCTGCAATCGAATTGATGGTATATCCCCGACTGACGAATTCTTCTATTACCCCGATATGGGCAATCCCTCTGGCACCTCCACCCGATAATACCAATGTAACATTTTTTCTCATAGCTTTTGGTTGGAATGAATGGCTCACTCCCAGTTTTCAGCAAACCTCTAAAAACAGGAGCGAATGCACAAAGATAGGAATAATCAGAGCCAGCGAACGCTTCTGAGGCTCCGCCTGATTCCCCGCTGGTATTTATATTTAGGAAAACCTATAATCAGCGATGATATGACTTCCTGACTATGTGGAATTTCGAACATACGCCGCAGGTTTTTGTCTTTATTGATTGCCGGAGGAATAATATCCATAATCGACCCTCCCAAACCGAGGGCATGCGAAGCCAGCATACCATATGTGGCTGCAATGGAGATATCCTGGCTGATATCTTCGCCGTTTCGGTCAGCAAGAAACAAAATCATCGCCGGGGCATTACGGGTAAGCGTATCTTCTGTCCCCGCTTTTAAGGCAGGAAGTCTGCTTTTCAGCAACGGGACCAGATGTTCCCGCATGGTTCTGAATCGCCTGACGCCAACCTTCTGCCGGATAAAATAGTGGATAAAAGGATTTTTCAACCTGCGCAGCAACTTTTGATATAACCTTATCATATAAGGCAACGACTGGCGGATAACTGCGCTGTTTTGCACAACAATAATCCTTGTTTTCACGGGAGGGAAGCCCGGTGGAGCCAGCATGATCGATTCGACAATCTTTTTGAGTAATTCCTGCGGTACAGGTTTATCCTGAAAGTTACGAATCGCCCTCCGCGTACGGATTAAATCAAAAAAAGGACTTTCAAGTCCACCGGGTTCATAAGCCGGCAGCTCAAAGAAATCTTTCTCGTAGGACAAGCCATCAACAAGAATGGATTTTGCCGGACAAACGGCCATGCATTGTCCACAGATAAAACACAGGCTGACTTTTTCAGGATCGAATGTAATTATATTCGATTCATTTTTCAGCAAAATTTTGTTAGGGCAGACCTCGGTACACAACATACATTTTGTACAGGTCGATCGGTTAATGAAGATAATCGTTTTCATAAATTCCTCCAGGTTTAGGTTATCGTAAAAAACAGGGAAACAACTCACAGGAGGTCAACGTTCTAAAGAATGATCCATATATTTAGGTCATTCTATTTTAATGTGCGCCAGCGACATCACCTTTAAGCGATCAGCAATCATCATACCAATCCGTTTTCTCATAGGATAATACTGGCGGTACTCCTGGAACATGGGCATATGGTGTATCACTTTAATATGAGGATCCCATTGTTCCAGTTCCAGAATATTATCAATGCCCCATTTGAGATAGGCCGACTGATTCATTCCCGCTTTGTCAATCACCTGCTTGTTGGCCATCTTAGTTCCATAGGTTGAACTGTAGTCAAAAATAATTTCGGTTCCGGGAATAAAAGTATAAACATCACTCCACAGGCGCTTAATATCCGCTTCTTCGAAATAGTAGAGCACTCCGGCAATCAACAGCATTACATGCTCTTCAGGCTTGATGTTTTGATACCAACAGGTGTCGAATACCGAACAGGAGATACATTTTATCCGTTCATTTTCAGGGATATACTGTTTCCGTAACGCAATAGTGTCGGGTAAATCCAAATCGATCCACTGCAACTTTCCGTTATCCACCCGGTCGAAGGTAGTGTCCAAGCCGCAACCGACATTGACAACTGTTGCATTGGGGTACTGAGCAATGAACGCCTTTATCTGCTCATCAAAATAGAGACTTCGCGCAATCCACGATACCCGGCTCAACGGGCTGACATTGTGTGCAATCACCCTGAAATCGTATGGAATACTTTCGATGATGGCAACCGCTGTATTATCCACCAGGAGCGGTTTTTCTTTCTTTGTCTCCACCGCCCTGCCCCACAACGGAAGCAACAATGTTTCCTGTACACTTCCTAAATCAATGTGATCCTGGGCATTCATAATGTAAGTAGTAATCGAAGGTCAATAACAAGTTTAAAGAAAACGACAGCCAAAGGCACACAACGGTCAAAAGGATAAAAAGTCAAGGTGTAAGTACAACAACAGGTCGAAAGTCTAATGTCAATCTGTTGGAGAAATTTTGAATTAACCCTCCAGCCTATTAACTTTCTATTATTCAGTTATTTGAATGTGTATGCGTATCAATATAGAGAGTCGCAGAATCAGGACACAAAACACGGAATGGATGGCTCGTCTTTTCGAGCAACTGTGTTACCAGAACCTGCCTTACAAAAGCAATATGCCGGTAAATGGCATCAATGGATAGATCGCTCTCGTCGGTTTCGATACAAAGACGGTTGGATGGAGTTAATACCACAGACGCAGGATTGAATTTCTCCCCGAACGAAAGATAAAATCCTTCTCGTAGCAATGAGTGCGCCAGTTCCGGCTTTCCCCTGAAACCATGAATAATCCAGGGGATAGAAGGACGTAATGTTTTATGTAAAGCAATAATCTCTTGCCAGGCTTTCACGCAATGGATGATTAGAGGTTTCCTGACATATGCAGCAAGTAATGCCTCTTCGTAAAACAATTCCTGCTGCAAAACAAACCCCGTGCGGCAAGTCTTGTCAAGTCCTGCTTCGCCGATTGCCGCCACCAGAGGAGAAGTAGCATATCTCCGCAGTATTTCCATTTCCTGCCGATAGTTACGCTCGATCTGGCATGGATGGATTCCTATTGAGTACAAGCGGTTGTGATCAGGAATAAGATACTTTTCCAATTCCTCAGGCAACAGCTGAACGATCCGGAGATTATTATTATTCATGGAGATATACTTTTTGTGTAGCAGTTATCGGTAAATAAACATTCTCCGCTTTCCATAAATCACGCACAAATATAAACATTAATTTCAATCTCACATCAAAACCATCATCTAATTACGAGTATTTGCTACTTCTTCTAAATATTTCCTACTTTATGGTCTTATACCGACCTTTTAGGCTGGTAAGAGAAGCAGCGCAGGAGGTGCTTTACCTGATAATTTAAGTGCTTAGATTGGGCCTAACCACTCTTTCTTGTCATTTATGTTTGATGAAAGATCCACTATAACATAAAACCTTTCCTGACACACTTTATTGAATAGACCCGAAAAGCAGGAAATTAAAGAAGTGAGATGCAATTGACATTGACAACCTGAAGTTAAAGAAGTTACGGGAAGATCAGAAGTTAAGATTTGAGAAATCCAAAAAGTAAAATAGTGGACATAAGCCTACCATCCGCTATACTGTATTAAATCTCCCGACACCATTCAGGTTTTGGCAGGGCATCAAAACTGATATATCAATGATGCTGGCTATACGGGGGGATCTTCTGATCTTCCGGACATCGCAACGTCAAATCTCTATTGTCCATTTTTCAACTCTCCATTGCATCATTCTCTTTAGCAAAGAAATGATCTGGAAAATTCACCAGGTAAATCATTCCGGTGGCACGGGTGAAAGCAGTGTAAAGCCAGCGGTAATAATCAGCATTCAATTGGTCATCGGCCACCATCCCCTGGTCAACAAAGACGATCTGCCACTGCCCGCCCTGAGCTTTATGGCAGGTGACAGCATAGGCAAATTTCACCTGCAAAGCATTAAGGAATGGATCTTTCTGCATCTGTTTGGCCCGTTCCCGCCGGTTACCGATCGTGACATAATCTTCGCTTACCGCCTGAAACAATTTACGGCTCATCTCATCCATCCGTGCGGGAGAATCGGCCTGTAAAACATCCAACAAAACACGCGCCTCCATTTCACAATCGTAGTCGAGAAAACGCACCAGTACATCGGCAAAACGGAAGCCGTAGAGCTCATGGTGCCGCAGAATCCTTCTGATCTCCACAATATCACCATTGGCTATAAAATCCATTTCAGCATATGTTTTACTCCAGAAATAGTTATTCTTAACCACCATCAGCAGATCACCTGTAGCAAGCTCCTCCTCTTTCATCAGTACACGGTTTCGGATGCCGTTATTATAAAGATTTGCCCGCTTATTGGAACGCGTTATGACGATGGACTCCTCCAGCCCAGAGTGGGAATAAGCAGATTGAATGGTGTCGATGAGCTCATCACCAGGGAGCCGTTTCACATCAGGAAAAGCAAGCCGAAACCGGGGTGTAGCAGGCCATACGCCAGCATCAACTTTCTGGCGCAACAACGTGGCGTTGTACAAGATACCACTCTCAACGGCTTGTCTCACCACCTGAGTCAAAGTGAATGTTGATACATTCAAACCAAAACTTTGCAATATTCCCTCATCCAGTGCAGGACTGACCGGCTGCATCACGGGAGGGAGCTGCGCAGTATCGCCCAATAGGATCAGGCTACATCCTTCGGCACTGAAGACAAAATGAAGCAGATCGTCAAGCAACTGCCCGGTGCCGAACAGCATGCCGTCGCCTGTATAATTGGCAATCATCGAGGCTTCGTCCACAATAAAAAGCGTATGCGGCTGCAGGTTATTATCCAGTACGAATGTCATCTCCACCGCCGACTTTTGCCTGTAAATATGTTTATGAATTGTTTGTGCCGGTTGCCCGGAATAATGCGTCAACACCTTTGCCGCACGTCCTGTCGGGGCAAGTAACACAATCTTTTGCTCCATTTCAATCAGCGTTTTCACCAAAGCGCTCACCACCGATGTCTTCCCCGTACCGGCATATCCTTTAAGCAGAAACACACTTTCGCGCTGGCGTGAAGTCAGGAACGCAGCCAATCGACGGATCAACACCTGCTGTTCTTCCGTTGGGGTGAAAGAAAAGCTATTCAAAATTTTTGTTTGGAGGAATTGATCGAGCATACCGATAAATAAACTTATTGCGGGAGCAGTTACGTGTTAACAAAGGTACGAAACGAATTTGGAAGATTATAAGAAATCATCATCCAATAAAGTTTCGCATTTCCCATAATACTAACTCTACGAGGTTTATTCAATAGTTATGCTGCCTTTGCGAATAGGATTAACTGACAGAGACAACCGACATAGATGCGTCAGTAGAGAAAACAATCAACTCAAGTCAGACACAATAGTCCCGAACAGCAATCATAAATCATTAACAATAAATCTTTTAAAACAAAAATCATACCAGATAAATAAAAACAAGCCTATTATACAAACCAGCAAATATAACTTTCGCAAGCCAGACATAAATAACCTGCTGATTGCGTGTACTTCTTCAACAAATGTCAACAATTTTTACCTTTCACTTTCTATTCTTTTGAGCTATCTTTGAACGTCGGTTATGTAAAAGCCGGATATAAACACATTGAAGACTCCGGTCAAACATAATCCACCAAACAATTGTTTCATTTCTAATTCAGTATACCATATAAAACAAGCATATACCATTCAACAGAAAAGAATTGAATTAACATGCGGGGTTTATTGGTTCTTTAAAAACAAATTTATTATCGTATGAAACGACTAGCCGCTTTTATTTTGTTCGCATTCATTACGCTCTCCGTGTTTTCGCAGGTTAAATGCACATACGTCCCTGATATTTTGGGAGATGGATTCCAGAAAACCACGCTCGACATGGGCGTTGATTACAGCGGACCCGTTGTTGCCACCCTGATACGGAAATTAAACCCTGACACAACGGTACATAAAGCAGTGCTCTATATTCACGGTTATGATGACTATTTCTTCCAGAAAGATATGGCGAACGAATATATCAAACACGGATATAACTTCTACGCACTGGATTTACGCAAATGCGGACGCTCTATACTGCCCGGACAAATTAAATTCGACGTACGCAATGTTGTTGAATATTACGGCGAAATCGACGAGGCATTGCAAATCATTCATCAGGAGAAGAACCACTGGGTATTGCTAAGCGGGCACTCGATGGGCGGCCTGGTGGCTTCAGTATATGCCGAAGACCGTATCGGAAAAGAAAAGTTCGATGCTTTGTTCCTCGACAGTCCTTTCTTCGACTGGAATGTCAGTCCTGTGGTCAGGGCTACCATTCTGCCAATTGCTGCTGACGAAGGTTCAAGACATCCGGAAAAAACGCGTAAGGGGCCTGATTATTCACTCTACGGCGAGAGCCTAAATAAGAACTTCAAAGGTGAATGGAATTACAACCTCGAATGGAAAATGTTGCAGGTACCAGTCATGACCTACGGATGGATAAGCGCCATGTACAACGCCATTCAAAGGGTACAAGACGGACTGCATATCCAGAAACCGGTGCTGGTGATGATCTCCGACCGATCCATCCATCCAAAGACATGGACAAATGATCTCTTCAAAGCCGATGCTGTACTCAATGTTAATTCAATAAAGAAATATGCGGCAAACATTGCCACCAATGTGCAGATCATTCAGATCCACGACGGCATGCACGACCTGGTACTCTCGCCAAAGCCAGTACGCGACGTGGTGTATAAAGACCTGTTCAATTATCTGTCAACCATTGCACCTAAAAATTCAATGCAGGCAAAATAGTTGTCAATGTCTGGCATATTGAACTGAAGTTGCAGGCATAAGAACTATAGGTTATTAAAGACAAGCACAATGAAACGCAAGTTCCATTTCTTTACATTCATCTATCAGTGGTGCATTTTTGTTCCGCTTTTTACGATAAGCACCATTATGACGGCTATATCCACAATCATTCTGGCACCTATTTTCAAGGACAGCGATATCACGTACTGGCCGGCGCGCAAATGGTCGCGGTTTGCATGCAAGGGGATGTGTATCAAAACAGAAATCATCGGACGAGAAAAAATTGATTCTTCGCAATCCTATGTTTTTGCCGCCAACCACCAGAGCGCATACGATATTTTCCTCATCTATGGATGGCTAAACAACCGTTTCAAATGGATCATGAAGAAAGAGCTGCGTAAAATCCCACTGGTAGGCGCTGCCTGCGAGTCGGCAGGCCATATCTTCATTGATCGAAGCAGTACGGTATCGGCGCT
Source organism: Microbacter margulisiae (assembly GCF_014192515.1). Lineage (NCBI taxonomy): Bacteria > Pseudomonadati > Bacteroidota > Bacteroidia > Bacteroidales > Porphyromonadaceae > Microbacter > Microbacter margulisiae. The sequence goes on from NZ_JACHYB010000002.1 coordinate 182,647, forward strand.
AAAAAGCATCGAAACTGCACAACGGAAACTGCAAAATGGCGCTTCTATCACCGTCTTCCCCGAAGGAACCCGTTCCGCAACAGGAAAAATGGGAAAATTCAAACGTGGAGCATTTACTATTGCCGGTTCAATCGGGCTTCCTATTGTGCCGTTAACCATTAAAGGCACCTTTGAGGTGATGCCCAAGAACAGTTACAACATCCATTCCGGCAAACTGACCCTGATTATCCATGACCCGATCCCCTATTCCAAGGAGTTGTTTGAAGATAACCAACAGGTGCTGATCAATCAGGTGCATGATATCATTGAACAAGGATTATAGCAATAATTGTCCTTATTCTAAAATTCTGAATATTTTTGTCTTATCACCAACACATATCTCAACGCATTGTTTCATTCGGGAGACGTTGTTTTTGGGTGTTCATCATCGGAGCTCTTGCCGGGAAAGGGTTTCTCTCTGCTCATCCAAAAACATACCACAAAACAACCCCGATGGAAAGTGTCGCTCTGCTTTTCACGCATGGAAAATACCAGCAGGCAGACTCTTTACTGTTGACTATTGATTCACGGCAACCTTTATGGAACATCTGGAAACAAAAGATTGACACAGCCCTGCAACTGGTACAACACCCGATCCTCTGCCATCCTGACGTAATGGCAATAAACGACACACAGGAAGACACCTATTGGCCTGCTATTTCACCCGACGGAACGTTGCTGGCCGTTACCGATAGCCATCGAGGTACCACTGACGAGGCAGGCTCCGAAGAGGATGTACGCTTCTTTAAAAAAAAGAGCACCGGCAACTGGATTCGGGACATGCTTCCGGAAAAGTTTATCAATACTCCGGCCAACGAAGGCTCTGTATGTTTTTCCGTAGATGGAAGGTATCTCTTTTTCGTGGCTTCCGACAGAAGCGACGGATTGGGTAGTTGCGACATCTACTACCTGATCCGGCATGGTAACGGCTGGTCATTTCCTATGCATCCTGAATCTCCTTTGAATACACGTTTCTGGGAAAGCAACCCTTCCCTGTCAAGCGACGGACGAATGCTCTACTTCTGCTCCAACCGTCCAGGTGGAATCGGAGGAATGGATATCTGGTCGTGCCGCGTGCAACCGCAAGCCGATGGAACGTTACTATTTTATGATGCTAAGAATCTCGGCAGACCGGTCAACACTCCGCAAAATGAATTTTCTCCTTTTATTCATCCCGATAACCGGACGCTTTATTTTTCATCCGACGGGCATCCGGGACTGGGAGGCGAAGATATTTTTCTCACTCACAGAAGTCAGTCAGGGAAATGGACAGAACCCCGAAATATAGGATATCCCATCAATTCTCCCGGTGATGATGAAGGGTTCACCACCGATGCACAGGGCATAATGGGATACTACTCTTCGAATGCTTTCGAATCTGATTCGACATTCTCCAGACAACAAATTTATCAGGTAAAATTACCGGTGACCGATCGGCCAGCACCAATGAAATGCACGCAAGGGAATATACTTCCTTCGGCACTTGCTATCCCTACTCCCAATGTTGTGCAGGTAATTAACCTGAAAACAGACCGAGTCGTTTTCAACACCCTTGCCGACAGATATACCGGAAACTTTACTATATGTTATCCCGATACGGGAAGATATGCGCTATCTATTGTCAAAGAGGGCTACCTGTTCCATTTTTCTCTCCTGAATGACTCAGTTCCAACAGCCAACATCCCATTAGCTAAAATAGCTGTTGGAGAAAAGGTTGCCCTACAGAATATCTATTTTGAGTTTAATTCTGCTAACTTACAACCCGCATCAACAGCCGAACTAAACCAACTTGGCATGCTGCTGGAAAACAATCCCTCCATGCACCTGTTAATTGCAGGATATACCGATAGTATCGGCAGCAAAAGTTATAATATTCAACTATCTTTGCAACGAGCCGAAGCGGTGGTCAGTTATCTGGTTTCGCACGGTATTTCTTCTGACCGGCTGCAAACCAAAGGATATGGAAGCACATATGCAGTGGGCAATAATGAAACAGCACAGGGACGTGCCCTCAACAGGCGAACGGAAGCCATTGTCATACACGAATAAAAGACACATCTAATTCTAACCATTAACAATAACAGACATGCAACTGAATCTAAAAAATCCGCTTATCATTTTTGACCTTGAAACAACAGGAATGAACATCGCTACGGACCGCATCATTGAGCTCTCTTATCTTAAAATATATCCGAACGGCAAAGAAGAAGGGAAAACGCTTCGGGTAAATCCGGGGATGCCTATCCCGCCCGAGACAACCGCTATTCATGGCATTAAAGATGAAGATGTGGCATCCGCGCCGACCTTTGGATCGATTGCCAAAAACCTTGCTAAAGATTTCGAGGGATGCGATCTGGCCGGATACAATTCAAACCGGTTTGACATCCCATTGCTGGCAGAAGAGTTTTTGCGCGCCGATGTCGATATTGATCTGATGAAAAGAAAGTTTATTGATGTACAGACCATCTTCTACAAGAAAGAGCCACGCACACTGTCAGCTGCATATAAATTCTATTGCGAAGGTGATTTGGAAAATGCTCATAGCGCCGAGGCCGATACACGGGCTACTTATGAGGTACTGAAAGCACAATTAGATCGATATGAGGACATTAAAAATGATGTCAGTTTCCTGTCAAAATATTCCGCATTCACACGTAACGCTGACTTTGCCGGACGTATCGTATTTGACGACAATGAGGAAGAGGTGTTTAATTTTGGCAAATACAAAGGACAAAAAGTAGCCGATGTATTGAAAAAAGATCCAGGATATTACGGATGGATCATGCAAGGTGATTTCACATTGCATACAAAAAAAGTTGTCACCAACGTCAAGCTGAGAAGTTTCAATAAATAACAAAGCCGGTAGATAGTAGGTGGTAGGACGGTAGTGTAGTAGAAATCAGAGAATCTGAAGTTAAGGAAGAATTGGGAACCAGGAAAGAAGGCCTTCGGTTGTCTTCTGTTTTTTGTCTTTAGACTTGTTGTTTGCCTTCAATCTCTGAAATAAACAGCGAATCATTGACAGTGAAGATTTGAAGAAGAAAAACTCTGGTCTTTTTGAACATCATACCGTTAGTTGGGTTTTCCGATTTCTCGATTATTCATCTCTTCTTAAACTTCTCATTTTCAGAGCTTAATTAACTTATTTCTAACTCATAATACAACAACTATTTATGAAAGACTATAAAAAACAATTCATCATCAAAGCACCCCCTCAGGACGTATATGCTGCCTTGACAAACGCCCATATCATCTCTATCTGGACAGGTGAAGAGGCTGTAATGGAGGCCATTCCCAATACCGAATTTTCATGGTGGAATGGAGATATCTGTGGATTGAACCTTGAATTTGAACCCAATACGAAGATTGTTCAGCAATGGTATTTTGGAGAAGATGAGGAAGCGGCTTCTATCGTGACATTAAAATTGCATCCCGATAGACAGGGAACAAGTCTGGAGATTATGCAGACCAATATCCCTGATGAAGCCTGCGAAAATATCACGGAAGGATGGAAAGATGCCATTGTAACCCCGTTGCGGGATTTACTGGAAGATTAGATATCAATGGCGAGTCTTATTATCAATCAGGGGACAACACCCATAAAAACAATGACACTCAAACAGCAAAAACATAAATGATTTATTGATTTTAACTCAAAATAATTACTGTTTCATGTTTTTTCTGGCAATTTTGTTTCAATCTTTTGGTTTTTCAAAATAATGACGTATATTTGCAGCGTGAAAATTGACACAAATGAATTCTTCATCTTTCATATTGCTAGGCCTACGACTTTTGTGCACACAAGTACAGAAGTGAAAGGGCATGACGTTATTTTTTTAATACTCAAAAACACAAAAGCCTTTCTCACTTCAATGTGAGGAGGCTTTTTTTAATGATAACAGACAAACACTTTTAACTCTCATACATCATGGACAAATTGTATATCTTCGACACAACATTACGCGATGGAGAACAAGTTCCGGGTTGTCAGCTGAACACCGTGGAAAAAATTGAAGTTGCCAAATCGCTCGAAGCATTAGGTGTCGATATTATCGAAGCGGGATTTCCCATTTCAAGCCCAGGAGATTTTAATTCAGTGGTCGAAATCTCAAAAGCCGTCACTTGGCCTACCATTTGCGCCTTGACGAGAAGTGTAGAAAAAGATATTGATGTTGCCGCCCAGGCACTCCAATATGCCAAGAAAAAACGTATTCATACCGGCATTGGCACATCCGACTACCATATCTTATATAAATTCAATTCAACTCAGGAAGAGATTTTGCAACGTGCTATAGCAGCCGTTAAATATGCAAAGAAATATGTGGAAGATGTTGAATTCTACGCCGAAGATGCAGGTCGCACCGATAACGAATATTTGGCACGGGTAGTAGAAGCCGTTATCAAAGCCGGAGCAACAGTGGTAAACATCCCTGACACAACCGGCTATTGCCTCCCAACCGATTATGCAACAAAAATAAAATACCTGTACGAACATGTCAACGGGATTCAAAATGCTATTATATCTACCCATTGCCATAATGATTTAGGAATGGCTACTGCCAACACATTGGCAGGTGTAATGAACGGCGCCCGCCAGGTGGAAGTCACCATCAACGGCATCGGTGAACGAGCCGGCAACACCGCCCTCGAAGAAATTGTCATGATCCTCAATAGCCACAAAGAACTAAATGTTCAAACCAACATCAATACCCGAAAAATCACTTCCATAAGCCGCATGGTGTCAAGCCTGATGAATATGCCGGTACAACCTAACAAAGCCATCGTAGGGCGCAATGCGTTTGCCCACTCTTCAGGTATCCATCAGGATGGCGTTTTGAAGAATCGCGAGAGCTATGAGATCATCGATCCGAAAGATGTCGGGATTGATGAAAACTCCATTGTACTGACAGCCAGGAGTGGACGGGCAGCATTGAAGCATCGGCTTCAAATGCTGGGTGTAGAACTTAAAGATAGCAAACGACTTGATGAGATTTATGAGGAATTCCTTAAATTAGCGGACCGAAAAAAAGATATCAACGACAACGATCTGCTGTTGCTGGCAGGCAAAGAAAGAGCAGCAAACCAACGGATTAAACTGGAATACCTGCAAGTCACTTCAGGAGTCGGCATTCGATCAGTAGCCAGTGTCGGGCTGAACATTGCCGGAGAACAGTTTGAAGCGGCTGCCACAGGAAATGGGCCAGTGGATGCAGGTATCAACGCCGTCAAGCGGATTATCAACCGAAAGACAACTTTGAATGATTTTCTTATCCAGGCTATCACCAAGGGTAGTGACGATGTAGGAAAAGTCCACATGCAGGTAGAATATGAGGGTAACGTCTATTATGGATTTGCAGGTAATACGGATATTATAGCAGCTTCCGTTGAAGCGTATATTGATGCTATCAATAAATTCGTCAGGTAGCAAAAATTCATACCAAAATAAATATTCACAATAAATATATAACGCAATTTCAATTACACCATTAGTTATGCCAAGCACATTATTTGATAAAATCTGGGATGCACACGTAGTTACCGCCGTTAAAAACGGACCGACACAACTTTATATAGACAGGCATTACTGTCATGAGGTAACCAGTCCGCAAGCTTTCGACGGATTACGCAAAAGAGGGTTACAAGTTTTCAGACCTGAAAAAACCACTCTGTCTCCCGACCACAACATACCGACTTTGTTTCAGGACCAACCAATCAAAGATCCTATTTCTAAAAACCAGGTGGATACATTAACCCGTAACGCACAAGAATTCGGGTTAACCATGTATGGACTGGGACATGCTAAAAATGGCATTATCCATGTCATTGGCCCAGAAAACGGATTGACACTGCCCGGAATGACGATCGTTTGCGGCGACAGTCACACATCCACTCACGGAGCTTTTGGTTCCATCGCTTTCGGCATTGGAACCAGCGAAGTAGAAATGGTACTGGCTTCACAATGCATCCTCCAGCCTCGTCCCAAAACCATGCGTATCACCTATAACGGGAAATTACAACAAGGAGTCACAGCAAAAGATATTGCTTTGTATACCATTTCACAACTGACAACAGGTGGCGCTACCGGATATTTTGTTGAATATGCCGGCGAAGCAATCCGTTCACTGTCAATGGAAGAACGGATGACGGTTTGCAACCTGAGTATCGAAATGGGTGCCCGTGGCGGCATGATTGCTCCCGATGAAACCACTTTTACATACGTCAAAGGGCGCGAATTCGCGCCTAAAGGCGAAGCTTGGAGTAAAGCATTGGCATACTGGCAAACATTACCTACGGAAGAGGGGGCTGTTTTCGATCGTGAAGTGACTTTTGATGCCTCACAAATTGAACCGATGATTACATACGGCACCAATCCGGGCATGGGAATTTCAATCCACGCTTCTATTCCGTCCATCAACCAGATTGATCCTGCCGGACAAATTTCATTCGAAAAATCATTGAAGTACATGGGTTTTGCTCCGGGCGAACAAATGGAAGGGAAAGCCATTGATTATGTCTTTCTTGGCAGTTGCACCAATGGCCGGATTGAGGACTTTAGAGCTTTTGCATCCATTGTAAAAGGCAAGAAAAAAGCTGACAATGTGATAGTCTGGCTGGTTCCGGGTTCCTGGGCTGTTGAAAAACAAATTCGCGCCGAAGGATTGGATAAAATATTGGAAGATGCAGGATTTGAACTTCGTCAACCCGGTTGTTCGGCATGTCTGGCAATGAACGAAGATAAAGTTCCGGCAGGTAAATATGCCGTCTCAACGTCCAACCGGAATTTCGAAGGGAGACAAGGCCCTGGTTCGCGTACTTTGCTTGCAGGTCCGTTGGTTGCAGCAGCAGCAGCGATTACAGGACAAATCACCGATCCAAGAACGCTGTAATCAAAAGCGACGATTCGTTATGATACTGTACAATAATCACATGAATCATCCAACACTTAATTTTCATAGACAAATTAATTCATAACATAATGGAAAAATTTCAAACCATCACATCAACCTGTGTCCCCCTTCCCATTGAGAATGTGGACACTGACCAGATCATTCCTGCTCGTTTTCTGAAAGCAACCACACGCGAAGGATTTGGTGCCAATCTGTTTGCCGATTGGCGTTATGACAAATCAGGAGCACCAATCAGTAGTTTCGTTTTAAATAATTCCACTTATTCCGGTCAAATGCTGGTCGCTGGAAAAAATTTCGGAAGCGGTTCAAGCCGTGAACATGCTGCATGGGCAATCGCAGGCTATGGATTCAAAGTAGTCGTATCCTGTTTCTTTGCAGATATATTTAAGGGAAATGCACTGAATAACGGGGTACTACCGGTTGTTGTATCAGATAATTTTTTGGCAAAGCTTTTCGCAGATATTCAAAGTAACGCAAAAACAACGATTACGGTGAACCTCGAAGAACAAACTATTCGTAATAATGCAAGTGGGGTGTCCGAAAGTTTTGAAATCAATGCTTATAAAAAAGAATGCCTGCTGAATGGTCTCGATGATATCGACTATTTGCTAAGCAAAAAAGGAGCTATTGAAGCATGGGAAAAAGCACACGAAGCATAACTCATTAAACTGAGAACATTAAAGTGCATGCATTGAAAACCTATGCATGCACTTTTTTATTATCAGATAAATAAGAGGGACAATTACTTCTTTAGAAGATATTGCATAATAATGTCCGAAGCTCCTTTGTTTTTCTGCACATACAAGCCGGATGCTTCTCCTGCCTGAGCCAAGAATTGATCGTCTTGTAAAAACCTAAGCAACAATGCATTCAACTCATCACCGGATGCAATGGAAAATCCCCCACCCTCAGCAATTAAATCACGCGCCTCTCGAAACTTATGATAGTTAGGTCCAAAAATAACCGGAATGTGGTACACCGCAGCTTCCAGAACGTTATGAATGCCAACACCAAAACCACCTCCGATATAGGCCATCTCTCCATAACGATAGATAGACGAAAGCAAACCAATACTATCAATCACCAGACAATCCGCAGCCGCCACATTTTCAATGGTAGCTTGTGAATAACGAATAAATGGTCGCTTCAACGATGCACAAATAGCTTCCACATGCGATTCGCTGGTTACATGCGGGGCTAGGATAAGTTTTAATTCAGGATGTATATTAAAAAAAGAGACAAGCAATGATTCGTCTGCAGGCCAGGAGCTGCCAGCAACCAAAACATGATTTCCAGTTGCGAAAGCTTCGACAACAGGCAATTGTTTTGCCTGCCCGGCAATAGTTGCTACTCTATCGAAACGGGTATCGCCAGCCACCGTCACATGCTGCACGCCAATTGCCGCAAGCAAATCACTGGAGGTTTTATCCTGCACAAATAAATGTTCATATAATGAAAGAAGATTTCTGTAGAAGAATCCGTATTTTTTGAAAAACAACTGGTTAGGACGAAATATGGCAGAAACCAGATAAATAGGTACGTTACGTCTGTGTAAAGCATATAAATAATTTGCCCAAAATTCATATTTGATGAATACCGCTTTTTGAGGCTGCACCCTATCTAAAAACGAATGAACCTGATGTGGCGTATCAAATGGCAGGTAACACACCACATCCGCCAAGTCATACTTCTTTCTGACTTCATACCCGGACGGAGAGAAAAAGGTCAATACAATTTGTGCTTCAGGCATTCGTTGTTTCAAATCTTCCATCAAAGGGCGCCCCTGTTCAAACTCGCCGAGCGAGGCAGCATGAAACCAAACGGTATATTGATTTTTCTGTAACTTAGCATCAAGCAAAGCAAAGGTATTCTTTTGTCCTTGTATCATAAGGCGTGCTTTACTATTGAAGAGTGCAGCAATTCGCACCAGACATTGATAGGAAAGGATTGACAAGGTGTATAATAGACGCATAATTGAATGTTGTGTTTTTGAAAGTACAAAGTTACCTTTTTTGTTGCAATCAAAACAACACATTGTAGCGCATAAAAAAAGAGACCGTGCTTATACAACAGTCTCTTTTACAAATTATTAAAACGAAAACTCTCTACTGAACCAAGACTTTACAAACATCATCTCCTGATTTGACAACATAAAAGCCGGAAGCAATCGGAATATCCACAGTAGAAGCAACATTGTTAATGGTAGTCATTTTCAATCCGGAAACACTATATATTTCAACAGGTTCAATAGCTCCAGTTACCCTGATTCTCCCTTTTGTGGAGACTACAGATATTGTTGACTGCTTGGCAGTTTTCAGATCTGTAGCCACGGCTTGCAATGCCTGAATAGCAACATTATCAATACCAAGCGCCTGGGCATTTGTTGTCACACTTTTCGATGACACCGAATAATTCCATGCCAAAAAAATACTTTGATTACTTGCCAATGCAGAAGGTAATGACAAAACTTCATTTGAAACAGAACTGATACTTCCCGGAGTAGGTGAAAATCCACTATTATCCGCATCAGCGGGGAAAACAGTCATAAATTTATCGCCTGCAACTGTCCAATGTTCACCATCTGTAGAATAATAAAGAGACACAGAAAAACCCGACGAATTACTTCCATTTCGATATTTCTCTACGTCATAACTAATCTTGAAAGAACCGATGGGATCTGCTCCTGTATTTTGAAGTTGTAGATAAAGATTGACACTCTTTGAATTATCTGTACTTGCCAATCCTCCTAATGCCCGTTCCGTAGCTTTATCAGGATCTCCAGCTCCAAAATTATAAATTCCATTATGAGCGGTTCCACTCATATTATCACCACCATTTCTTGTCGTTGTATTACCTGCATTTGCATAACTCCCGACTGCCCTTACACCTTCGGTGTTATCAGCAGCCCATCCATTCGGAAGAGTAGCTGTATTTGAAGTTCCAATAGCATCAAAATCTTGCACATATGATGTACTTACATCAATAAGTGCCTGGGCATGAACTGTTACTGAAAATATAAACAAAGAAAAAATAACGGTTAAACCGCAACAAAATGAAGAGAGAATCTTAGAGAATGGTGTGGTAATCATAGTTTATAATTTATAGATTAAAAAAGAAATTGCAATATGTTTGTTACATATTACATCATTTGTGTCATCAGATTTATTGTTGGATTTTTCCCTATCACCATATAGCATAACCAACCATACAGTATCAGCGTAATCTTATTAAACATCGGCGTTTACTATTCATGTGAAATTTTAATCTTACAAAAGTAATCAATTTTGAATAAACCACAATTTATCTACATTACGATATAGTTAATTACATATAACATATTTGAAATATACGACTAATACTATAGAATCAACAGTAAGCAGCAGATAAAAAAACGTCCTTCTCTCATATTTTCAATGCGAGAAGGACGTTACACAAAATAAAAATCAGAGTTAGCTTAGTGATTCAGGATCTAAAGCTCCCAACTGAAACTGTTTATATTTTAGAGAGAGAAGAGCAATAAGCTTTGATATTTGTGCGAATGCCTGCTCGGTTTCTTGGGTTAAGGGTTTGCGTTGCAATCTCAACAGAAAAACGCCATATAGAAAGACAAAGCAACCTTCAACTTCATCTTTTGCATGTGAAGCCACCTCTGACCTACGTATAAAATCCGCCATATAGGGTAATGCTTTATAAAGTTGCGCAGTATAATCAGCATGTTTTTGTGATTTGACCAACGCATAATGCAAATCTATCAGATCATCCAAAGCATTCGAAACAAACTGTAAATGACCGGTTTGTTGAATATTTTCAGCACGCATCATTTCAATAAGATCTGAATACCACTCTAAAAGCTGTTTTTTCTTATCAGGAGAAAGGGAAGATGAAGCAATGATATTTTGTTGAATTGCATCAAGGTCTAATTGATTGGCACGGATTAAATCTTCAATTTGCCACATATAGAGAATATACTCCGCAATATTTTCCTCTTTTTTTTCTTTAGCAACAAACATAATATCCAATCAAATGAACAGATCTAAATTATTCTTCATCCTCATCATCAAAAGATAGAAAGTCAGCATAGTTCTGGTCTGTAAAGAAATCCAGATCTCGCCTTTCTTTCTTGGTTGGTCTTCCCAACCCTCTGTCACGATCAACAAATCCACTTATATGAGAAACTTCTAACAGCTCAAATTGATCTAGTGGTGTTACGTTTTCCATAAAATTTGACACAAATTTGGCACTCAATCGATTAGGAGAAATGGCAATAATCCTGAAAGAAAACATCACGGGAGGACGACGAAGTTGAATAATATCTCCTTCTTTAACCATGTGAGAAGGTTTCATAGATATCCCATGCATCATGACCCTCCCCTTTTTACAATAATCCGCCGCTAACGATCGCGTTTTAAAGAGGCGCATGGTCCATAACCATTTATCAATACGAATTTCGTTACCCATCTATCGAAATGTAAATAAATAATTCATTCCGAAATTCCACAACGTCACAACGATTGTTGCAACTACTTTGGAAACATAAAAATTCATATGCCATTTCTTGACCAAAAAGTAAATCGTAGCGTTGTTGATCAGCAGACCTATTACTGCTATCAACATAAACAACGCATATTGTTCCCCTATTTGCGGATTGTGATTATGAAATGCCCATATCCTGTTCAAAAGGTAGTTGGATGAAGCCGCTGTTGCAAATCCCGTAGAATTAGCCACATAGGGGTTCAAGCGTAACTTCTCTTTCAAGAGATAAGTCAATCCGAAATCAATAATTGTCCCGGATGCGCCAACCACACAAAAACGAACAAATTGTATCAGCATGAAACCTCAGAGAAAGAAGTGACACAAAAAAACCATCTCACCAGGAGATGGTTTTGAAGAATTTGTTTGTCATTTAGTTATGCCGGATGAATTGCTTCTGAAGGACAAACATCGGCGCATGTGCCACAATCTGTGCAAACATCAGGATCAATTACATAAATATCACCTTCACTTATAGCCCCTACGGGACATTCTGAAATACAAGTTCCACATGCAATGCAATCTTCTGTAATTACGTAAGCCATTTCTTTAAAGGATTAAATTAAGATTCATAATTGGGACAAAAGTAGGAAATAAATTGAGAGAGTGCAACTCAAACGTCTATTTTTTTGCAAAAAAACACAAATGCATTTTTCCTATTATTCAATAACTCCCTTACAAAAAGGCATTTTCACAACTTGTGCAGGAATTAGTTTTTCCCGTATAGAAATAAATATCTCACTTCCCGGCGAAGCAAATGTTGTAGACACATAACCCATTCCGATTCCAACTTTAAGGACAGGAGATATAGTTCCTGAAGTCACTTTGCCAATTATATTTCCTTGATTATCGGCGATATCGTATCCATGCCTTGGAATTCCCTTTGCTGTCAACCGGAATCCTACCAAACGACGGGAAACCCCTTCTTTTTTTTGTTGTTCTAATAAAATTCTATCCATAAATGTTTTTTCGGGAACAAATTTTGTAATCCAGCCTAGTCCTGCCTCAATAGGAGAAGTAGAATCATCAATATCGTTTCCATACAATGCAAAGCCCATCTCCAGACGAAGCGTATCGCGGGCGCCAAGTCCAATAGGTTGAATCCCTTCAGATTTACCTTTCTCAAAAATAGCATTCCAGATTTTCATCCCATCTTCAGGATAGAAATAAAGTTCAAACCCACCGGCTCCTGTATAACCTGTATTTGAAAGGATTACTTCCGGAACGCCAGCAAATTCACCTACTTTGAAACTATAATAAGGAATTGACGATAAGTCGACATCCGTAAGCTGCTGCAAAACTTTTGTAGCTTTAGGTCCCTGCACTGCCAATTGTGCCATACGATCGGAACTATTTTCCAACTCGGCGCCTTCCGTGTTGTTAGAAACACACCAGTGCCAATCTTTCTCAATATTTGCAGCATTTACAACTAACAAATATTTATTCTCTTCGTAGTGATAAATCAATAAATCATCCACAATGCCGCCATGGCCATTGGGGAAGCAGGTATATTGAGCTTTCCCTATTGGAAGAGAGGAGACATCATTGGTGGTAATTTTTTGCAAAAAAGGTAATGCGCTTTTACCTTTTACCCAAAATTCGCCCATATGCGAAACATCAAAAACACCTACTTTTGAACGAACAACAAAATGTTCATCCAAAATGCCGCTATACTCAATCGGCATATTATATCCTGCAAATTCATGCATTTTTGCTCCAAGAGCCATGTGTAACTCCGTAAATGGGGTCGTTTTCATTTGAAAATAAGATTATAAATCAATTTTATTACTGTTTATGTTTAATCACTGAGCATATTTCTGGGTTATTTTTTGAACAATCTTCAAAACCAGTTCAGTTGCTTTTTCCATCGATTGAACAGGAATATACTCATATCGTCCGTGGAAATTATGCCCACCGGTAAAGATATTTGGACAGGGTAATCCTTTGAAAGAAAGCTGAGCTCCGTCTGTACCCCCACGAATCGCCTTAATTTTAGGGGCTATTCCAATCTCTCTCATTGATTCTTCCACAATATCTACCACATGCATTACCGGTAGAATTTGCTCCCTCATATTGAAATACTGATCTCTCAAAGTCAACGTAGCACAATTGGGATATTCCATATTGATTTTTGCAACCCATTGTTGCATCTCTTTTTTTCGGCTTTCAAACTTTGCACGATCATGGTCTCGAATAATATACGATATAGTTGTTTTCTCCACCGTTCCATTCATGGATGTCAGGTGATAGAAGCCTTCATAATTTTCAGTATGCTGGGGAGTTTCCTGTTTAGGTAACATATTCACAAACTGGTTGGCAATCAACAATGAATTTATCATTTTATTTTTTGCATAACCCGGGTGGACATTTCGTCCTTTAAAAGTAATGGTTGCCCCGGCTGCATTGAAATTTTCAAACTCCAACTCTCCTATTTCACCACCATCAAGTGTATAAGCCCACTCCGCATTGAAGTTAGCGACATCAAACTTACTGGCGCCCAATCCGATTTCCTCATCCGGATTAAAAGCAACACGTATAGTACCGTGTTTGATTTCAGGATGTTGAATCAAATAACTCATTGCCGTCATGATTTCAGCAATTCCGGCTTTATCATCAGCACCTAACAGAGTATTGCCATCCGTTACAACAATATCATGTCCTTTATACTGTAGCAATTCGGGGAAATCACGTGGAGAAAGAATAATGTTTGCCTCTTTATTCAATATGATATCTCCTCCGTTATAATTTTTTTCTACACGTGGATAAGCATTTTTCCCCGTCATATCGGGACTTGTATCCATGTGTGCAATAAAACCAATTGTAGGAATGGTCTGGGCAACATTTGAGGGAACAGTCCCCATCACATATCCATATTCGCTGATCGAAATATCTATCAGTCCAAGTTGCTTCATCTCTTCTGCCAAAACCTTGGCAAACATCATTTGGGTAGGGGTACTCGGAGTGACACCGCTATTTTCGTCAGAAGTAGTTTCAAAAGAAACATAATGTAAAAAACGATCTACAAGTTCTGTATTCATAAAGTTTTGTATTAAAAAACCAAGAGGCATAATCTATAATTCGTTATTTGATTTTCCAATCAGATAACAGAATACATAGATTGTGTTTCAATGATCAATGAATTTGATTTATTTAGTTCATAATCTGCTCTGTTACAGAGAAACATTTATCTTGCGACGCTACGGTCCAGTAAGCTGCCGAATACGACATAATGAATTGAATGGTTGACTTCTTAGGCAGCAATATATGGGCAGAATTTTGAGCCTCATCTCGATGTGAAAAAGGAGGGAATGAGTAATGATTCTTCATAGGCAAACATTAAATATTGGAAGTTGTATCTTTAAACGTAAAGATACAACTTTATATTGCATCTCAAGTGTTAATGCTTTCAAATTGAAAGCGACTCATCCGCTAATTTACGCAAATTAATAAGTGCATACCTCATACGACCTAAAGCAGTATTGATGCTGACACCTGTTTTATCGGCAATTTCTCGAAAACTCAGATCTTCATAATAACGCAAATGCACGACTTCCTGCTGTAAATCAGGGAGATACTTTATTAACTCCCGGATATTATTTACCAGTTGGCGCTGAATTAAATCATCTTCTGCCGAAGGATCAGAAAGACGAATGTTATTCAATAAATCATAAGGATGATCTGGCTGATGAATAGAGACTTCAGGTTGATTTTTCCGATAATAATCCATTATCAGGTTGTGCGCTATGCGAATAACCCACGATAAAAAATGTCCATTTTCAATATAACGATATTGTTTGATAAATGTGACAACTTTTACAAATGTATCTTGAAAAAGATCATTTGCCAAAGATTCATTTCTGACAATCAGATAAATATATTTGAACACTCGTTCCTGATGCCTGGACAACAATTCTCTGAATGCTTCCTGATTGCCGGCTTGATAGTATTTGACCAATTCATCATCAGGCAAATTTGCGAATAATATTTTCATTACATTTTCGACTTAAGGTTGAAAAGTAACTGTTCTACATAGGCAAATGAAATTTTAAGAAGTCCTAACAATAGGTGTTTATGAGAAGCAAAGTTACACTTTGTTTGTGAAATCAAATACAAAAACGCATTTTTTTATTGTCCCTATATTTGATCTGTTTGAATCCTGCTTTTAATCATGCTTCAAGAATAAGAGCCTTCTTTTATATATCTTTGTGAACAAAAATAAGGGTTATGGAAAAAAGACTCAGTATCAAAGATTGGAAAGAAGAGGATCGTCCCCGGGAGAAATTGATTGATAAAGGTAGCAGAGCATTGTCTGATGCAGAACTATTAGCTATTTTAATCGGATCGGGAAATAAAGAAGAAAGCGCAGTGGAATTATCCCGGCGTATTTTACACCAACTCAATAACAGTCTGGATGACTTAGGGAAAGTGGATATTCCTTTTTTGACAAAATCTTTCAAAGGTATTGGAGAAGCGAAAGCCATTACAATTCTTGCAGCACTTGAGTTAGGACGAAGAAGAAAACTTTCCGAAGCTACCGAGCGAACAAAAATTTCTGAAAGTCAGGATGTTTTTCATGTATTTGAGCCACTGTTATCCGATATTCCACACGAAGAATTTTGGGTATTGCTGCTCAACCGTGCGAATAAAATCATCGGGCAAACGAGACTATCACAAGGAGGAACTGGTCAAACTGTTGTTGAAATTCCGCAAATTCTGAAATTTGCCATTGACAAACTGGCCACGGGAATTATAGTATGTCATAATCACCCGTCCGGCAATACAGAACCCAGTACGCAAGACATGCAGATTACCACAAAGCTTGCTGAGGCATGCAAAATCATGAGCATATCGTTGCTAGATCATCTAATAATCGCTCATCATCAATATTATAGTTTTGCCGATAATGGCAGAATACCATCACGTTGAAGGTCATTTCTTGGTAATTTAAGCATATTGCATTATCTTTGTACCCCCTTTGGATAGGCGCCTATTTTTTGAAAATGAACACCGTATCCAAATAATCTGAATAATCATAATGCGATTTTTTCGCTAAACCCTTAACATATTTGATCTGTTATTATGGCAACTACAGCTGATTTTAGAAATGGAATGTGCCTCGATATTGATGGACAATTTTTCTTTATTGTTGAATTTCTTCATGTAAAACCAGGGAAAGGTCCGGCTTTCGTACGCACCAAACTAAAAAATGTACAAACCGGTCGTGTCATCGACAAAACTTTTAACTCTGGAGTTCGCGTTGAAGAAGTCCGTATCGAACGTCGTCCTTATCAATTTCTGTATCACGACGATATGGGATATCATTTTATGAATAACGAAACCTTCGAACAAATTTCAATTCCAAAAGAAAACATCAATGGCGTTGATTTTCTGAAAGATGGAGAATCAGTAGAAGTAGTTACACACGCTGATTCAGAAACTGTTCTGTATGCTGATGTTGCTACGCACGTCGTACTTCAGGTTACTTATACCGAACCGGGATTAAAAGGTGACACAGCAACCAACACATTAAAACCGGCTACTGTTGAAACCGGCGCAACAGTTCGAGTTCCTTTATTTATTGAAGCCGGAGAAAAAATAAAGGTAGATACGAGAGACGGTTCGTATGTTGAAAGAGCAAAATAAACGTAACATTATCTTATCCATAAACAAAAAAGAGGTCGCATCAAGCACAACAGCTTACGACCTCTTTTTTTATTATAAATATGTCTCGTCCTGAAATAGCGTTACACAAAAAGCGTAAAATAATGGAAGAAATTAAGAATCAGTATGTAAAGCACACTCAAAAGGATTATAGCATGTCCTTTAAATTATCGATTATTTCAGAGATAGAACGAGGAGATATCTCAGTCACATCAGCTACGAAGAAATATGGTATACAGGGAAGATCCACAGTTGTTGGTTGGCTCAGAAAATATGGTACCTTTGATTGGGAAAATCAAACGCCGAGTAATATGCCAAAAAGTAAAGATCAAAAGATCCTTGAATTAGAACAAAAGATCAAGGTTTTAGAAAAGCAAAAGGCATTTCTAGAAAAACAGGCAGAGCAATCTGATATGAAAGCAGCTTTCTTTGACATGATGGTTGATATGGCAGAAAAAGAGTACAATATCTCTATCCGAAAAAACTCTTTACCCGAACAGTCGACCGATTCAGCCAAGAAAACAAAGAATTCGTCTTGACTTTTACAAGCTTTAAATACTAAAAAAAGGGAAGAGCCGTTTTATGAAAAGCAAAACTATAAAACACCACTCTTCCCCATGTACTTAGTACTCGACAAAGATACAATAAATAAAGAAATAGTGCCATTCATCCCTGTACCCAAGAGAGGGTTCAGGACAAAGTGTGATATCGCCGAGATTGTTAACTGCATATTGTACAAATTAAAAACAGGTTGTCAATGGCATATGTTGCCCGTTAAAAGTTTATTTTCTAATGTCGTATTGCATTATAAGACTGTTTTCGGTTATTTTCGTACATGGTGTAAATCAGGAGTGTTACAACAAATCTGGTTTGGTTTATTGAATAAATACAGAGCCTCATTGGACATGTCCAGTGTTGATTTGGATGGCAGCCATACCCCCGCATTACGTGGAGGAGAACAGGTTGCTTATCAGGGTCGGAAGAAAAGGAAGACTACCAATGCTCTTTATCTTACAGACAGACAAGGTATCCCATTGGCCATATCAGACCCGATAGAAGGGAATCACAATGATTTACATCAAATTAAAGAACGTTTTACCGACATTATTGATTCGCTGAATAACTCCGATATAAGAGTTGATGGTCTTTTTCTTAATGCCGATGCAGGTTTTGACTCTGCGGAGTTCAGAGAATTCTGTTCTTCCCATGAAATAATACCCAACATCGCTATTAACTGGCGTAACGCAGCACATACGGATGATATATTCTTCGATGAATTGCTCTATCAGCAACGCTATTGCATAGAAAGAACCAATGCATGGATGGATAGTTTCAGATCTCTATTGAACAGATTTGATGTTACTTGCTCCAGTTGGCAAAGCTTTAACCTTATCGCTTTTATCGTGATACTACTTAAGAAAATTACTAAACAGAAAAAGTCAAGATGACTTCAAAGTGAGCAAAACCTCCACCTGTGGATTGCTCGGGGTAAGTAGACAGGTTTATTATCGTTATTGTAGGTCAAAACAGAAGAAACAGGACAAGGCAGAGCAAGTATTAACAATGGTTCGTCCCATACGGAAAAATATGCCCCGAATAGGATTCAGGAAGTTATATTATCTTCTTTATGAACCATTAATAGAATTACATGTTGGCCGTGACAAGTTTCTATCTATACTAAAGGCTAATCAGATGTTGATTAAACCAAAGAGAAATTATCGTATAACCACAGACTCCCACCATCGTTTTAGAAAGCACAAGAATTTGGTGGCAGATATAGAACTGACCCATCCCGAACAGGTTTGGGTATCGGATATAACTTATATCGGGGGCAGGGACAGGAACTGTTATCTGGCATTAGTTACAGATGCATATTCCAAAAAGATCATGGGTTATGATGTTTCTAATAGTTTGTCCACTGAAGGTTCTTTGAGAGCATTAAACATGGCCATTAAACAAAAAAAATATAAAAACAAACTGATCCATCATTCGGATAGAGGATTACAGTATTGCAGTAACGATTATCAAAATGTATTGAAAAAGAAAAAGATTATACCAAGTATGACTGAGCATTATGACCCTTATGCCAATGCGATAGCTGAGAGGGTAAATGGGATATTAAAACAGGAGTTTTTTCTGGAGGATTATCTGGTAGATATCAAAACAATGAAATTATTGGTAGAAGATGCTGTTCATATTTACAATACACAAAGGCCACACTGGTCGTGTTACATGAAAACACCTGAACAGATGCACTGCCAAAAAGAAATAAAAATTAGAAATTATAAAAAGCAAAACCTTATCAAGGCTAGCCTTGATAAGGTTTGATAAAAAGAGTATTTTTGTTCAATAAACCTGTAACGGTTTTTTAGGACTAGTCAATAGCAAATTAGCGCATAAAAGCAGACACTTTTTCCTGCATCACCGCAGATAAAGCCTGATTTGAAGCTACAATTTCACCGGAAAAGAGATATTGATCACCTCCTGAAAAATCAATTACCGTCCCTCCTGCTTGTTTTACAATAAAGGCTCCAGCAGCAACATCCCAGGGTTTTAAATCGTATTCAAAAAACGAATCAAAACGGCCGCATGCCACATAAACCAAATCAGTCGCTGCCGATCCAAGTCGACGAACGCCCCGTGCTTCTATCATCCCCCACTTCATCAACGCTATGTAATTATCCAGTTGGTCAAAATTAGAATACGGAAATCCTGTTGCTAACAATGCGTTAGTAATATTATCTGTACCTGATACATGAACCTCCTTCCCGTTCAGGTAGGCTTTGCTCCCTTTCCAGGCATAAAAACATTCATCGTGTCCAATCTCATAGACAACACCCAACACCAATTCATTATCTTCCAGTAATCCGATACTTACCGCATAAAGAGGAATACCGCTGATAAAATTTGTAGTACCGTCCAATGGATCAATCACCCAGTTAAAATGCTCTCCCCGTTTGGTAGAAGTACCTTCCTCCACGATAAACCCCGCATCAGGCACAAGAGGTTGTAATGCCTCTACCAATTGTTGTTCGGATGTTTTATCCACATAACTCACTAAATCGTGCAATCCTTTACTTTCCACCTTACTCAGATCGAAATGGGCACGTTCGTTTGCTATAAATTTACCTGCAGCACGGGCTTGTATACAAACCAATAAACACAGTTCCTGATAATCCATTTTCTTATGTTGTTTTCAAAGCGGCAATGGCCTCTTTTAGTGACATGATTTTACTTTCGGCATCAGCCAGCTTTTTCCTTTCCATGTCTACTACTTCGGGTTTGGCATTGGCTACAAATTTCTCATTTCCAAGTTTCTTATTGACCGATGCCAAAAACCCTTCCTGATAGTATAGCTCATCCTGCAATTTCTTTAGTTCTGTTTGCACGTCGATCAAAGCTTCCAATGGGATAGCATATTCCGTAGTGCCTACCATGAAGGGAGCAATACCAGTCGCCTTTTCACTGATTATTTCGATCTTGCGCAGATTAGCCATTTTGAGCATTACAGCCGATAATTCAGGTAATGAACCATTCATGATCTGTAACACAAGTAGCTCTTTGTTAGGAATATTTTTTTGTAACCGAATTGTCCGGATGGCAGCAACAATCTCTTTTGCATTATCAAATGTAGCCAACAAGGTTGTATCAATTACTCCGGACTGAGGCAAAAGGCTTATCATAATGCTATCTCCTGCACTCCTTTCTTTCAATGCATGATAAAGTTCTTCCGTAATAAAAGGCATAAACGGATGCAACAATTTAAGCAACTTCTCAAAGAAAGCAATGGTAGCTTCCAATGTCTTACTGTCAATTGGCTTCTGATATGCCGGTTTGATTAATTCCAGATACCAGGCAGAGAATTCATCCCAGAAAAGTTTGTATACGGACATCAATGCCTCACTGATGCGATATTTCCCAAATAAATCATCTATCTCTTCAATAGTCTGATTCAATTTGGAATCAAACCAACGGATCGCTATCTGAGAAGATTCAGGTTGTTCGATATCTGCAATATCCCATCCTTTTATCAATCGCAATGCATTCCATATCTTATTATTGAAGTTGCGTCCTTGCTCACATAAAGCTTCATCAAATAAAATATCGTTACCGGCAGGCGCTGACAACATCATTCCCATGCGAACTCCGTCGGCTCCATATTTTTCGATCAAAGCCAACGGTTCAGGAGAATTTCCTAACGATTTCGACATTTTTCGTCCCAGCTTATCCCGTACGATTCCAGTAAGATACACATGATGAAAACAAGGTTTTTGTCGATATTCATAACCGGAAATAATCATACGTGCTACCCAAAAAAACAAAATGTCGGGAGCTGTAATCAAGTCAGCCGTAGGATAGTAATAATTAACATCTGGGTTATCGGGATGATTAATGCCATCAAAAACAGAAATCGGCCATAGCCATGAAGAAAACCAGGTATCGAGCACATCTTCGTCCTGTCGCAAATCATCTATAGACAAAGGATAGGGCGTCATTGCCAACGCTTTTGTATAAGCTTCCTCTTTGGTCAACGCCACAACATGCCCTCCATGCGGCAGATAATAAGCCGGGATACGATGTCCCCACCACAACTGACGGGAGATGCACCAGTCTTTCACGTTTTCCATCCAGTGCCGGTAGGTATTTTTGAATTTCGGAGGAACGAGTTTAATTTCATCATCCATCACCGCTTCCAAAGCAGGCTTTGCCAATTCTTCCATCTTCAAGAACCATTGCATCGAAAGCTTTGGTTCTATCACCACATTGGTACGTTCCGAGAAGCCTACTTTGTTAGTATAATTTTCCACTTTCTCAAGCAGACCAACAGCTTCCAGATCTTTCTCAATTTGTTCCCGTACCGCAAATCGATCCATCCCGGCATACATTGCTCCATGTTCGTTTAGCGTGCCATTGTCGTTGAAAATATCAATGGAAGGCAAATTATATTTCTCGCCCAGCATATAGTCGTTAACATCATGGGCCGGTGTCACTTTCAGACAGCCTGTTCCGAACTCAATATCCACATAGTCATCTTCAATGACAGGAATTTCCCTGTTAATGAGCGGGACAATTACTTTTTTGCCTTTCAGATGAGCATTTTTCGGATCATTCGGATTAATGCACATTGCCGTATCCCCAAGAATCGTTTCGGGACGGGTGGTAGCCACGACAGCATATCCATCTTCGCAAGCCAGTTTATAGCGTAAGTAATAGAGTTTTCCCTGTTGTTCCTTATAAATCACTTCTTCGTCGGAGAGTGCAGTTAATGCCTTCGGATCCCAGTTAACCATACGCACACCGCGATAAATTAATCCTTTGTTATAGAGATCCACAAAAACTTTATTGACACTTTCAGAACGGGGTTCATCCATTGTAAAACAGGTACGGTTCCAATCGCATGAAGCTCCAAGCTTTTTCAATTGTTCCAGAATAATACCGCCATGTTTGTGTGTCCATTCCCATGCATGTCCAAGGAATTCTTCCCGTGACAAATCTTTTTTGTTGATTCCTTCCGAAGCAAGTTTAGCCACCACTTTTGCCTCCGTAGCAATCGAAGCATGATCGGTTCCTGGCACCCAACAGGCATTTTTTCCCTGCATGCGTGCACGTCTGACTAAGATATCCTGAATAGTATTATTCAGCATATGGCCCATATGCAATACTCCGGTCACATTTGGCGGCGGAATAACCACTGCATAGGGTTCACGTTCATCAGGCGTTGAATGAAAAAAACCGCGATCCAACCAATATTGATACCATTTCGATTCTACTTCCGAAGGGTTATACTTGCTATCTAATTCCATGAAACATTATAAGTTAGATGACACAGAGGTCATTGATCAATTTGAATCACAAAATTAGCGAAAATATTCGAACCCGTCGCAGAATCTTCATTTACAGTATATGGAAATCATTCTCCAACGAAAACCGCTATAAACACTATATGCTATGGTGGTTTTTCTCAGGTGCTTTTATCTTTCTCACTAATTGAAAGATAAAAGAATCTCCCGACTTTAACAAGCCGGGAGATCAACTAGACAATCTTTTTTAGTAAGAAACCATACACCTATTTCGACAAATCAATAGCATAATAAGCAACTTCCCCATTGGGATAGATTCCAGTGATAAATAACCCGTGATCACGGGCTGACGCATTATTAATATGATTTACAATGGCCTGAAGCTGAGAAATCGAGTAAACTGGCTCATTGTCAATTTTGACAATCACCAAACCTTTTTTCACGCCAGCCTGAGCCAGAACGCTCTTTTCCTGCAGGCTGACAACCTGAACGCCGCCCGATATATTCAATTGTTGCTTAAGAGTATTGTTGATTTCTTCAAATGAAGCCCCTAATGCTTCAAGTCCTTTATTCTGAACTAACTTGGTTCCTCCTGATGCATTATGAAGTGTAGCTTCAATGGTTTTAACCTTACCTGCACGGTTAATGGTAACGGAAATTTTATCTCCGGGATGAAACTGGCTGATTTGCCCTTGCAGATCTGCAACCGAATTGACCGTAATATCATTAATCTTGGTAATAACATCTCCTTCCAGTATACCTGCGTCTTTTGCTGCGCTTCCGTCTTCGACCCCAGCCACATAAGCTCCATTAAGCGTCTTCAGATCTTTTTTCTTTGCAAGATCTGCATTAATATCCTGAATGGTGACACCTAAGACAGCCCGTTGTACCACACCATATTTTTTCAAATCAGCTACAACTTTCTTTACAATGTTTACCGGAATAGCAAAACCATAACCATCATAGGTTCCTGTTTCAGACGCAATAGCCGTATTGATACCTACCAGTTCTCCTTTTGTATTTACCAAGGCACCTCCGCTATTTCCGGGATTAATCGCAGCATCGGTTTGAATAAATGATTCGATAGGCATTTTAGAGGAGATGATGTTTATATTTCTTCCTTTCGCACTTACAATTCCTGCTGTAACTGTCGATGTTAAATTAAAAGGATTGCCTACAGCCAACACCCATTGTCCTACTTTCAAATCATCCGAATTGCCGAAAACGATCGTTGGAAGGTTCTTTGCATTAATCTTCAGCAAAGCCAGATCGGTATTAGGATCTGTACCGACAACCGTAGCATCAAACTTACGTTTATCATTGAGCACTACTTCTATATTATTTGAACCTGCTACTACGTGATTATTGGTAACAATGTAACCATCCGTTGAGATAATAACGCCAGATCCACTTGCCATTTGAGGCTCCATACGGCGGGGATTATCAGGCATCCCAAAGAAGAAATTAAAAAACGGATCTTGTTGCATGCCATTACTCATGTCCTGAGACGAAGGCATAATTTTTGTCATAACGTGCACAACCGCATCAACCGTGTGAGCTGCCGCAACGGTAAAGTCAGGCCCACCGGCATTATCATGACCAGAAGTTACATAATCTGCATCCGAAATAGGTGTCTGGATAAACCCTCCGGTTGCCACGATTTCCTTAGCATACTTAGAATGGCCCTCAGCAGATGCTGCAGTCAAACCAATAAATAAAAGCATCACACTTACAACTTTCATTTTCATATGTTTACTTGTTTTTGAGTGAATAAATATCTTTGGATTTAACTTAAAATCGAAGGCAAATATCAACATAAAAAAGAGAATATGTCACTATCCCGATGCTAAATATTGTTGCCTTTCGTGTCATTTAACATTTCGATTTTGAGATTTAGAGGTTAATGCAAACCTCGGAAGCGAAATGTTAAAATCAAAGAAAACGATCACATAACGAACCGGTTAGTAAAAGCAAGAATATATCATCTAAACAAAAAACGTTCGCTATACTCTGCATCATCGCCTTTTGCATATCCATTCATGCAAGTTCCACCAATTTAAGTAAAAACAGTCGTCTTATAAAATTCTTTTTCGCTTTGGAATATTCTGAAGAACGGAAATCATCACAGCCAAAACACTTATATTCGCACGAAATAAGCTATCTTTGTCCGTAGAAAGCAGGTCGGCTTGTCGCTTCGTAATGCGAAGAGGAAAGTCCGGGCAACACAGAGCATCATATTTCCTAACAGGAAGCTGTTTGCAAAAGCAGAGTAACGTAACAGAAAACAACCGTCCCTAAGCGGGATAAGGGTGAAAAGGCGAGGTAAGAGCTCACCGGCATTCATGGCAACATGAGTGGCCGTACGTCTTATGAGTTGCAAGGCCATGTAAACCAACGATTGAGGATTGCTCGTCCAATGTTGGAGGGTAGGCCGCTTGAGATTGTTGGCAACAACAATCCTAGATAAATGACAGGCATTCTGCATAGCAGAAGACAGAACCCGGCTTATAGACCTGCTTTTTATATAACTAATTTTCTATGCATCACAAACATTATTTATCCGTATCAAAATGAAACATTATCTGTTATCGGTCGCTTTTCTATTATCCTGTTTCACGGCAATCCAAGCACAGTCACAATTCTCACTCAATCCGAGCAGCGCAAAGTTTGTTTATACGCTCAATGCTATCAATGCATTGTATGTAACGAAAGTAAATGACGATAAATTAGTGTCCAGCGCCATTGTCGGTATGCTAAACGATCTAGATCCCCACTCGGTATATATTCCCAAAGACGAAGTGGAACGTATGAACGAACCGTTAGAAGGCTCATTTGATGGCGTCGGAATTCAATTTCAGATGTTAGAAGACACACTTTATGTTGTTCAGACCATATCTGGATGTCCTGCTGCCAAAGTTGGCATTCTTCCGGGCGATCGCATCATTTATATCCAAGATACGCTGGTGGCTGGTGTCAAAATGCAGAATTCAGACATCATGCGGCGTTTACGTGGTCCACGTGGCTCCATCGTAAATGTAAAGGTCTTGCGTCGCGGCGTCCCTTCTCTTATTGACTTTAGTATTACACGTGATAAGATACCTCTTTACAGTGTTGATGCATCCTACATGCTCGACCCTCAAACCGGCTATATCAAAATCAACAGTTTCGGCGCCACTACCTTCAAAGAATTTATGGAAGCTTTCAATAAATTGAAAACTGAAGGGATGAAAGACCTTGTCATTGACCTGCAGGGTAACGGTGGAGGATATCTGAATGCCGCCATTGATTTAGCTAACGAGTTTTTACAAAAAGGGAATGAAATTGTCCACACTCAGGGAGTGCACCAACCCCGAACGAACTATTATGCCACTGGGAGTGGTGATTTCCAAACAGGGAAGCTGATTGTTTTAATTGATGAATATACTGCTTCTGCAAGTGAAATTTTCACCGGAGCCATGCAGGATTGGGACCGTGCCTTAGTTGTTGGAAGGCGCTCTTTTGGGAAAGGGCTGGTACAACGCCCTGTGATATTACCAGATGGTTCTATGCTGCGTTTAACTACGGCTCATTATTATACCCCTTCGGGTCGATGTATTCAAAAACCTTACAAGGATGGTTTTGTAAAATACGACGAAGATATTATGTTACGCTATAAACGAGGTGAATTTGAACACGCAGACAGCATCCATTTCGCTGATTCTTTAAAATACAAAACATTGCGTTTAGGTCGTACGGTGTACGGCGGCGGAGGTATTATGCCTGATATATTTGTTCCGTTAGACACTATCACATTCACCAATTATCTGCGCGATATCATTGCGAAAGGTATCGTCAACAAAGTGATCATGCAATATATCGATCAGAACCGAAAGACTTTGTCAAAAGAATACGCCACATTCAAAAGCTTTAATGAACACTATTCTATTCCCGATACTGTATTCAAACAAATCATCCAGTCAGCAACAGATCAGAAAATTACCTTCAATGCAAAGCAGTACGGACTTTCAAAATCCTTACTTAAAACCCAGCTAAAGGCTCTTATCGCTAATGATTTGTGGGGGCGGACAGATTATTACCGCATTATGAACAGCGATAACGAAATTGTCCGAAAAGCTGTCAGCATTTTGGAAACACCGGGGGCATACACACATCTGATAGATGTAAAAGACCGGTATTAAATTCAAAGGACATACGGACATAAGCCCAAAATTGATAAAAACAAACGCCATGCTTTATTCTGAAATTATCACAGAATCGATTCGCAAACTTGCCGACTACAAGAGTTTCAAGGTTCTGTGCCATCAACAGCACGAAGGAACTCCAATGCCCTCATTGGCTACATTGGAAGAGATCGTTCATTTATCCCGTTCCATTATTTTTCCGGGATATTTTGGGAATGCTGCCGTTGACAGAGCCACTATAAAATACCATATCGGTATGGAAGTGGAACGTTTGTACCAGCTTCTTTCCGAACAAATCATGGCAGGTTTGTGTTTCTCCTGTTCTGAGCCCCCTCCCCAATCACATGCCTCATCCATTGCAGCAACTTTTATCGAACGGCTACCTCAACTACGCCAAATGTTGGCTGATGATGTCATTGCAACCTATCTTGGCGATCCTGCTTCTAAAAGTTATGGCGAGGTAATTTTCTGTTATCCCGCTTTGCGGGCAATTTCCAATTATCGAATCGCGCACGAACTGCTTGTTTTAGGCGTTCCGTTGATTCCTCGCATCATCAGTGAACTGGCTCACTCCGAAACTGGCATTGATATTCATCCGGGAGCAGTAATTGGCAATTCATTTACAATTGACCATGGAACAGGTGTTGTTATTGGAGAAACCACTATTATTGGGAATCATGTGAAGCTTTATCAGGGCGTAACCCTTGGGGCAAAGAGCTTTCCGCTTGACGAAAAAGGAAATCCGATTAAAGGAATTCCAAGACATCCAGTCATTGAGGACGACGTCATCATCTATTCAAACTCGACCATTCTGGGAAGAGTTACCGTTGGGAAAGGAGCTATAATCGGAGGAAATATCTGGATTGACACAGACATTGAACCCGGAGCCAAAATAATTCAGGCTTCAGGGAAAAAATAGATTGCGCTACTCATTACTCTTCATTTGATACAAAACGAGTCCCGATTCTCATCACGAGAACCGGGACCCAACCTATGAATTAGAACACAAAATCAAAACACTTCTCACTGAATACGCTCAGCCTGTATGAACGACATACAAAGGCTTTGCGTATTTTCATGATCCTATGTCAGATGAATGATGTTTGTTATCTATTAATTTACTAACGCTTTCAATGTTATTTTAATGCTTTGTTCAGCATATAATAGACCTCATTGTTGCGGAGATCCTGTTTGAAATTACGCATTGTAGTATCCTTGTCAATGAGCAACATTTCCATATCAGCAATTTCTGCGTAATCTTCCATAAATTCTGTTGTCAAGGCAAATGAAAAACTTGAATGGTGAGTTCCTCCTGCTACAATCCAAGCACCAGCTCCAATTTCAAAATTGGGCTGGGGAATCCATAAAGCACACGCAACAGGTAATTTCGGCAACGCTTTGGGTTTAATCACTTCAACGGCATTGACAATCATGCGGAAGCGGTTCCCCATATCAACAATGGTACAGGCAATGCCATTTCCTTCGTGAGCCTGAAACACGAGACGGGCACATGTTCCGGAATCGCCGATACCCAGATAATGCACTTCCACGCGAGGTTTTTTCGCTGTGATTTCCGGATTAATTTCTAACATATGTGCTTGGAGAATTGAACTTTTAGCCCCGTCGAAGTTCAACGTATAATCCTCAAGGAACGATTGTCCACCGGATAAACCCTGCCCCATCACCCACATTGTACGAACAAGCGCTGCGGTTTTCCAATCGCCTTCAGCTCCGAAACCATATCCTTCAGCCATTAACCGTTGTGAGGCAAATCCCATTAATTGTTTCATTCCTTCCAGCTCATCAAAACTGGTAGTGAAAGCTTTGGCTCCTTTGTCCTGCAAAAAGTGGCGTAACCCGATTTCCTGAGCGGCAGCATCGCGAACATATTGATGTTTTTCTGTACCTTTTTTGCAATCGTCGGCAAAATCATACTGTTTTTCGTATTCAGCTACCAACGCATCTATTTCTTCTTCTTTGACAGCATTTACATAAGGAACCAACTTAGCAATAGGAGCATTATCTACATGATAACCCAAACGGATTTCAGCTTCAACCTTGTCGCCATCGGTCACAGCAACATTGTTCATGTTGTCACCAAACCGGATGATACGCATATCCTGTGCATCTGCCCAAGCAGCGGCAACACGCATCCATGTTGCAATTTTTTCATGGGTGCTTTTATCCTTCCAGTAACCTACAACAACCTTACGTGGTTTGCGTAAGCGGCTGGTGATGAAACCAAACTCACGATCGCCATGTGCAGACTGGTTAAGATTCATAAAATCCATGTCTATTTCATCCCATGGAATTTGTTCGTTGTATTGCGTATGAAGGTGCAACAACGGTTTCTTGTAATCCATCAAACCGTGAATCCACATTTTTGCCGGAGAAAAGGTATGCATCCATGTAATGACTCCAATACACTTCGTATCGGCATTGGCTGCACGGAAAACTTCGGAAACTTCTGCCGAAGAGTTGGCTGTTCCTTTATAAACTACTTTTACTGGTAAATGACCCGAATCATTTAACCCTTTTACCATTTCGTTCGAATGAGCATCCACGTTGACCACAGCATCTCCACCGTACAATAGCTGAGCTCCTGTAACAAACCAAACTTCGAGGTTTTGATAATTGAATTCCATAATATTAATTTTTGTGCTTCAGAAACTCTCGTTTTTTCAGGAAAGTTCTCCTCTGCAAAGATGATTATTTATAGTAAGTAACTTATTTCTGTCCGTAATAGGCATTCGGTCCGTGTTTCCGCATAAAATGCTTCTCGATAAGCAATGGATTCATATCCAATTGCGGGTTAATATTGTAAGCAATAAACGCCATCTTGGCCACTTGCTCCATCACTACGGCATTATGCACTGCGTCATGCGCATCTTTTCCCCACGAAAAAGGACCATGGTTTTTTACCAACACACCGGGCACATGTACGGGATTGATCTGGTTGAAACGTTCAATGATCACGTTGCCTGTTTCCAGTTCATATTCTCCTTTTACCTCTGTTTCTGTCATATCGCGCGTACATGGAATCTCGCGACTGAAGTAGTCCGCGTGGGTTGTCCCGATGTTCGGAATGTCACGCCCTGCCTGTGCCCAGGCAGTAGCATATGTAGAATGTGTGTGCACTACCCCACCGATACTCTCAAAAGCACGATACAATGCCATGTGTGTCTGCGTATCAGACGAAGGTTTCCATTTCCCTTCCACAACATTGCCTTCCATATCCAGCAACACCATATCTTCGGGTTTCAAATTGTCATAGGAAACACCAGACGGCTTGATGGCGACAATACCTTCGTTGCGATCAATAGCGCTCACATTCCCCCAGGTAAAAATCACCAGACCATGTTTCACCAAATCGAGGTTGGCCTGGCATACAATTTCTTTTAATTCATTCCGCGTCATAATTCTTTAATAATCGGTGTTTGTTACAATGCAAAATGGGAGCCATTCTGCACTAACGCGTTATATTTGTCATAATCAAAACGGTAGTAAAAGGCACCTCGCTTGGAATTGCTCTTGTCTTTTTCCTCCGTTTTCTCAAAAATATCCATTGCCAGCACTTTTTTCCGGAAATTTCGCTTGTCAAGCGTTTCGCCCAAAATGGCTTCATAGAGAGATTGTAATTGCGGCAATGTAAAATATTGCGGCAACAGGTTGAATCCGATCGGTTCTACGGCAGCCTTGCGTTTTAGTTGCTTCCATGCCATCATCACCATGATATTATGATCGAAAATCAATGCCGGGATATCGTTCATTGGAACCCAAACCGCGTTATGACTATCTGCTAATTCCTTATTATAGTCATCACTGTTGATAAGTGCATAATATGCGGCAGAAAGTACCCTTTCACCGGGATCACGATCTACTTCTCCGAAGATCCCAATCTGCTCCATAAAAACATTTTCTAAACCCGTCAACTCCTGCAACACGCGCTCGGCGGCAGCATCAATACTTTCTCCCTTATTGAGAAAGCCACCCATCAATGAAAGCTCGCCTATGCATGGATCAAACCGCCGTCTGATCAATAATAGCTTTAACTCGTCTTCGTGAAATCCAAAAATGATACAGTCGACCGCCACATAAAAGCGATCCTTATTTTCGTAATAATTTCTTACTCCTTCGTTTTCAACCATAACATACAATTTACCACGTAAACTTTATTTTAAACCAAAGTTACACAAACTACTTGTATGTAAAGTATTAAATGTTACTATTGGGATGAAATAAATCGTCTGTCCGGATGCCTGAATTAATGGGTGTAAAAATAACACTTATTTCACACCAATGTCAAACTAATTATATGTTATGCAACATAAAAGTAAATAATTCATTTCGTTCTTACGGTCAACATAAATTTTACATCATCAAAAGAAAGGAACCCAAAGAAAAAAACAACAGCAGGAATCTGTCATTAATCATATTGTGAAAATTATCAAGTATAAGGACTAATGTCACATCAACCACGAGCCCATACCTATGTATAAAATACATTTTAACCCCGATACTGTATTTTTCAGTTTAGATTTCTCCAACACTCTCCAACAGACAAAATAATATATATAAACATTTACCGCTTACAGATTAAAAGACACACAAACCGTATATTTCTTATATTTAACCATATAACAAAATACAATCAGAATTATTGTTTATAACACATTCAAGATATTGATTATCTTAGACCTGAAACTTTTATTGTCCCCGGTATCTTTTCTCTTTACCTTGGTAATTATTCCTTTTACCAGGGTAACGCCTTCTGTTACCCCGGTAACTTTTCTTTTAGCGGGCGCTAAAACGGGTCTATTCAATAAGCTGAATCAAGTTCTTTATGAGTTTGCTCTTCATTCGATTCAATTTGGTGTTTAGGCTTTGCTTTATTGTGGTTAGGATCTCACATTAAAGAAATCTGTTTTTGCTAATTCTTATCAGCCACTATTGCTGTAGATGCTCAAAGAAATAGGTTTTGCGTGCCATTGCATTTTTAACATGAAAAAATTGCAAATGCCTGTTTTTTGTGCGTAACTTTTGCACAATAAATTTTGTATGCACTTTGTTACTTTCAGATGAAACATGGAGGGACACCTTATGAAACCAAATCAGCCTTTAATCATTACCATCAGCCGACAGATAGGTTCTGGTGGGGCGTATATCGGACAACAGATTGCAAGGTACTTTGACATCCTGTATGCCGATCGCGAAATTATATCCGAAACAGCACAACGGTTTTCAATTCATCCCAAAGAAATTGCACATCGTGATGAAAAAATTATTTCTGCATGGGAAGCATTTATGCAAGCTATTACACGTAACCCTGACCGTATTGAGTTCAGTCCGTTTCCTCCAACAGACAAAGAGCTATTTAAAGCCGAAAGCGAAGTAATTGAACGATTAGCAACCGAACGTTCGGCCGTAATCATGGGTCGGTGTGGTTCGTATATCCTTCGCCAACACCCGAATCATATCAGCATTTTCTTACATGCAAGCAACGTTTTTCGGATAAAACATCTTTGCGAAGTACACAACATGTCGGAAATCAGAGCACAAAAAACAATCGCCGAATATGATAAAGACAGAGGAGCCTACATACACCAGTTCACCGGACTGAACTGGACGGATGCCACCCAATATAATCTTACATTCAGAACGGATATTCTCGGACTGGAGACCAGTGCCAAGGAAATTATAAATTTTATAGAAACGACACTGGCGAAAAAAGAGCTATAACCGCAAGCTGTTCATAAAGAAACAGTGCAAGTGATAATCTCTTGTTTCACATCGGATTAATAAAAATGATTATCCAGAGATAAAGATTACTACAAACTTCAGGATGATTTTGGCGGAAAAGATACAAGAGTATCTTTTCAAGCTGTAATTCATATCATCTCATAAATCTATTTGGTATTGTGTTTTGCCGGATGAGGATCTCCCCTGCTTAAAAGAAAGATTTGCATGATCGGCTATCAGCATATCATATAGGATATTACACAAGTTTATCTTTTGAACTTGATACATCCTGTCATAATCTCAGGATGAAGCACAGTAACCTATTTTCCAGAAAAGGAGCAATTATAACTCTGCATAACTGCATATTTCAAAAAAACAGATTCACTCCTCTGTTTGTATTTTTTCCTCTACAGATTTCTACAATTTTCCACAGATTTTATTTACGCCAAGAAACTAATTATTAATGAATTAATGATAATGGTACAGTTCTTGACTATTAATTGTTAGTACACAGTTGAAAGCTGTGATGTATCAAATATCAAATTAAAATAGATAAAGAAATACCTGCACCCATGATAAAAGCACCTTTAATCATATGACGTTATAATCACTGGAAAAACAAGTACAATCACACCGGCAAAACAGATTGCCTGTAGTTTTAATAACATCACTATTCATTATTAGTCACTTAGGTATTAAACTATTTAATTACTCTTGAAATGAAAACTATTAAAATTATCTTTTTAATGAGTATCCTTAGTGTTGCATATTTAGCGACAGTTAAGGGACAAGTACGGGTAAAAGTAAATTTCAATTTATTTCCCCAGTGGCAACCCGCATCGTATAATAATGTTGAATATTATTTTCTACCAGAACTAGGAGTTTATTATTATGTACCAAATCACACATTTATTTATCCAGATGGCAATAGATGGTTATTTACCAGAGAATTGCCTGAAAGATACCGACATTATGACCTGTATTCAACAGATAAAGTAATTATAAATGCTCCTACTCCGTATTTACGTAATAGCTATTATGCAGAGCAATATCGACATGATCAAGATAATCACTATCAAGCAGATCGATGGGGTTTCAAAAGGGATAACGGCAGACATCGGGGTTGGGACAGAAGGGATAATGTACAAAATTATTATGGAGATGATTTTCATGGACATAATAATTATCGTGGTTATAGGGAACATGGACGAGACCATCAGGAACACGATCACGAATGGCATTAAAAAGAGAAACTATATATTAACTATTAACAACCGAATAACTACGATGAAAAAGAGTCTTATATTTGTAATCTTTGCTTTTGTTTCTGTGATTTCATTTGGTCAGAATTCGTTAGCAATGGGTAAAACTCAGTTGAACTTTGGATTAGGTCTATCCGATTGGGGAGTTCCAGTCTATTTTGGATTTGATTATGCCGTCAGTAGTGATATTACCTTAGGAAGTGAATTATCCTATCGTTCATATCACGAAGACGTGAATAATACCTATTATGATCACTCGATTGAGGGAGTTTCAGGGAATTTCAATTATCATTTTAACAATTTATTATCAATTCCTCAAAACTGGGATGTATATGCCGGACTAAATATTGGCTTTTACATTTGGAATTCTCCGGATACCTATGGAGGATCCCATTCTTCTGGATTAGGACTGGGTGCACAAATTGGAGGTCGATATTTTATTTCAAAACGTGTAGCACTTAATCTGGAATTTGGTGGTGAGAATACATTTGCTGATGGAAAATTTGGTTTGACAGTGCAATTGTGATTGCGCTCTTTTATCCAACTCGGTTATTTAATATAACGATTCAAAAATTCCGATAATCGAAAGGAGGTGCTCATTAAAAAATTGACAGGAAATAAATGTAGCAACTTGCTAAATTAAAAAATAGCCTTGCTGTATTACTTAGAAATAATTCCAAAACAAATTATTAAGCTATTTATATCCAGAATATTATTCCAATATAAATTTCATGTATCATTAAAATCAAATCATTAGCGTATGAAAACAGTAAAATTTTTTATTATATTGATTGGAGTAGTGACTTTGTTCGCATGTAACACTACGAAAACTCCAAGTTCACCACAATCGGTATCATTTCTGCTGACAGATGCTCCGGCTCTGCAGGGATTTCAGTTAAACTTTACGAAGGTAAATGTTCAAATTACCGAAATTGACTATGTAACCGCTGATTCGTCTATTACAAAAGTAACTTCGTTTGTCCCTGGGATTTATGATTTGAAATCCTTAATGAATGGTGATAGCACTCTATTGTCACAAATCATATTACCCAATAATACAGCGATTAAGCAGGTGCGATTAGTCTTAGGAAGTGATAACACCGTTACACTGGCCGATGGCACTACGCATGCATTAACTATTCCAAGCGGACAACAATCGGGGATTAAGATTAATGTGGATTCTACAGTTCCCTCTTCAGGCGATTATTCCATTATGATTGACTTTAACATTGGACGATCCATATTTCAAAATGGGAATGGAGTATACCTGTTAAAACCTGTTCTGCGGGCCTTTGTAGTAGAAGCCACTTCTAATATTAAAGGAAATATTTCGCCTTCTGATTTACCGACAAAAGTGTTCGTCATCAACGGAACAGACACTATATCAACTATTTCTGACACAACCAAAAATAATTATTTCCAACTTTCCGGATTTACAGCAGGCAGTTACACGGTACAATTCATGCCGATGGATACGACAGTGGTTACAAAAACAGCCACAGCCGATGTATCATTTGGAAGCGATACAAATTTGGGCACGGTAGTTGTAAAATAACACAAAGCAATATTAGTTTCAATACATAATAATGGCTGCTTGCAATTTTTATTGTGAGCAGCTTTTTTATAGCTGAAATACCCTTGATTTTGATGTATCGGTAAATTTCTACCTAACTTTGTATAATGAATATCGAAAATAAAATTCGGTTCAAAGCGGCAGGATTGTACTTGATCGCAGGAATTTCTGCTGTGGCGATGGTAATATTTCTTTATAATGTAAGAAGTAATATCAATAGTCAGCGTATAGAAGCAGAAAAGCAACATCGTGTTCTCATTTTTACGAATGACTTGATTTATGCTGTAGGTCAGGCCCAAGCATCGGTAAGTTTTTTTGTTTCTACCCGAAACGAAAAATACATAAAAGATTTTCAAGTCAAACTTATATACATCAACTCCCTAATCGATACCCTTTCGGTCATTGAACCCTTAGAAAAAGAAAATTTGCAACAAATCAAGGTTCTTCTCGCCCGACAAACTTCCAATGTCTCGGAGTTGAATCGGCTGTTAGATGATGAAAACCCGCTTACTCCGATCAGCGAACGCATCCAGCAATATAAACCGCAACAAAACGCCACCTCTCACGTTGTCACCATTCGACATGACACGGTTTATAAACCATCAAAAGAGAAAAAAAACTTTTTCAGGAGACTGAAGGATGTATTTAGCCCTGGAAAAAATACCACAATGGTCGTTTCCAATATACGTGTTGACACCATTAAAGTTGGAAATTCCACTCCGTCGCCTTTCCTTTCAGAAGTGAGGAGTTTAGCGTTTTCTGCCAGTAAACGCTATGATCAAAATATCAGAGCTATCGAACAACAAGTAGCAAATCAGATCATGTCTGACAGAGAAATTTCAGCTCAAATAGCAGGCCTTCTTCTGGAACTTCACAAACAAACACTAAACTCAATGCTTGATACCATTGAGCGTAACGAACAGTCAATCAATCGAAACTACACACTTTCGGTAATCGGCGGAATCATTGCATTAGGGCTTATTCTGTTATTTATACTGCTCATCATCTACGATGTAAACAAAGGGAAGGAAGCCCGCGAAAAACTCCGGCAGGTGATGGAAAGCCGACACAAGTTGCTATTGTCCGTTTCTCACGATATTAAAAGCCCATTGGGATCGATTCTCGGTTACCTTGAACTTCACCGTCAGCAGGGAGAAGACGTCAAATCGATGCAAAACTCCGCCCGACATATTTTGGCTTTGTTGGAAAATCTGTTGGAATATTCCAGTCTCGAACAGGGTTCTTTGCAACTTACTTCAACCACCTTTTCACTCGAAGAGCTGAGTGACGAAATCGGGCAGATGTTTTTGCCACTGGCTGAGGCCAAGCATATCTCATTTACATTTTCATCGGATAAGATTCGCATCATCTCCGATCAGATGAAAATAAAGCAAATCATAATCAACCTCGTGTCGAATGCTATTAAATATACGCGCATCGGCGAAATAAAACTGGCAACGACATATGTCAATCAGCAACTTCGTATTGAAGTAAAAGACACTGGTGCAGGAATTCCTGAAGACAAGCTGGAGGAAATATATGAACCGTTCTCACGGGTGGAAAGCAATAACACGTTAGCACACGGTACTGGTCTGGGAATGTATGTAGTGAAAGGTTTGATTGAATTGCTGACAGGAAGCATCCAACTCATCTCTACCGTTGGAAAGGGCACTTCAGTGACAGTTACGATCCCTTGTGTTAAAGCTGAAAGCATTATCAAACAAGGATCAAAAAGAATTGCGGTGTTTGATGACGATCCTGTTATTGTGAAAATGGCAGGCGAGATGCTTTCTCGTCTTGGACATGTCGTAATAGAAAAAGATTATGATGTGATTTTGACCGACATGGAAATGGGTGAACTTTCAGGAAACGACATTCTGGCTTCGGCAGGAAATATTCCGGTCATTGTGATGACAGGGCATAGCGATTTCACAATTGAAAAAGCCCTTCAGCTTGGATTTGCCGGCTTCCTTCAAAAACCTTTTACCATGGAGTCATTACGGGAGATTTTTGGGGAAGGAGAAAAGGGTAACGATGGTTTCCTGGAAGAAGATGAAGATGAGATTAGAGGATTATTTCGAACTTCTACAGCCGAAAATTATGCGATCCTGAGGCAGGCTCTTGCCGATGCCGACTTCAACAAGGCTCAGGCAACCTGTCACAAAATGTTACCGATGTTCGTTTTGCTTGGCTATCCGGTAGATGCTCTACGCCGCATGGATGCCCGACGCGGAAATGCTTACGAAGGATGGGAAAAGGACGTGGAAACGATTCTGACAATCAAAATTTAATGTCGTAAAGATGCATTTTGTTATAGAGCGTTTTGCGATCGATTTTCAACAACGTGGCAGCCAATGTTTTATTTCCTCTGGCTTTACGCAACGCATTCTCTATCTGCTCACGTTCATTGTCAGGTTGCAAAGCCAAATTTTCACTTACTGACGACGACGGAGCAAAAGCAGGAATATCCGAAGGCGCAATCATATCATTCGAAGCAAACAAAACCAGTCGCCTTACTGTATTACGCAATTCGCGAAGATTTCCACTCCAATGATGCCTTTCGAGCAAAGCCATCGCATCAGGTAAAAATCCTTTTACCGATTTTTCCAACTCCTCATTGGCCTGGCGTAGGAATTCGTTTGCAAAAATGGGAATATCTCCCTTGCGGTCACGGATAGGAGGAATAAAGAGAGAAAACTCATTCAGTCGATGATACAAATCCTCACGAAAACGACCTTCGGCAATAGCGGTACCCAAGTCTTCATTTGTAGCAGCAAGAATGCGTACATCTACTTTAATATCTTTCACGGATCCTACAGGACGCACCTTTTGTTCCTGTAGCGTACGTAACAATTGTACCTGTACATCATACGAAAGATTGCCCACCTCGTCCAAAAAGACGGTTCCTTGGTCGGCTTGCACAAAAACACCGGATTTGTCTTCTATTGCAGAAGTAAATGAACCTTTCAGATGCCCGAATAATTCGCTCGGGGCCAATTCACGGGATAAACTGCCGCAATCGACAGCAATAAAGGGTTTGTTCCGGCGTGGACTATTTTCGTGAATCATGCGTGCCGCATATTCTTTACCCGTACCGCTTTCGCCTACAATCAACACCGACATCCGCGTAGGAGCAACCTTCAGAATATGATCATACATTTGCTGGGCTTCCGGGCTTTTGCCCAAGATCATATTATTGACAATAGGCCCGGAAATCTTTGTAGAAGCAGGCTTCACCGAGAGAGCCTGTTCTATTTTATCTTTCAGTATAGAAGGATTCATCGGTTTCTCCAGAAAATCTTCCGCACCAAGCTTTATCGCTGCGACCGCACTTTGGATTTCCGCATAACTAGTCATCACAATAACCGGGATATTCATCTTCCGGTCACGCATCCAATGCAACAGCATAATCCCATCTCCATCGGGAAGGCGTAGATCGCTCAGCACCAAATGAACCTTTTTATGACTCAGTGTAACTTCTGCCGATGAAATATCG
Organism: Microbacter margulisiae; assembly: GCF_014192515.1. Lineage (NCBI taxonomy): Bacteria > Pseudomonadati > Bacteroidota > Bacteroidia > Bacteroidales > Porphyromonadaceae > Microbacter > Microbacter margulisiae. The sequence continues at coordinate 221,837 of NZ_JACHYB010000002.1, forward strand.
GAACATAATTCCGCTTCGAATCCAATACGAAGACACCACCTCTGTAACATAGTTCCAAAGGTGGTATCATCTTCAATTATAAGAATTGTCTGCTTCATACAGGGAACAAAAATAAACAATTTCACGGATATTTTTATTCTCCCGAAAACAGAATCGTTTATTAATCAAATAACATCAATCTATTGTGCAAGAAACTATATTTGAACAACCAGATACTTGGAAGCACTCCAGAATTTTGCAGGATTAGTGATCTCAATTGTAATCTTCTTATTGGCACTTCTTACCAGTTTATAACTATCGCTTGGATGCAGTGTCAGTATTTTTACCTTCTGGCTATTGGTCGGTATAGATGAGATACTCCTTAAATCAGCCTGAGTAAAGTATTTTGCCTCGAATGCATTAGCCGATAATTTCTTTGACTGGAAAAGTCCGCCACCTGTTACTATTTTCTCCTCTTTAAGTTGTTTTAATGTAGACACACAATACCATACGGTATGTAAATCAGCGTCCTGCCCTTTGATGGTTGAAGTTTGTTGTTCAATCATATTGTGTTGTTCAGCAATATTCTTGCCCTGGTCTGCTACAGTAGTATTTAGCTCACTGATTTTAATATTTTTCTGGGCAAGCTCTGCTTGTAAGGATTGAATCTGAGCATTTTTTTCGGTCATTTCGCTTTGCAGGCGATTAATTGTTTCTTCCAATGCAGCATTAGCTTTCCCTCTTTTAGCAGCAAGACGTTTAAGAGCTTCAATTTTTGCGTTGGTTTGTTCCATGTCTTTTTTGATCTCCATCATCTGAGCCGCAACCTGTTCTTTTCTGCTCCTGGAACCTTCCACACCTTTGAGGTTCACCTTCATCTCACTTTCATTCTTATTGATTCTGGCAAATCCTGTTTCAATATCATTCAGAAATCCAAGTGTTTGATTGTAGGATGAATCAGAGTACTGGGTCTGCAAATTCAATGAATTCTGTAATGAATCCCGTTGTGCAACCATAGCTTTATATTTTGCCGAATGCTCGACACATGATACCGTTATTAGTGCAAGAACGGTAATAACTACATAAAATCTAATTGTTCTCATTTTCATGAATTTAATGGTTTGTAATATAGCTCAAACGCCGCAATCATTTTGCATCAACGCCTGTTAATTCAACATTCACACTCAGTTTTTCTGACACGTTAACTCCCTTGACGTTTCTGGTAGGATAACTTATTATCTTGTAAAAATACGTAGTAATCTGGACTGAATACTAAATCAGGAGAAATGCCAATTTCTTATTACACATATTACAAAAATTATGCCATTACACATATTCATCTACAAAACAAATAGTTAATATTTTTACATACTGTAGAAAACTGTAGAGACTCTGGGGAAAACATGTAGAAAGTGGCCCTTACAAGTTGAAACACATTAAAAAAGTAGAATTTGAATGAGAAAAACAAGATAACGTAATCCATTCAGGTGCAAGAAATGTTTTTATTTGCGACAGCGAGTAAGCCAAGCATTAGACTAATTTTGCCCAATCAACGTCATAACCAAAAACGAACAAACAAATTTATAATATACAAGAAAGAAGGATCAATCGGGAAAGTTGTGTTAGAGGATAAAAAATGATAATTTTGTTTCATGGAAAAAGAGACAGAATTAAAGTCAGCGGAACATCAGTTGTTGGAGTTAATATTGCCAGAAGGGATTCTGGAGTATTTTGAAATAAAATCAGTTAGGAACATTGGGATAGGTTATGCGGTTTATCTTGAAGAAAAGCCTGATATTCCTTCAGAGTATGCAGGAGAACCTCTTCGTTGTCATGGCTTTCATCAGGAACAAACCATACATGATTTTCCAATACGAGGAAAGGTATTTGATTTGAAGATTAAGTGTCGAAGGTGGTTGAATGCCAATACAAACCAAGTGGTTAGCCGAAATTGGGAACTTACGGCAAAAGGAACGCGATTTACACAGGAATTCGCGGCTTTTTTAAAAGAATTACCTGGATACTCATCCCATAAGTGCTAAATCCCTTGCAGTGGATTATTATCTGGATGGCAAGCAGTTGCAAGAGCAATACAAGGACTATCTGAGTGATTATCATCAGTGGGATCAAAAATCTCATGCTCACCAATGGCTGCTTTATCCGGATAATGTAGGCCGTTTCTTAAGTATAGATGAAACCAGCTTGTCTAACGGAGAACTATATACTATTGTCACCAACAAAGCGGCAAAAGGAGGTAAAGGAACCATTGTTGCTATGGTTCGGGGAACTAAGGCAGAGGATATTGTCGCGGTTCTCAACAAGCTGCCAAAGCGTGTCAGGTGGAAAGTCCGGGAAGTTACCATGGATATGGCAGCCAATATGGAATACGTGATCAAAATTTGCTTTCCCCAAGCCGGTAGAGTGACCGACAGGTTTCATGTTCAACAGTTGGCTTATGATGCCGTTCAGGAACTCAGAATTAAACATCGTTGGAATGCACTGGACAGGGAAACGATCGATATGGCATTAGCGAAAGCCTGCGGAAGGAAATACAATCCACCGGTTCTGGCAAACGGAGACACTCTCAAGCAACTACTGGCGCGTAGCAGATATTTGTTGTTTAAGAAACCCACAGCATGGACATATTCTCAGAAAACAAGAGCTGAAATTCTTTTTGAACTGTATCCTGACCTAAAGAAAGCATATCATTTTTCCTTGCAATTGGGGGCTATTTACCATCAAACAAAAGACAAAGGAGTAGCTTTTGCTAAACTGGCACAGTGGTATGATAGGGTTGATAACTCAGGTATTTTGTCATTTGGAAGCATCACCAGAACCATTCAATCACATTATTTGACAATCCTGAATTATTTTAATCACAGAAGTACAAATGCTTCTGCAGAATCATTCAATGCCAAAATCAAAGCTTTTAGGGCATCTTTCAGAGGCGTGAGAGATGTGAATTTTTTCCTTTTCAGACTAACAAAAATTTATGCTTAATCAACAAAAACACAACTTTCCCGATTGATCCAGAAAGAATGGAGGAAGGCATGAAACGAAGACAAAAAAGAGAGGTCTTATCAGACCTCTCTTAAAATATTTTGCGGTATGGACGGGACTCGAACCCGCGACCCCCTGCGTGACAGGCAGGTATTCTAACCAGCTGAACTACCACACCATGTTTAATCTGCAATTGCTCTCAATTGCCGTGCAAAGATACAGCTATTTTCGATATCTCCAAAGCCTCAACATAAAATTTTCACACATTGTCCCGGCGCGATGACTAACTGGTTTTGAATGAGACTGTTTTTAGACTATCTCTTTTTCAAAAAGCAACATGGACATGGAGAGCAATCCACATAAAGCAACAAACAAAAATCAAGGACGGAAGCATATTCATCACTCTCAGTTTCTTTATTTCTAAAATATTAATTGCTAACCCAATGAGCAAAATTCCACCGGTTGCAGTAAGTTCGTTAATGATGAGCATGGAAAAATGAGCACCGAAGAAATAGGCAAGAAATGTAAGGCTACCCTGAAAAATAACTAGTGGAATTGCAGTCAAAGGAATGCTGACTCCAAATCCTGCTGCTAAAAGAATGGAAGAAAATCCATCCATGATGGATTTGGTGAAGAGTAAATCATGCCCCTGCCCCAATCCTTCCTGAATAGAACCAATCACGGTCATCGATCCGATACAGTACAACAAAAAAGCAGTTATCAGCCCTTCTGCGAATTTATCGTTCCCAACTTTCAGGTGTATTCTGACATAGTGCCCCAGTTGTGCCACCTTTTCATCGAGATGCATAGACTCTCCCACCAGCGCCCCAACAATTAACGAAAGAATCAACACAATAACATGTTCGCTTTGCAAAGCCATTTTCACACCTAACATCAAGGTAAATAAACCAATAGCCTGAAAGAAAACAGTTGACAGACGATGCGAAATATGCCGCTTGAGCAACAACCCAAGGATGCCGCCAACAATCACAGTTGCTGCGTTTACCCAGGTTCCAATCATTGTGTCAGGACGTTTAGCAAAATCTGTTTAATTCCCTCGTGATCCATATGAATGGAGTGATAAAGCTCGGCAGGTTGTCCTTGTTCAATAAACTGATCGGGAATTCCAATCCGTTTGATGATGAGAGAATAGCCATGGTCACTCATAAATTCGACAACCGCACTCCCAAAGCCACCGGAGAGAACGCCATCCTCAACAGTAACCACTTTTTTGAAGTTTTTCCCTACATAATGTAGAATTTCTTCATCTATCGGCTTCAAAAAACGCATATCGGCATGAGCAATAGCAACCTTATGCTGTTTCTCAATTTCAGTAATCGCTCCGGCAACCACATTCCCGATTGGCCCCAGGGATAGAATAGCCATATCTTTCCCTTCCTTCAACCAACGGCCTTTGCCGATGGCAATTTCTTCAAAAGGTTTCTGCCAATCCACCAGAACGCCATTCCCACGTGGATACCGAATCACAAAGGTGCTGTTTTCGGGAAGCTGTGCAGTATACATGAGGTTACGCAATTCAGTTTCATTCAACGGTGAAGATATGGTTAAATTTGGGACGCACCTGAAATAAGCCAAATCGAATACACCATGATGGGTAGCTCCGTCAGCACCTACCAGACCTGCCCTGTCAACACAAAAAACAACGGGAAGATTTTGCAAGGCGACATCGTGAATCACATTATCATAAGCCCGTTGCATAAATGTGGAATAGATATTGCAGAAAGGTTGGAGACCTTCAGTAGCCAATCCTGCAGAAAATGTAACAGCATGTCCTTCGGCAATTCCTACATCAAAAACACGATGCGGCATTTTCTCAATCATAAAATGCAGGGATGAACCACTGATCATAGCAGGTGTCACAGCGACAATACGATCATTCATTTCGGCAAGCTCAAGTACAGTTTTTCCAAAAACATCCTGAAACAAAGGAGGCTCTTTATCTCCATTATGCCGGATACGTTCGCCTGTTTCAATATTGAATTTACCCGGAGCATGCCATTCTGTAGCAGCATTCTCGGCAGGCTTATATCCTTTCCCTTTTTTAGTGACAATATGTAGAACCTTCGGCCCGTTGAAATCTTTGATTTCGCTCAAAATACGAATCAGGTTAATTACATCATGTCCATCGATAGGTCCAAAATAACGAATATGCATTCCTTCAAAAATATTATTCTGACGGGCAAGAAGTAATTTAATCTGATTACCAATACTGGTAATTTTGTGTTTTTTCTTCGTATTTAGAATATTCCTTTGCTCCAGAAACGCAGCTGCTTTAAAACGGATTTTATTATACGTGCGCGATGTAGTGAAATTCACCAGATATTGACTGATTCCTCCTTTTACGGGATCAATCGCTATTTGATTATCATTGAGAATAATGAGCAAGTTATTCGGATTGATCGAAGCATTGTTCAATCCTTCGAAAGCAAGACCTCCGGTAAGCGATCCATCGCCGATAACAGCGACAACATGACGATTGGATTCATGTTTCAATGATGATGCTACCGACATGCCCAATCCGGCAGATATCGAAGTGGATGCATGCCCTACTCCAAAAGCATCGTAAGGACTCTCACTTCGTTTAGGAAATCCACTGATTCCCTGAAATTGGCGATTGGTATGAAACACATCCCGGCGACCCGTCAATATTTTATGGACGTAAGCCTGGTGCCCGACATCCCATACAATACGATCGTAGGGAGTCTGAAATACATAATGAAGCGCCACGGTAAGCTCAACCACCCCTAAACTGGCAGCAAAATGGCCCGGATTTTTCGAAAGGGAATCAATGATAAAACATCGTAATTCATCACAAATAACAGGCATTTCTTCCAGGGTGTGTTTTTTTAGATCGTCAGGAGAATTAATCGAGTTAAGTAATGGATATGAATATATTGACATATTTACTTCAGCTTTTTACAGTATAACGAATCGTGTTCGTAATTTTTCAGCGAAGATAGTTTGAAATTTGCTCTTTGCCAACAAAAGTACTCTTATGATGTGATTTTTAGCAAAGCCTCATTACGTAATTGTTTCTCTGGATGAAGGGAATAACAGAAGCAATGCCTCTTCTGAAGGCTATATGATTTATCTAAAATCCGTCACCGGGCACAAAATGCATATTACTGCGAACGGATATACAAATCATTATGGTTTCGGCTTTAAAAATTCTTCTTTGTATTTGGTCTGTAACGCGCTGGCACGAATCAGACACTGAGGATTGTGTACATCAATAAGTTTGGGACTGAGTTTGGGAATTAGGATATGCATACCTGCTCCGATATGGTCAGGATTTGCAATTTTTTGCTTATTGGCTGCGTAGATATAAACCCAAAAAAGTTTGCTCCCATAATATTTCAATGCCAGAAGCGTAAGCCGTGAACCTTCAGTAAATGTCACCACAGTCAGTGTATCATTATACATGCCTGATTTCTTTATCTGATGAGCATTGGAAGATTTTGGGGAAATATTCTCAATCTTCGGGTTTGAAGCCACTTGAAAAGAATTTTTTGCTAATGTATTTGTTGAATTCACAGGTTGAACACTTTGAACTGATGATGTCTTTAAAGGAACCTTATTGGCACGATTCATAATAAAGAAAACATAATAGATCGGCACGCAAACTACGACTAAAAAGGCCAATACAACGGAAAATACAATCCAACGTCTTACGTTGCGAGGAGTTTCCTTTCGCATACGTTCCAGAACAATAGGCTCTTCTTCGGGGAAAAAAGCATGTTGTTTATGTTCTTTCACCATAATTTCAGGTGCTGCTGCTGTCTCCGGCTCTGGTGTTGATGCTAATGCTGAAACTATCGACGGTTCTTCTGTTTCCTTTAATTCTTCTTCTGATATTCCTTTTGAATCCTCTTTTAGGGTTTCTTCGGGTTCTTCCGCTGATGTTATTTCTGATTCCTGAATTTCAGAAACCAAAATTTCCGCTGGCTGTTCCAGTTCAGTTTCTCTTTCTATCACAGGCGCTTCATGAGGGCTAATCTGCTGTAAGTCACATATAATACTCATAATTTCTTCAGCCTGGTCCGAAAAGCGTTTCATCCGTAGTTCCTCGTCTTCCATCCACGTATCACTTCCAACGCCTTCTTCTTGATCAAGAACAACCGGATCAAGATGTTCAAACGGTTGGTTGACAACGTCACGAATCGCTTTATCGGGGACAAAAGTAATTTTGTTATGACCAGCTATTTCATATTTTTCACCGGTTTGCACATTGACACTCATTCTACTTTGGTGCCACTCAATCTTAAACACACCCAGCCCTTTGACCTTGACTTCCTTGTCACGTAACAGTGCTTCATAAATGACCGAAAACAACTGTTGCACAAAAGCTGTAGCTGCTTTTTTGGTAATTCCTTGTTGTTGGGCTAGTAAAGTAGCAATGTCGGAAGCCATTTTTTTTTCGTTACTCATGATCTGGCACCTCCTTTGCCTTTTCTTTTAAGATTTGACTCGGTTTGAATACACATACCTGTTTCGGAGGAATTAAGGTGCGGACTTTTGTGCGAGGATTAACAGACACCCGCTCTTCTTTTCGATGGGCTTCAAACGTTCCAAATCCTTGCAGATGAATGGCATTTCCTTGACTCATTTCTCCAGCCATTTGCTTAAAGGTCAATTCAAGCATATCAGAAACTTCCTTTTCCGACAAAGAGAGTTTGTCCGATAAATCAGCAATCAATTCTTTGTGTGTCATAATTCAGCGTATTAAAAGATTGATGAATGGCTATGACTATATATTGTTCGATCTTTGCCATGTGTTAAAACACAACTTCACCGAACAAATCATAATCGTCAAAATTAATAATTTTTGCCGAATAAAACGAGCCTATAGACAGTTTATTTGTTTTGGCAATTAATACCTCAGGATCCACTTCCGGCGAATCAAATTCCGTTCGCCCTACATAAAAATCTCCTTCTGTTTTGTCAATGATAACTTTAAATGTTTTACCGACTTTTTGCTGATTCAGTTCAGACGAAATCGTACGTTGCAATTCCATAATTTCGGACACACGGTCTGACTTAACCGTTTTGGGCACATCATCCACATAATGGTTGTAGGCATACGTACCGTTTTCATGCGAATAGGCAAAAACACCTAACCGTTCAAAACGCTGTTCAGCAACAAAGGCTTTTAATGCCTGAAAATCAAGATCAGTTTCTCCCGGATGTCCTACAAGCATTGTAGTGCGTAAGTGAATACCGGGAACTCCTTCCCGAATAGCCTGCAATAGGGTTCGTGTTTGGTCCAATGTGATGTTTCGACGCATTCGTTTCAACATATCATCGCTGCTATGTTGCAAAGCCAGGTCAAGATATTTGCAAACATTATCCCGCTCCCGCATAACATCCAACAATTTATATGGAAAATTCGCAGGATAGGCATAATGCAACCGGATCCATTTCAAATCCTGAATATCGGCAATTCGATTCACCAGATCCGGCAATAAAGGTTTACCGTTAATATCATAGCCATAATATGATAAATCCTGAGCAATGAGTTGAACTTCTTTGACTCCCTGCGAAACAAGCCATTGTACTTCCTGAATGATATCTTCCTGGGATCTGGATTTATGTTTCCCCGTTATAATAGGAATTGCACAATAAGAACAGGTACGGTCACACCCTTCCGAAATCTTCACATATGCATAGTGTGACGGCGTTGTAAACGACCGTTCAAGGGCAAAATTAGGGTTATAGGTTTTGCTTAAGTCGCCCAGAATTTCATTGAAATTGAACTTTCCATAATAATGATCTACCTCGGGAATCTCCTCCTCCAGTTCTTTTAGATAGCGCTGCGAAAGGCATCCCATCACAAAAAGTTTATCAATCTTTTTCTGTTTCCGTAGTTCTGCAAATTGAAGAATCGTATTGATGGATTCTTCTTGTGCATCGCCGATAAAGCCGCACGTATTGATGATTACAATCCGGCCTTCCGGTTTTTCAGGATCGTGATGTACTTGGTAACCACTTACTGCAAGCTGACGCATAAGATGTTCAGAATCAACCAGATTTTTAGAACAGCCCAACGTAATAAAATCCACTAAGTTGGATTTATCAATAGTCATAGAAATAATGTCTGATTAAAATTATATAAAAATAGCATTAAAGAATATGCTACAGGAAGCTTTTCAAACGTTTTTCAAGCTCATATTCATCTGTAACAAGTACTTGGCGAGGTTTGCTTCCATCGGGAGGCCCGAGAATTCCAAAAGCTTCCAATTGGTCAACAATGCGGCCTGCTCGGTTATAACCAATCGAAAATTTACGTTGAATAAGGGATGTGGACCCCTGTTGATTTAAAATGATTAAACGAGCTGCTTCTTCAAATAAGGGATCACGTTTACTCATATCCATATCAGAAAATTCATTACCTTCACCGTCACCGCCGACATACTCAGGCAGATAATAAGCCGTCGGGAAGGAAGTTTGTTGAGCGATGTATTTTACAATCTTTTCCACTTCCGGTGTGTCGACGAAAGCACATTGAACACGAATCAGATCGCCACCCTGGGAGAATAACATATCACCCCGACCAATTAACTGGTTCGCTCCGGGAGTATCCAGAATGGTTCGTGAATCCACCATAGCCATTACCCGGAATGCTACACGCGCAGGGAAATTCGCTTTAATAACGCCTGTAATGATATTAGTCGAAGGACGCTGGGTTGCAATTACCATGTGGATGCCAACCGCTCGAGCCAACTGGGCAATACGGGCAATCGGCATCTCGACTTCTTTCCCGGCTTGCATAATCAAGTCTCCAAATTCATCAATGATCACAACGATGTAAGGCAGGAATCGATGTCCTTTTTCCGGATTCAAATGACGCGAAATAAACTTGGAATTATATTCCTTGATATTTCTTACATGCGCTTTTTTGAGCAAGTCATAGCGATTGTCCATTTCGATGGTCAGGGACTGAAGTGTCTGCACTACCTTGGAGACATCCGTTATAATCGATTCTTCCCCATCCGGAAGTTTTGCCAGATAATGCTTTTCTATATCAGAATAAATATTAAACTCTACCTTCTTAGGGTCAACCAATACAAATTTGAGCGTCGATGGATGCTTCTTGTATAACAGCGAGGTGATAATGGCATTTAACCCAACCGATTTTCCTTGTCCGGTCGCTCCTGCCACCAGTAAGTGTGGCATTTTGCATAAATCGAGCATGAAGATTTCATTTGTAATGGTACTTCCAAAGGCGACAGGCAGATCGAATTTAGAATCCTGAAATTTCTTCGAGCTAATCACCGAGCGCATGGAAACAATCTGTGGATCGCGGTTCGGAACTTCAATTCCAATGGTACCTTTTCCAGGGATCGGAGCGATAATCCGAATGCCCAAAGCAGCCAAACTCAGTGCTATATCATCTTCCAGATTTTTAATTTTCGAGATACGCACGCCTGGTTTAGGAACGATTTCATACAATGTAATTGTCGGCCCGACTGTAGCTTTAATGCTATCTATTTCAATACCATAATTCCGTAGTGTGTTGATAATTCTATTTTTGTTGTTGTTCTGTTCATCCATATCAACGGATGCCTGCCCGTTATTGTACTCTTTGAGCAGGTCCAATACAGGGAAACGATAGTTTGACAAATCCAAAGTTGGATCATATTCTCCCAACATCGAGGCATCATAATCGTCCTCATCTCCATTGTTGCCCAATTCGTTGAGATGCATTATTTTTTGTTGTTCGGCAATTGATAATCCCGGATCATATACTTCGGGCTGAGGTGCAGTAATTTCAAAGTCTGTCGAAAAACTTGGTTCTTCATCCTTAGTTGTATACAAGGAACTGACATCTTCCGACTCTTCCTCATCGTCAATGTTCATTGTAAGCGTATTTCCAGAAGATTGCTTTGCCGGAGATAAAACCACTGGTTCTTTCTCCGTTTTACGGGGTGACTGTGTGAAAATTCTTTTTAAGAAAGGAATCAATCCTTTAAATAAAAGAATACTTAAAGCAAAACCCGCCACCAAAAGTACCAGTAAAGTACCTGTCCAGCCGAATTTACCATGCATCCATTCTCCGGCATAATAACCATTCTCCCCACCCAAAAACAAGAACGAATCTTTATAGATCGTTGACAATGTGGCTCCAAGAAACAAGGAGAGCCAAATCATTATTAGCATGGGATATAAAAAGGATTTCCACAATGGAATCGTTCGAATGGACATAAGACGCAATCCCAAAATAAGAGGAAATACAAGCCAAGCATACGCGGCAACGCCAAACCCTTGGTTGATTAGGACTTCAGCAATATGAGCTCCGACCGCACCCGTCCAATTCTGAATTCCGGGTTCATCATTGGAAAGATGGAACCAAGTACCTTGCAGTTTACTTTGATCGGCTGCTCCTGTGTAGAAAAAAGAAGTAAATGCCAAAGCAACGTAGCTGACAGCCATTAAAAGTAGCAATCCAATAATAAAATGAGTCCGTTCATCCTTAAATAAGCGCATCCATTTGGGCTGACCAGATGAAGACGATTTCTCTTTTTTTGTTTTTTTTATGGGTTGCTGTTCTTTTTTTGCCATATACATTGCCTTTTGAATATGCAAAGGTAATGAATTCGCTTTATTTTTGGGTTACATTTCTACTTTTTTCAAAGCCGAAGATGAAAAAACATAATGTCAAGTTCAAAAATCAAGAACAATGTTACTTCTCATATATCCATCAAATAATCAATATATTATTATTATAAATTACTTTTTAAAATACCCAGCTTGCACCTTTTGCAATACATTTTCACAGCGCTTGCAGCAATCATGAGATTTTGATTAACTTTGTCTTTAAGTCTCGGTCAACGATTCATACTGATTTGGACGAAATTTTAGATTATGACACAGAATATGAAAAAAATAGGTCTTTTGCTGGCATTCATCAGTGTTAGCTTTTTATCCATCGGTCAAATTTTACAACCCATCACCTGGAGTTTTTCTCAACAAAAGAAAGAAGGGAACATCATTAATCTTCAATTCAAAGCTTCCATTGACGATGGATGGCATGTTTATGGGCAAAATTTACCTTCCGGAGGACCGGTTGCAACATCATTTCATTTTGACAAAATAACCGGCGCCCATTTGTCAGGGGATGTAACGTCTGTATCACCGATCATCAGACAATATGACCAATCATTTTCTATGACACTGACATGGTATGTCCATCAAGCTGTTTTTAACCAAAAAGTGATTGTGACCGATCCGCAGAAATTCTTTGTTTCGGGATATGTTGAGTTCATGGGATGTAATGACGAGAACTGTTTGCCTCCTGCAAAAATTCCTTTTTCCTTTGGAAAAGAATCTTCTCCCATTACAGAGCCAGCTAAAGTAAAATCTATATCAACACCAATCCATGAAGTGGCACCGGCAATAGTTCAAACTATTCAACCGGTAAAAACAGATTCCGTACACACATCAAAGACCACAGCAGTAACTGAATCAGCTCAAAGCACATGGGCGCCAGTCATCACTCAACTTGATGCATTTAGTAATTCCAAAAATAATGAAGATACGCACGATCCTCTTTGGTTGATCTTTTTGAAAGGCCTGCTAGGTGGGTTAATTGCACTTTTTACGCCTTGCGTATGGCCTATTATACCTTTGACTGTCAGTTTTTTTCTAAAACGTTCGGATAACAAAACAAAAGCTAAACGCGATGCTGGTTTATACGGTTTCTCCATTATTGCCATTTACCTGATTCTTGGCATTTTAATCACTTTAATCTTTGGAGCAAGCGCATTGAATAGCCTTTCGACCAACGCATACTTCAACCTGTTTTTCTTTGCCTTATTAGTATTGTTTGCAGCTTCTTTCCTGGGAGCATTTGAACTGACACTGCCAGCATCCTGGACAACAAAGCTGGACAACAAAGCAGAGTCTACATCAGGCTTCGTCAGTATTTTACTCATGGCTTTTACTCTGGCGCTGGTTTCGTTCTCCTGCACCGGACCGATCATTGGGACGCTTCTTGTCGATGTTGCTGTCAATGGTTCATATCTGGGGCCTGCCATTGGTATGTTTGGTTTTGCATTGGCACTGGCTGTCCCATTTATGCTTTTTGCCATGTTTCCAATGTGGCTTAAATCAATGCCAAAATCTGGCGGCTGGCTAAATTCAGTCAAAGTAGTTTTGGGCTTTCTGGAATTGGCGTTGTCTTTGAAATTTTTTTCCGTAGCCGACTTAGCTTATGGATGGAGACTGCTTGACAGGGAGGTCTTTCTGGTGCTCTGGATCGTTATATTTGCTTTATTGGGATTTTATCTTCTTGGCAAAATTAAATTTGCACACGACAGCGACCTGAAACATGTTTCTGTGGTTCGCCTATTGCTATCCATCATCACTTTTGCGTTTGCTTTATACATGATTCCAGGCTTATGGGGAGCACCCTTAAAAGCCATCAGTGCTTTTGCTCCACCACTCTACACACAGGATTTTAATCTGAATCCACAATCACAACACACCGTTTACAACGATTATGATCAGGCACTGGAAGCTGCTGCCACACAACATAAACCTTTGCTAATCGATTTTACAGGCTATGGGTGCGTCAATTGCCGGAAAATGGAAGCTGCCGTTTGGACAGATCCCAAAGTGAAACAATTAATGAGCGAACAATTCATTGTTGCCTCGCTCTATGTTGACGATAAAACCACACTGAAGCAACCTATGGAAGTTACTGAAAACGGACACACATCTCTTTTATCAACGATAGGTGATAAATGGAGTTATTTACAACGATCGAAATTCGGCGCAAATGCTCAACCTTTTTATGTTATTGTGGATGCCAAAGGGATTCCTTTAACCGGATCATTTTCGTTTACTGAAAATCCTGCCAGGTTTGCTGCATTTTTGGAAGGCGCTTTAAGAAAGGGATCTCACTGACAATCACGTAGGAATCAATCAAACTTTTTGAAGTTGAAGTCCTGTATGGGCAACTAATTCTTCCACAGAGGATAACCCGGAAGATTCTGCCATTTTCAGGACTAATTTTGCACATGCTTCTGCATCTGCACCTGCCCGGTGATGATGAAAATGAATATCATGAAGAGCACACAAATTATGTAAGCTATACGATTCAAGCCCTTTCCAAACACGTCTGGAAAGAGACACACTACAGACATAATCGCTGTGAGGCATAGCCAAATCATAGTATTGTAGCGAAGCACGTAAAACTCCCATGTCAAAAGGAGCATTGTGAGCGATCAGAAGTGTGTCGTCCAGAAGCGGCTGCAAAGTGCTCCATAAATCTGCAAATGAAGGTTCATCCTGTACCATATCGGAACTGATACCGTGGGTTTTATAACACCAGTAATTCATATAGGGAAAACAAGCAGGTTTGATAAGCCATGAATTAGCAGATTGAATTTCATCGTTTTCTACTACGCAAATTCCTATTTCACAAGGAAATTTCGCATAAGCAGTTTCAAAATCAATGGCCGTAAATGTCATGCAAAAGAAAAATTTTCAAACAACAAATCAGTTGATAAAGATACGGAGTGCACGTGAAATTCCAAAGCAATAAAGAAAGCCGCCGTAAAGAACAAGTCTTTAAAGCGACTTCCATGAACACAAAACACGCTTCTCTACTCTACATTCACTCTTCCAATCATTCATTATTTATCAATTAAAAAATTGTGTACATCAAGATATCCTGCATCATGACTCCATTGTTGCCTGGTACAGAATAAGCCAACTTTTGCACCGATCCATTTCCCTTCTGTTGCAACAAATGGATTGCCGAAAGCGGAAAAATTCTTCCCGTCAAGGCTATAGCTGAATCGGCACGTTACTTTAAGCGTTTTGTCCTGAGATGTTATTTGGCTGAAATCTGACACATGTACTCTTAACCATAGGGTTGAAGTTGTAAGTGGAAGAGATGAATGAACCATCTCAGCAGATCCTTTATCGGCTTTCAGGCAACTATTTTGCGTCAAGATCAAGCCTTTCGCTCCATTTTCAATCGTCAAATCAGCATAATCCATTCCCATCACAATCAAACCGGCCCTATCTCCCTCCATGGAAGGGTTAAAGGTAACTTTGGTAGTAGCGGTAAATTCGGGAGCAGGAAATTTCTGCATGAGTATATTAGGCACATCCCAATAATTTTTAAATTCCTTCGGCAGAAGTTGCCCATAAAGGCGAAGGACTCCTTTGCTCTTGAATGGGAATACCCATGTAGCCTGTGGATTTGCCTGCCATTGCCATTGCAAGCCAAGTGTTCCACTACTAAAATCATCGGACGTTTGAGGTGTTGCAACCGGATATTTTTTGCCAACATTTGGCATCTGATACTGATCCACAGGCTCTCCGATCCCATTTCCCTGATCTTTCCCAATAATAGGCCATCCGTTTACCCATTTCATAGGTTCCAGATACACCAGACGTCCATAGGTAGTAGGTTGTGCAAAATGTAAAAACCAGGACTGGCCTGTTTTTGTCTCAACCCAACCACCCTGATGGGGAGATACAATATCAGATTTACCCTGATTCATTACAACATGGCGTTCATAAGGGCCATAAATATTTTTTGACCGAAGGGCTATTTCCCATCCCTGATCAAATCCGCCAGCCGGAGCCAGGATGTAATAATAACCATCGCGCTTATACAGCTTCGGGCCTTCAACATCCTCATCTACACCATGCCCATCGTAAACGATCACTCCTTCATTTATAAATTTTGTTCCCTTCTGGTTCATTTGATTCATCACCAAGATATCCCGAATGCCGGCTCTACTGCCTGCATACGCATGAACAAGATAAACTTTCCCATCAGTATCCCATAAAGGGCAAGGATCTTCCAAACCTTTTCCTCCCTGAACAAGCGCCGGAGTCGACCAGGGGCCGGCAGGGTTTTTAGCCTTTACCATATAAATACCATAATCAGGATCGGGATAATAAATATAGAACATACCATCATGATACCGGATTGCAGGCGCCCACACTCCTCCACCATGCTGCGTTTTTGAAAAATGATCATATGGAGGCTGTTGTTGCAGGGCATGGCCAATGATAGTCCAGTTCACCAAGTCTTTTGAATGTAAGACAGGTAAGCCTGGAACAGCATCAAAACTGGAAGAGACCAGATAATAATCATCTCCGACACGACAAACGTCAGGATCAGAATAATCTGCATAAATAATAGGATTTTTATAATATCCGTTACCCAAATCAGGCACCCATACTTTTGACACGGTCGATTGCTCCGCCAAAAGAGTAAAAGGGAATAGCCCAATTAAGACAATAAAAAACAACTTATTTCGCATGAATGAATAATCGCTTTTTAGACTCATAACAAATAATTATTTAGGTAACGTTGGGGTGGTATAAGTCACCATAATTTTATTTTCAGGACGCAAATTTCTAACCAAAGGTTCAAGATGCCAAGATCTTATATCATCAACTACAAAGCGGGCATTTTGCATGGCTCCTAATTCAGAAGAATGAGTATCATCATTACGTCCATTTGGCAATGATTTATATTGCCCCGGAGCGATATGCAAGAACAACTTCCTGGAACTTTCTACTCCTAACGAAATCAACAAATCTTCCGTTTGTTTGGATAGATCAAATAAAGGGACATGCATACGCCGGGCAACAGCACGTGCTGAATCAGGATAAGCGCCGTGGGTATCTACAAAGTGTCCTTGAGCATCAAACCTGCGACGCATTACCGGAGTACATAATATCGGAATTCCCCCTTTGGCACGGACATCGATCACAAATCGACTCAAATTGGCAGCATAAGTCGCAGGTGAAGCATATCGGGGCGTATTGATTTTCTCATCATTATGCCCAAACTGGATAATCACATAATCTCCTTTCTGAATATGGGCAACCAGATTCGCCCAACGGCCTTCATCAATAAAAGAACGCGTACTGCGCCCGTTGCGGGCATAATTCCGAATTACTACATTGCTATTAAAATAAGATGGAAGTACCATACCCCATCCTCTTTCGGGATTATCAGGAATGGGTTTATCAGCCAGAGTAGAATCTCCGGCCAATAAAATACGTACTGGTTTTTGCGTAGCGGCAATAAATAACCCTGCAAAACAAATAAAAATCAAATAACTGGCGATTTTTTTCATTCTCAATTATTTTAATCTGCATTTATGGCCTTACTTCTATCGCGTCTTTAGTCGCATGATCACTCCATGTTATATTCGAGTAGGATAGTTCGGGAGAATTTTTTATTAAAACATATTGACAATCAGATCCTTTTAAAGCAACAACAGGATGATTATCGTCAGGGAATAGCAAATGATCAAATGTGACAAACTGCGTGTTTTCTAACTCCAAAGAGGGTTTCGAAGAGGTTGTAATCGAAACATTCGTCAACGTAATATTACTGGACTCGCGTATGCTGCCACCTTCATCAGCCGTCAATTGAGCATTTGTTAAAGTAATATCTCTCAAATACATCTCAGGCAGTCCATTGAGAAACAAAGCTCTCTTCGCACCATTGCAAACAATATCTTTCATGAAGATGCTATGAAAAACAGGCGTAGTAATATCCGCTTTCACCACTTTATCGTTTGTTTTACCGCCATAAAACATATTGAAAAGAATAGCGTCGGTTTTAATATCCGACATGTTGATATCGGATATGTAGATATTTTTCACCACTCCTCCGCGTCCACGGGTACTTTTGAAGCGTAGTCCGGCATCGGTTCCGATAAAATTACAATGGCTCACCTTTACATTGAGAACACCTCCTGACATCTCGCTTCCGATAACAAAACCACCATGAGCATGATACACAATGCAATTTTCTACCAAAAGATTCTCTGTAGGCATTCCACGCTTACGCCCCGATTCGTTTTTTCCTGATTTTACACAAATCCCATCGTCACCAACGCTGAATGAACTATTTACCAATACTACATTCTTAGACGACTCAATATCGATACCATCTGTATTTTGTCCATATTCAGGATTTCGCACCGTTAATCCATTCAATAGTACATTTTGGCACATCAGAGGATGAATAGTCCAAGCTGGAGAATTTTGTATGGTAATTCCCTCTAAAAAAACGTTTTGACACGAATCAAATTCAATCATAACCGGACGCAGGTAATCTTTAATTGCCTTCCAGGTCTTCATATCAGAAACATCCGGAACATTTTGATCCGTAGAAAGACGGCTTCCTTTTAAAGCACCTTCACTTGGCCACCATGTTTTTGTTGATTTATCCACTACGCCGCCCGAAGCAACCTGTTGCTCCCAAAAAGAAAGAGGTGCTTTACTCTTTTTCAATGGGCGCCAAGCTTGTCCGGAACCATCAAAAACTCCGCTACCTGTAATAGCAATATTATGAGCATGATAAGCAGATATTGGAGATTGGCACCGATATGTATTCACACCTTCAAAATTTCCAAAAATCAAAGGATAATGATTTAAATCAGCAGAAAACAAGACGGTTGTTCCTTTCTCTGTATGCAAACAAACATTACTTTTCAACACAATAGGCCCCGTAAGCCATGTCCCCTGTGGAATTTCTACTGTACCACCACCTTTTGCAACTATAGCATTAATTGCTTCCGCAAAAGCAGTAGTATTATCAAATTTACCATCTCCTTTCCCGCCAAAAGTAGTGATCGAAACCACATTGGCAGGGAAAACCGGTTTTGTAACCTGTGGCATTACAAAAGGTAGATTCACGTAAAGATCTGCAGGCAGCGCAGGTGCCGTCTGAGCAGTTGCCACAAAAGTAAACGCAGTAAATAATACTGCAAAAAATTGTTTTTTCATACGATAAACTTTATATTAATCATCAGAAAAGCTCCATGGAAATTCCGTTCTACTGTTCATCGAACGTTCCCATTATTCTTTAATTAATTTCTGAGATGCAACAGTTCCGTTCTCAAAAAAGACATTAAGAATATAGTATCCTGAACTTAAAGAGGATATGTCCATTGAAAACTGCATAGCATTAACATGTTCTTCTTTCAGTTTTAATCCTAATAACGAATATAATTGAACTTGTACAATAGTATTGTCGGCACTCAAATTAATGACATTCCCTTTCACCGGATTTGGATAGCAATGCAAACCGTTAGCAATAACTTCATTAATACCTGTAGACGAACAGGATGTTGAAGCACCTGTAATTGGATTTAAACCACTAAAATTAATCGTATCGTAAGGATTGTAGATAGCATTACCTTTACCAGAAGGAATTGTAATAGATGAGCAATTTTTAAAAATCAAAGTATCGACAAAACAGGTTTGCATTCCTCTGGAAGTGGCATTGATTTTCACATTATCGAAAACGACATTCTCAACATATTGCTCTGGCAATCCCCATATGAATCCGGCATAAGTCGAGTTATTTACAGTTATGTTTTTAAAGTAAATATCTCTCCAAGTAGGGGTGGTGCTAGTAATAGCTTGCGCCGGATCAGAGATAGACGGGCTTGAAGTATAATAATAGCTTGTAATATAAAATGGCCATTTCACATTAGTCATTGTTATATTTGAATATGAAAGATTGTACACCGCATTAGCTCCACTACCACCACGATCCCGTTGTGATTTCAATCGAAGTCCGTTGGTTGTATTTGTAAAAATACAACTATCAACCGTTATGTTATGAACTGCTGTAGCATAGCTTCCTACAGATATCCCATGTCCATAGCCCAAGGTACAATCTTTTATGGTAACGTTTTGACTATAACTATCCATAGCCACATTATCATCTCCTTCTGAAAGATTGCAATGATGGATATAAATACCATTCCAATACCATGTATCAATGGCATCAGTATTTGGGGATGTAGAGGGGGCCTTTACTGTAATATATGAAATAGTACCGTTAGATCCCATGGAACTACTTTGACCCAATGTTACATGTACGCCGGGGGAATTTTCCAAAGTAATACCTGTGATTAGCACCGTATTGCATGCCTTAAATCGAATAAGACAAGGCCTTTTCATAGAACTATTCGAAGCATAGGCAGTCCACCAGGCACTGCCATTTCCTTCGATTACTCCACTGCCACTTACTTCGATATTGTTTAAATTCTGACCAAAAATAAAGGGATTATATTGATCTATTGATCCGTTATTAGGATAGGTATTAGGCAAAAGACCATTACCACTGCCATAAGGAAGAATTTCTAAAGTATCCTGATCCGCCAAGTATAAATTCACATTACTCTTCATTGTTATCGGACCACTTAAGAATGTTCCTTTGGGAAATACCACAGTACCACCTCCTGCTGCATTAGCAGCATTAATTGCAGCATTGATGTAAGCTGCATTATTCGCATTGGTAATACTGGCTCCATAATTGGTAATTAAAAATTGTGTCCTCGGGATAGTAGGCAATGGAATATCAGATGCTTTCAACCGATAGGAGAACATCTCAAACAGCAAGCAACCACATAGTAAAAGTAGTTTATTTTTCGAAGAAGTCATAAGATGAAAGAATAATATAATGAATTCGTCTTGACTTTTACAAGCTTTAAATACTAAAAAAAGGGAAGAGCCGTTTTATGAAAAGCAAAACTATAAAACACCACTCTTCCCCATGTACTTAGTACTCGACAAAGATACAATAAATAAAGAAATAGTGCCATTCATCCCTGTACCCAAGAGAGGGTTCAGGACAAAGTGTGATATCGCCGAGATTGTTAACTGCATATTGTACAAATTAAAAACAGGTTGTCAATGGCATATGTTGCCCGTTAAAAGTTTATTTTCTAATGTCGTATTGCATTATAAGACTGTTTTCGGTTATTTTCGTACATGGTGTAAATCAGGAGTGTTACAACAAATCTGGTTTGGTTTATTGAATAAATACAGAGCCTCATTGGACATGTCCAGTGTTGATTTGGATGGCAGCCATACCCCCGCATTACGTGGAGGAGAACAGGTTGCTTATCAGGGTCGGAAGAAAAGGAAGACTACCAATGCTCTTTATCTTACAGACAGACAAGGTATCCCATTGGCCATATCAGACCCGATAGAAGGGAATCACAATGATTTACATCAAATTAAAGAACGTTTTACCGACATTATTGATTCGCTGAATAACTCCGATATAAGAGTTGATGGTCTTTTTCTTAATGCCGATGCAGGTTTTGACTCTGCGGAGTTCAGAGAATTCTGTTCTTCCCATGAAATAATACCCAACATCGCTATTAACTGGCGTAACGCAGCACATACGGATGATATATTCTTCGATGAATTGCTCTATCAGCAACGCTATTGCATAGAAAGAACCAATGCATGGATGGATAGTTTCAGATCTCTATTGAACAGATTTGATGTTACTTGCTCCAGTTGGCAAAGCTTTAACCTTATCGCTTTTATCGTGATACTACTTAAGAAAATTACTAAACAGAAAAAGTCAAGATGACTTCAATAAGTAAAATAATAACAGATGAATTATTTTCTAACTCACAACAAATATAAAGGTTTTTTACTAAATAAATAAGAAGAGAAACCGAGTAACTAACAATTGGATTCTCTTCTTATTTTGTATCAAAATTCAATTATATATTATGGCCTCCAACGCGGATCCCCTGCGGTATTGGCTCCAGTGAAATTTTGATCGATAATTGTAAAATTATTATTTGTTGGATCTTTAAATAAATCCGTAGAAGTACCACTATATTGGATTAAATCTGTAATGTTATTAGCCGTTGTAATCCAATCGCTGGTAGCGTAAGAATTCATAATCAACATAGAACCTGAAGAACCTGTACGAATACCTTTTGCTCCACTCGTAGTCAACTGCGAATTCGATTTTCCAAAAATACAATTCTTAATCGTTCCATCGGTAGAATTAGTATTCAAATCAATAAAATATTTACTGGCTTTCACCATGTCATAGAATGTACAATTTTCCACATCAATTGAAGTGGGAGGCACTAAATTACATAAAATCAAACCGACATCTGTACCATCTATCCCAATTACAGTTGTATTAGTAATAATAATATTATCAAATTTACCTGCCGACGCATTACTGGTTGTCACCAACTGATAGCCTCCATATCCATTATCATATGTGATACAATTATCATATTTCAACTGACTAACCAAAATAGAATTTGAACTTTGAATACGAGATGGCGAACGGAAGTGGTGGATCCAGCAATTTTCAAAAATTATTGCATCTGTATTTGTTGCGGTACCTTGATTAATCACATAATTTGATCCTCCATCACTATTATACCCCATCAATTCAAGATTTTGAAACTGAATTGTACCTGCAACACTTGGCAATTGGACTTTAACTAGTAATAGTTGTGGTAAGGTAGCGCCAGGCATTCCATAAAAAGTTACTGATGCATTATTTGGAATATTTAATGTAGATGGTTCTGCATAGGATGAACCTGCAGGAAGCACTAAAGTAATAGTTTGGGCAGTACATGTATCCAAGACATTATGAATAGAGTCTGTTGCTTGCAAGAAAATAACACGTTGTGCGGAAGGCACATCTGGATAAGTGGCAAATGTGATATTACCTCTAATATAAATACCATTCATCAACTGCACTACATATACAGTATTGCCTGTTAATCCTGTTAATTTTACTGTTCCAGCTGCAAGTTGAGTACTAGTTAAATTAATTGTTTGTATATTCTGAGGATCTGCTTGAGGATAATAAACAAGCTGCGTCGCAGTTGTACCTGTCGGCCAACGAATGATTGCAGTTGTATTGGTTTTATCCCCTGACCCTACCTGTTCTAAAAGTTGTTCAGTAGGTGTGACAAACGTAGCTGAGACATAATGAGAATTTCCCACTCCAGTGGTAGCACTAATACCTTGTAAACGTACAGAATAACGAATCCCTGCGTGTAAATTAGTTATTGTATCAGTAAACATCACGGTTGTTCCAGATGTATACGAATTAGCAGAAGTAGCTGTTCCGCTCACAGTGAAAGTTGAATCGACTGGATTAAATAATAAACTATCCTGACTAAGTTCAATTACATAATGATCTACCCCAGGCATCTGATTCCATTGTAAAACAAATGAAGTGGATTGAATATTGGTAACAGTAAAAGTCGTAGGATGAAACAGTCTATTAAATGCTTCATCAATAATCGAACTAGTATTATTACAAGCTTGGAATTGAAGGGCAATAAAACCCATCATAAACCAAAAACCTATTTTTGTAAATTTCTGAAAAGTCTTCATGCGATATAAGAATTTGCAATTAGATAATAAGAATATTCGCAAATTGGGAAAGGCACACAACTTAGTTGCCTTCCCTCATTTGCGCTTTAGTAACCATAACTATTTTTCAATAATCCATTTGAACTACTAATAACCGTTGTTGGAATGGGATACAGATAGCGATTCTGTACTCCTGCTTCTGAGTTAAGCCCACTGCTAAACAAATTAATTCTCAACAAATAAAGAGCCTGATTAGAAGCTGACAATCCAGAGAGCCAAGCTGCTGAAGAATAGGATGGATCAGGCGGGGTTGACCCTAAATCTTGATAAAAATTCATACTTGATCTGTCTATCGTTTGGTTATCAGGTAAATATTTATAAAAAATAGTTTGGGGCAGCGTGTCATATGGAGCAGTACGGCTAAACATTGCAGCAATTGCATCACGTTGCTCCTGAATTTTAGTGGATAATAAATTCCATCTAATCAAGTCCCATTTGCGAATAGCTTCACCTCCAAATTCAAGAGCCCGTTCTTTTACAATAGCATTAAAGAAAGAGTCATGATCTGTCAACTTATCCACGTAGGCATCTACTTCTTGAGGCCAATCAACAGAATTAAAAGCTCTTCTTCTGACTTGTTTCAAGGCATCAATAGCCGCCGGAGTAGGCCCATTATTCAATTCATTTTCCACTTCAGCATACATCAATAAAATATCTGAATAGCGCATCATCACCCAGTTAATACCATATCCTACTTTCCCTTGGGCATTTAGATTTCCAGCCAAGAATGCAGAACTCATCCAACGTTGATCCCATTTGGCAATATTATAGGAAATAGGGTTAGTTTGTAAGAATTCTTGAGTCGCCCCACTACTATTACTAAATGTAGCCAATGCAACCGTAACATCTCTGCGTAAATCTTTGGGATCAAACATATAAAAATAGTATGCGCTGGTATTCACTACATTCGCATTGTTTCCATATCCATATTCAGGGTTTGTATAGAAACGTACGCCTATAGAATAACCCATTTCTCCTGTATGTTCCAAGCCAAGAGCAACCTCAAACATTGTCTCATGATAAGTATTGTCAACTACCAGCTGATTTAGGTTTTTCCAAATATTAATATAAGAAGGATTTAACTGATGCGTACCATTTTCAATAATAGATTTACATTCGTCATCTGCAATCTGATAATATTTTTGCCAATTGCTTCCTCTTTCCATGGGATAACCTGGTTTGTTTCGCAGAGAATATCCCCCTCTAAACAAACAAATACGTGCCACCATCCCTTTAATAAAACCTTTGGTAATACGCTCGGCACTAGTATATTCTCCTGTTCCTACCCATGGTACATATTGTTCAGCTTCTTGTAAATCTGCAATAATATGATCGTAAATAGTATCTCGATCAGTAGCAGGCAGCAAAAAATTTGAACCATCAGGAGATGCCGGTTTTGTAGTAAAAGGCACATCCCCAAATGTACGAACTAATTCAAAATATGCAATTGCTCTCAATGTCAATGCCTCACCATAATATCCCATCATCTGAGCTTTCGTAGAAGGATCTTTTGTTGCAGGACTGCTGGGAATATTTGCAATACATTGATTTGAACGCTCAATGATCTGGTATAATGTTTGCCAAACTTTAGTAATATCGGAATTGTCCGGAGACGCAAAATAATTAGACGTACCACGATTATTATTCTGATTGTAAGAGCCTTCATCAGCGCCAACAAATTCAATATCTGAATTAGTAGAATAGCTTAATGGCAGACGGGATGAATATGTATAATCAGTACATAGCAAATCATAAATACCCATCACAGCATCTTTTGTATAAGTAGGAGTTGAAAATACAACATCCGGCGTATATGTTGACAATGATTCCGTTGTCAAAAAATTGGTACAACCAGTCAAGGCAATCAATGCAATCCCCAAAAGGGAAATTATTATTTTTTTCATAGAAAACTATCTTTAAAAGTTGATGTTAACTCCGCCAATAAATGAACGGCTTTTAGGATAAGCAGAATAATCAACACCCGGTGTAACAGGCGGACTATTTCGGGTGCTTACTTCAGGATCAAATCCTGAATATTTTGTCAAACAAAATACATTGTAAGCCGTAATGTAAATACGGAATGAAGTCATCATTAGCTTACTTGTCAGTTTCTTAGGTAAAGAATAACCCAGTGTTAGTGTACTTAAACGTAAAAAAGAGCCGTCTTCAACATCAAATGAAGTCAGTGGAGGAATTGTCATAAATGGAGTCCACATGGTTGCTTTTTGATTGATTTGTTGCAAACGGGCTGGGTTTGCATATTGTCCATAGAAAATATTTTGTCCGGTTGTTGGATCAATAGTAGTAAACCGACCATTGGCCAAACTCATAATATCCAACAAATTCTGATATTTGCGTGATAACAAATCAGATGTATAATCAATCTTATTAGCGTTATAAATTTTGTTTCCATACGACCAGTTGAAGAATGCAGACAGATCAAAATTTATGTAACGGGCATTTAAGGTAAATCCACCGGTATGAATAGGGTTTGCATCACCAATGACGGTTTTGTCATTTGCATCAATCGTCCCATCTTTATTAATATCTTTCACTTTCATACTACCCGGTCCAAAATAGTTGCCATAACCGAAAAGCCCAGCAATAGCAGCAGTTGTAGCTCCTGTAGCATCTCCATTAAGAATCCATTTTTGCTTCGAACTGTCAAAATGGAAATCATTAAACGTATACATACCGTCATAAACATAACCATACATTTGTCCTACGGGTTGTCCTTGTTGGATAATATAATCATCTAATGGTTGAGAAGTACCATTCCAACCTGACGAATAGGTTTTGTACGTTGCATCACCGTATCGGAATTCATCTACACGGTTTTTATTAAATGCAATATTAAAGGTAGCGTTTAGCGAAAATTTAGGTGTTTCAATAATATGAGCATCCAGCGTTACTTCCAATCCACGATTAGACGTACGGCCAAAATTTTGCATCTGAGTCGTATAACCAGTATTCGCAGGAATCGGTTGTTGTAACAATAAATTGAATGTAGTATTCCAATATGCATCAATAGTAGCGTTTAAGCGAGAATTCAACACTCCAATATCCCATCCCACATTCCGGGTTAATGTTGTTTCCCATTTCAGATTAGGATTCGAAAGGGTAGTTCCAGGCACCAACACACTTGTTAGATTTTCATTAATATAATAACCTTTGCTATCAGTAGTACCATAAGTTAATTGCCACAAACCATCTGAAATTCGACTATTTCCTGCCGTACCCATACTTAAACGTAGCTTTAGATTATCTAACCAACTTATTTTTCCTTTCAGAAAATTCTCTTCTGATAATCGCCAAGCAACCGCTGCAGAAGGGAAATAGCCCCATTGATGACCTGGAGCAAATTTTGAAGTTCCATCAGCTCTAAAAGTTAATGAGGCTAAATATTTATCATTGATAGAATAGTTGGCACGACCAAAAAACGAAGACATATTATAAGGTTGACTCTCGGTAGTAATAGTTGGTTGAGCTGTTCCTAAATTCATCATAGCTAAAATGGATGCAGCGTCCATACCTGAAGGAAATTGCATCGATTCATTTACTACCTGACGATATGAATATGAAGAAGCCTCTTGCCCTAACAATACATTAAGATTCTGCCCCGGGAATATATTATTTTGATTGAATGTCAGCGTATTTGCGATTCTCCAAGTAACGCCTCCTAAGGTAGTAATTTCTCCTATTGGTAGGCCACCGTTATTCTTAGATAAAGGAGTCGAAGGGCCCCAGACATTATCCTTACGGTTATTATCAAATTCATAACCAAACTCACTCCTAAAAGTAAGCGGTTTTACAATGTTCCAATTTAATGCACCATTTAAATTTAATACTTGATTCGTTTGACGCTGATATGTATCATTAGCAAGATCCACAGGATTAAATAACAAACTCAATTGAGTAGGATCAACCGCCAATTGGTCATTGACATAGCTACTTTGAGAGATCAAACTATGAACTGGAGCATATTTCATTGCATTACGCAAAAATGTATTTGATCCTGAACCTGAAGATGTTCCAGCCCCATCAATAACAGTTCTTGCATAGCGTGTATTAAAATCGACATTTAGATGATCATTGATTTTTGTATTGAATTTAAAATCAACGTTAGTCCGCCCATAATCCGATCCTATCATGATGCCTTTTTCTCCAGAACGTGTAATTCCCAGATTATATTTATCAGTCTTGGATCCTCCGTTAATATCAACATTATAATATTGTTGAACGCCAGTACGCCCAAATACCTGATCTTCCCAATCAATCGGAGCTTTTGATTTATAAATATCTAAATCATCGTATGCGCCATAATACCCTGTAAATGTGCTTGATTGATCTAACTCATATTGCCACATAGTATATTCATAAGGGCTCATCATTTTTAGTTTCTTTGCCAAGTTGTTAACCCCAGCATAAGCATTAATACTAACAGACACTTTGCCTGCTATACCACTTTTAGTAGTAATAATAATTACTCCATTCGCTCCACGTGAACCATAAATTGCTGTAGATGAAGCATCTTTTAAAACATCAATTGATTGAATATCAGAAGGAGAAATATCAGAAATACTATTGACAGGAAATCCATCTACAATATAAAGCGGAGAGTTATCCTGTGTAATTGATCCGCCACCACGAACTCTAATCATAACTTGAGCATCAGGGGATCCCTCGGTAGTAGTCACTTGCACTCCAGCTAACCGACCAGTAATAGCCTGAGCAGCAGAAGTAACAGGAATTTCTTGTAATGTTTTGCTAGATACTGTGGCTACAGCCCCTGTCAAATCACGTTTCTGTACAGTTCCGTAACCAATCGCAACAACTTCTTTTAATGATACTGCATTGTCTTTTAATACAACATCTATCGGTTTCCCTGTAATTGGAACCACTTGCGATTCCATTCCAATAAATGATATTGCTACTAATTTCGCATTTTGTGGTACTTTCAATGTAAACCTTCCGTTCACATCCGTTGCCGTTCCAATAGAAGGAAGATTTTTAACTACAACAGTCGCTCCGATAACGGGCTCACCTGAAGCATCTTTTACCGTTCCGGTAATCATACGCTGTTGAGCCATAACCGTACAAGTAAAAGACAGTAAGGCTAACAAAAAAATAAACGTTCTCTTTTTTTTCATACAATAATTACTTTTTTAATGGTCGTATGGGACTTACCTAATAACATGATTATATCATTGAATATAAACAATCTACAGGTTCATTCCATAATGCTTTCATTAGATTTTCATTTTCAAGTTTAAAAGTATTTAAACAACAACATAGACTAGAAGTTCAGCAATAAACTTCCAAAAACAACAAAAACAGACTAATTTTTTTTGGATTCACTATGCCACATAAAAAAATGGCACAAACTAAGAGAAGAATTACATTATGTTTTCATACCATGTATTAGAAGTTAGACAATAAATATCACTCGGATAGAAACAACTTTTCTACCAAAATTACTCTTCAAAGATAATATGAATTTTCTAAAATATATTCGTGTTCGTACACAGTATAAGAATTAAACAAAAAGACAGAATTATATATCATACAGCATAAATATACGTATATCATTGTTTAACTGTTATTTAAACTTGCATTACATAATACACAAATACAATAACAAGACAAATAACAATATTATTTTTTAACCTCAAAGGAACCATTTCGAGTTTTTATTGTATTTTTTTATCTTTATATATATTTTATTATATATATGTTTTACATAATAATATACCTACACGGATATACATTACAACCTGATTATATGACTTTTAAATAAAATATTCATATTCTATTAGATCTAGGATTTACTTCGTTCGATAAATCAGAAAACAAAAATGAAACATATAAGAAGTGACAAAAGTTTCAACAACAAATTTTTCATCCTTTCGATCAATCAAAGAAAGACAACCTATATTATACATTAAGGATTTTCTTGATGTATTCTATCCGACATAGCTCAGTAAACGTCCTATTTATCTAAATATCAAACACACACAATAATTTGATTAGTCAATCTTTTAGAATTTTATAACTAACCAGAACATAATATATCAAGTACATTGTTCAAGCGCTCCAAATTCAATAAATGGAGACATGATTTATGATAGAAGTCAATGCAGTTTTATTGTGTGTTGTAACATCACAACTTCAAGTCAAAATTTAATCATCGGGCTGTATCTCAATAGGTAATTTTTATCCTGACCACGTCATGGAAATGTTTTTTTTCCCAAAAAAGATGAAGGAACATTGAAAATATATCTGCCGATTTCAAAAATTAATTTACTTAGTAAGCAGACTTATTTTTACTCCGCCAGCTTCTATAATCATTGTAGTAGATATTATTTCAAAGGACGAATTTGTGTAAGTATTGTTTCCTTGTTTTTCAGAGAGCATCCCATTTTGTTACCAATTGTGGTATGTCTGAAGTTTCCGGTTTGTCCGCAGCTTTTTGAAGAAAATGTCATAGACATTTCTCCGTCAAATCAATTGACTGCGATATTAGGGATGATTTCTTTGAAAAAAAGGAATTGATAGTTATTTGTTATTTTGAGGTTGATTAAAATTAGCGCGCTTTTACAATAATCGGCATCTGCACATGCAAAGGAACACCCTTATCAGTAATACCTTCAATGGTAGCTGTATAAATTCCCGGTTTGTCTGCAGTATAAAAACTACATTTTATTGGTTTTGAAGCAGGCAATACGATGGCCGGATTCCAATAAATGGTGGTACGAAGATCTGGTACTGCACTAGTCTTTTCTGCTTCTGTTTTGTACACAGGAGAATAAAACTGAGCAGGTCGTTTATACCCTAAATATCGTACAATAGCCAGACCTGGATTTGCGGGTGTGGATGCAAACAGATCGCCTCCTGATTTTAATTTTACGATAATAACACCATTCCCTCCAAGTCCTCCGTAGATTGAAGCATCAGTGCCATGTAAAAAATTGATATACGCAACCTGGGCAATATTTAATGATCGTAACATGTCTAATTCGTCGTCTCCCATATTCTGATATTCAATATCATCAACGACAAGTAATGGATTACCTTTGCTGCCTCGGTACTGTATGACATCTCCTGTTATTCGTATGCCTGGAAGTGTTTGCAAGACATCAAGTACTGTCTGTCCGGAAGAAAAATATTTTTCAAGATCTTTTCCTTGTATAGGATTTCCTAATCCTGCGTATATTTCATTGTCATCTAATGATTGATGCATAGATGCAGTAACGGTAATCTCTTTCAGGTGATAAATTTTTTCACCTCCATTCATATAATATTGCTGATCTGTTTGTTGCAAATAATTATCCGGGAGAATATGAGGACTCCCGAATGGATGTGAAAATTCTACAGAGGGAAAATTCTCTTTATCGATATGAATATCAACTGTAGCATAACCATGCTTAGTACGAGCCTGAACCAGAAATAGTGAACTATCAGGGAAAGATAGATTGTTGAGAATAAAGTGACCCGTTTGATCAGCATTGGCAGTAATCACGAGTTTTTTCCCTATTTCCAAAGCAATAATTTGGGCATCTTTGGCAGGTTTCCCAATTATATTTGTTACGCTACCGCTTAAACTTTGTCCTTCCTCCATATAATAAGGAGTTGCCGAAAATTTTTCATCCAAAATGTCAGGAATGTTGAATCGCGTCCATCCTTGTGTCAACATAAGCATGTCTAAAGCTCGTGTTCTTTGGCGCGAATTAGATACGAAATAATACCCAGGATCTTCCACATATCCTTTCAGATCGGATGTAAGCAACAAATCTGTATAAATATTGTTAGCTAAAGAATCAAGTTTCACCGTGCGATTATCGGTAACTGCAACTGAAATATGAGCTTTGGCTAATGAATTGACAATGTGGTTCAAAAAAGCCAATTGAACTTTTTGTCTTGGATAATAATACGGTTTATCAGTTGTAACAGATAGAGTATCACGAATGGGGTTATTCACAAAAACCAAACGTTGGCTTAAGGCTTGCCCCTGTGCATTTAATAATACAAAATGGATAATTCCGTTGGGTAATGTTTCCGTAGAGATCTCTCCTTCTAAATGAAGAGAATCAACCGGCTGAATAAATAAAAGCTTTCCGCTGTTTTGTGCCAATAAATACAAATGTTGAGGAATAAATCTTGGGTCGGTAGAGATGATCTGATATCGCCATTGCTGATGAAATAAAGACATAGATAGTCCTACACCATGATGCAATACAGGAGGTAAATTAAATCGTTTTGATGTATGTGTGCCATTAATAGTGGCAAGTGCATAATAATGAACGGAACTAGAATCTGATACATAAAAGGTAGTAATCCCCATCCCTTTATGCATTGTATCAAAAGAGGTAATACTATCACCCATATCGTTATAGATAGTTCCTGACACATTTACTGAAAGCCCATTTTGTCCAATTGCCTTAAAAGCTAAAGTTCTATATCCATTATTCAGCCAGTTCCCCCCTTCAGGAAAAAACTGCAAGCTAAATGTTGTCTGTTTCTGAGGTACAAAAAAAACATGAGAATAAGAATATTTTGGGTTTTCAAAATTAATGACAATATGGTATGGCACATTACTGGAGGTGTCTTCTTCAAAACCAAATTGCAAATGATTGGTTTCATCTATAGGAAGAGATTTAGATCGTACCCTCTTGTTGCCTTCATACAGTTCATAATCTACTTTGAGATTATGCAATGATATGGATGGATTAGTTGTAAAACTAATATTAGCTAATAACATCCCGTTGTCATTTTCATAACGAATGGTTGAGGTTATTTCGTTATCAATAGAGTTTCCTATCTTGATTTTTCTTTGAAAAAAATATGCAGGACCTGCATTTTGCATCCACCAAGTATAGGCGCGTAAGATATATTCCCCTGCAGATAAACTTGCCGGTAATAGCATATTACCATAAAACCCGAGAGAATCTTGTTTTAATTTTTGTCTGTAACAGACAGAATCGCTTTTATTGATTAATTCTACATAAACAAATTTGCTGAAGGCATCCGGATGCAAATTCATTCCATTTACCAGATAAGCAGAATACCAAATATTTTCACCAGCATTATAATAAGGCTTGTCTGTCTGAAGATAGAGCTTTTCAACAGGCAATTGATCTAAACGTTGAAACTGATGAATAACATTATCTATAAAAGATTCATTATTTATCGTTTGTGAAAATAGAGGAGATGACCCGAAAAGGAGGCCAATGATTAGAAGAAAATTTCTCATAAAAATAAGAGTGTAACGTTTGAGATGCAGAGTCTTCTTATTTGTCTTTAATGAAGTTATTTCAACTTCATCTTTTACAGAATTTAATTCAATGGAATTCAGACGATTTTGTTATTCAAAAAGATAATATCAATATTTCCAATCAACTGTCTTAACAGAACCAATCATTGATAATTTTTATTCGTTGAATACTTCAAAACTCATTACTGCTCAGTTTTTACTTTTGAGTATTGCCAGGAATAAAATGCCTTTCCTCCAGCCAATTCAGCAATAATGCTCTCCAATCTTTCCAAAAGGAGATCGTAATGTTCATCCCCCATCCATGCCCTCCTGACGGAAAAATATAAAGGGAAGCCGGAACATGATTGGCATGCAGCGCTTCATAAAAATGAATACTGTTGCTTTGCGGAACGGTATGATCATCATCGCTCAGCATCAATACTGCCGGCGGGGTATTCTTTGTTACATGCAACTCGTTTGAATATTTTTCTACCAATTGCTCTGTAGGATGCTTGCCTAAAAGGTTTTCACGGGAACCCAGGTGCGTTTCTCCCAATTTCATCGTGATGACCGGATAAAACAACAGCATTAAATCAGGACGCGTTGAATAGCGCATTAACGGATTCGTCGCTGTTGAATCTCCCAAATCAAAGTGTGTCCCTAACGTCGAAGCCAGATGTCCTCCTGCCGAGAAACCGGCTACTGCCACTCTGTTCGGGTCGATATGCCATTCGGTAGCATGCGCCCGGATAATACGCATGGCTTCCTTGGCATCAGACAATGGTATGGTACAATGGCCGTTGGGTAACCGGTATTTTAATACAATCCCGGCAATACCATGTTCATTCAGCCAATCGGCAAATTCATAGCCTTCGTGATAAATAGCTTCTTCAATATAACCTCCTCCCGGACAAATCAACACGGCAGCCCCATTGGCTTTGTCTGCCTCCGGAAGCTGCACCGTAATAACAGCTTTCGATATATTAAATACACTATGATGATTCTGGATAAATTCTTTTGCTGTAATGCCATTACTCTCCGCCGGCCCATTTGGCCAAACCGGTAACTCAAACTTTGTTTGTCCCATGGCTGGAAATGCCAAACTACTCATAATCAATAGTAAATAAAAAATAATTTTCATCGGGAAATAGATTTAAATGCCTAAAAGATTGATATATTGATGAGATAATTAGTTTAAAGTCGAAGGTCGAAAGTCAATCTGTTATGGGAATTTTGGATTAACCGAATGGCCGATTCTTCGGTTCAATAATTCTTCTTTATCTTCTGAACTTCCCGTAACTTCTTTAACTTCCTTATTTTTATTGTCAACTGTCAATTGTCCATTGAATCCTGTGTCTGCTCTTTATACTATGGATGAGGATCGTAATCGGTACTTATTTGTTCATTTGTGATAATGATGTTATTAATTCGGATATTATTCAAGGTAACGTCATTTGCCCCTTGAATATCATTCCCATTGAATTTAACACCTGTAAAATCACAATTTTGTAAATGAATGGAAGAAACCCGGGATGCATCGTCCAGGCCGTCAATGCTTACACCATAATCACTTCGTTTGCAGGAAACATTTTTCAGATTAACATTGCGAACCATTGGAATAAAACCTCTTGGAGATGGTTCAGCCGGATCGTATCGCAAATTTATTTTTAGCACGTCTTCCTTGCATTGTCCCACTTTAACATCGCGCACAAATACATTTTCAATTAATCCACCCCGACATGTATTGGATTTGAGACGAATGATAGTTCCTAAATCCGGACTACTCATCTCGCAATGGTCAACATAAAGATTTTTAAAACCTCCGGAAATTTCACTACCGACAGAAATACCGCCATGCCCGGCCTTCATTTGACAATCGCGCACAATGATATTCTCACTGGGAATATTCCAATGGCGACCGTCGTTATTCCGTCCTGATTTAATGGCAATACAATCATCTCCTTCATTAAATGAACAATTTTGAATTAATACATTCTTACAGGATTCGGGATCGCAACCATCACCGTTTGGGCCTAAACTTTCAATATTAACATTGCTGACAATAATATCATTCGAAAGTAATGGATGAATAACCCAGAATGGCGAATTCCGCAATTTTACGCTATCAATTAAAACGGCATTACACAATATTAAATTGATCAATTGAGGGCGCAAATAATTAC
This sequence comes from Microbacter margulisiae, assembly GCF_014192515.1. NCBI lineage: Bacteria > Pseudomonadati > Bacteroidota > Bacteroidia > Bacteroidales > Porphyromonadaceae > Microbacter > Microbacter margulisiae. The sequence continues at coordinate 256,484 of NZ_JACHYB010000002.1, forward strand.
CTGACCCCATTTGCCGTTGAGTTATTGGCACATTATCTTCATTCAATTTAAGCAGTCTTGCCCTCCCTATCAAATGTCCGTCAGAAGTTCCCTTCTTATACCCCACACTACACTTGGCATTCCAAGCCCACCAATTAGCAAAGGAAGCTTGTCCATTTATTTCACCTTGACCGGTAATGGCAATATTATTGGCTTTGTACGCATAAATCAGCGGATGATAATTCATGCAATCTGATCCTTCCCAGCGGGTAATTACCGTTGGCAAATACTCTTCAGGATTTGTTGAAAAGAGCAAGACGGCACCTTTCTCTAAATGCAAATTAACATTGCTCAATAACGTAATAGGGCCTGTCTGAAAAATTCCCTTAGGAATCAAAACAATACCTCCTCCTTTTTTGTTGCAAGCAACAATTGCAGCATTTATTGCTTTTGTGTTTTTAATACTGGGATTATTCTCCCGTGCACCAAACTTTACAATATTAAATGTCTTATTAGGGAAGGACGTGTGTTTAATGCTGTTGGCCAACTGTGTCATATCATCCCAAGGAGATGCGCTGGCACTTGAAAGGGAAAGGATCAACAATCCAACGGAAATAACAAAAAAAGGGAAACGTTTCATATGAAAAACAATTAAGGGATATAATGATCATTATCAACAAACAACATTCATTCCCATACTAATAGGAATGAATGTTGTAAATAGGTTAAAAACTACACAAATCTGTGAGGCAAGGATATTGTACTAACAATAAACAGCTTATAAAATATTCATGTTATTGCGGTAGCAATCCATAACTATTAATTATTTTGCCATATAATTAATTACTGGGTAATCCATAACCGTTTGTTATTTTACCATTTGATTGACTAATGGTTTCGGATGGTATAGGCCAGTAGTATCTTGGAGGATCATCGACCGACGTTATCCCTGACAAAATATTACTATAGTAAATTGAGGCATTGTTGACAATATCTATTCCCCAATTGGTTTTAGTATATCCAGCAGTCACAAGAGAAGCTGCTACCGGACCATTGGGGTCAATGTAACTGAACAGTCCCTGAATTGCCAGGTTATGGTTCGTGCCGCCGATCTTAAGTCCTGCTATTGAGCTATAATTATATTGTCCTCTCCATCCAGGGTAAAGAGCTGCATTTGTTGTATCTGTACAATCGTACGTTAATGGATTACTTAAATATACCTTTTTTACCCAAATATAATCAGAGATTATATTGCCATTGGGGAATCGATAATATCCATTAGCCTGTAGGCCTGCAATCATGCTCTTCATTGCGTTCTGAACATCAATAGCTCTTTCTGAAAATTCTCCCGAAAGTATCATATCCCAACGACGCGTCCCTTCGCCTAAAAGCTCCAGTTTACGTTCTTCTAAAATAGTATCTTCCAGAGCCTGACCGGTTAGTCCACTTATATTATGATTGGAATCTCCAAAAGCTCTTTCGCGGATTTGATTCACCAGATCCATCGCCGCCTGATCTTCTCCTCCCAGTTGTGCATCAACTTCCGCCAACATCAGCATGACATCCGCCATTCTCAACACAGGCCAATCCATGCCCGATTCTCTTTGTGCAGTGGTATATGGAGGATTAAAACGATTTTCGTCCCACTTATTGATAGCGATTCCTCCGCTCAGTTTATTCCCGGGCACAAAAGAAAGCATTGCTTCATTGCCATCGCCGGTACTGCCTGTTACAGCCACGCTGACATCTCTCCGTTTATCTCCTTTTTGAAAATCACCATAATAAACAGTTGGAATAATACGCAAAGCGCCAAAGGTTTTACATGGTGCAGCATTTTTACTCCCTCCATTTGAAGGGCGACCAAAAGCATAAGGATATTCACTATTGGTTGTTTGACCGCTCTGTCCTCCTTGTATATTTCCCAATTGAAATAAGGATTCGGGACTTATCTGTAAATTTTCAAAATATTGAAAATTCAGTTGGAACGGATTGTTTGTATAAGACCTGGTATCCGAAGTAATTAAATGACAGGTACCTTCATTGGTTATGGCTGCTTGTAAGTATTTTGCTGCAATCTTGTAATAATTGAGATAATCAGAACGCCGTGCATACTCACAGCCATTAGCTATATTTCCCTTTTTTGTAAACTGCACATTTCCATATAAACCCGACACATCAGTACGGATAGTCTGATACCCGCCTGCGTAAAATGCAATCTCACCAATTAATGCATCGCAAAATGTCCGCGTCATGCGCTCGGCTGTCATGCCATTATCTCCTATTTTGTACATAAGAGGTTCTACCTTTTCAAGAGAGTTAATCAAACTATCGTAAATGGCAAAACGGGAAGTCAAGGTATAGTTAGTTACATAGGTATTTTCATAACCGTACGGAACATCACCAAAATGCTTTGTCAAATTGAAATAACAAAAGGCTCTCATGGTTATTGCTTCTCCATACAACTGGGTCCAATCGCTGGTTGTCCCAGCCGCAACGTCAGCTTGATAAGCCGCTTTCCCTGCGATAATATTAGCTATTTTAGTTGCACTGGCCAATGTAACATACAGATTATTAAATCCACCGCTTACAGCATCAATTGTCATATTTTCAGGATGCAATGTAGCGTTAACATTATTCGAGGAATTGGCTTCCGGGTATGTTTCTGCATCGGATCCGATAGGATCATTCCACCGATAAATTCCCATTATACAATTTTGTCGATAATTAGCATAGCACCAAGACAATGCTTTAAAAGTTTCCGAAGGGGTTGAAGTTACAAAATTATCATCTGTATTGGAGGGAGATGACGTATTCAAATAACTACTTGTGCATTGTGTAAAAGAAGCGCACGCTACAATGACAACAATATAACTTATCAATTTTTTCATGATTATTTCGCTTTAATGGTTAAAAACTAAGATTCATGCCGACAACAAAGGAGCGTGCACGAGGATAAGTACCCCAATCCAGCCCAGGAGTTGGATAAACATTATGATTTTGAGCTATATTGGCATTTACTTCAGGATCAAGTCCCGAATAACCTGTTATGGTGAGTAGGTTATAAATGCTACCATAAATACGGAGATGATCCATCCCTGCCTTTTTCATCATAGCCTTAGGGAATGAATACCCTATTGTTAATGTATTTAAGCGAAGATAAGAACCGTTTTCTATTCCTAATGTTGATGTTACACCGGTTTCTTCATAAGCCAATGGCAAGCTAGCATTCGCATTTGCAGCATCCAATTGAGCCGGTGTAGTAAGACTTACCAATTGACCATTCTCAACATCATAAATCTTATATGAATTATTCAAGATAGAAAGCTTATTCTCATAAACACCTGCTTCTTTTGGACCATATAAACTTGCTAATTTATTTACATTATAAATCTGATTGCCATAACTCCAGTTGAAATATGTTCCAAAATCAATATTCTTGTACGTTACATTAATATTGAAACCTCCTGTATGAATTGGATTCATATTACCGATAACGGTACAATCAGTTTCGTCAATTTTTCCATCATGATTCAAATCTTTAAATTTAGGAAGACCTGGGTATGCAATCTGACCACTTGGACGCGCACTAGAGGGAATTCCATGCACAACACTAATTAAAGTGCTATTCAAATCAGGAATGCCTGGTTTTAACGTATAAACGCCATTAGCGTAGGTAAAATCGTTGGTAGTATAAAACCCGTCATACACATATCCTCTGACCAATCCTACGGGACTTCCTACTTTTAACATATAATCATCAACAGGTTCAGTAGCGCTGCTAGCCCAATTCGTTCCATAAAGTCCTGTTACATTAGAAGCCAGTTTGTCTACATTATTCCTATTAAAATTAATATTACCGCTTGCAGTTATGTCCCAATCTTTATTTTTGAAAATTGTACTCGACAATGAAATTTCGATCCCTTTATTACTGGTTTGACCGATATTGGCATACGTTGAAGTAAATCCGGTAATACCGGGAATAGTTGTCTGCATCAATAAATCTTTGGTCGTATTCCAATAAATATCAACAGTACCTGATAATATACTTTTAAGAATATCAAAGTCAACCCCAAAATCACGCGTAATAGTGGTCTCCCATTTCAAGTTTTCGTTTGCCATAGCTGAGTTAGCGTAGGTATAAGACTCTTGATACTGCTGGTTAAGAGCATACTGCCATCTTCTGTCTGTTTCAGATGCCCATAACTGAGACCATAAATTGGAATTAATATCATCATTACCTACTGATCCGTATGAAAGCCGGAGTTTTAGATTATCCAACCAGTTAATATTTTTCATAAAAGACTCTTCGGACATGATCCAGGCAAAAGCAGCCGCAGGAAAATAGCCCCAACGATGAATCGGTGAAAATTTTGAGGAACCGTCAGCCCGTAATGTCACAGTCAACAAATAGCGATCCAGTAAATTATAATTTGCTCTTCCAAAGTAAGAGATGATACGTTCAGGAACACTTACTGATGATGAAAAAGAACTCGTTCCAGCCGTCTGATCATACTGGTTAATCATAGCAAAAGCATTCGCTTCACTAAAGTTTGCAGGGAAATGGTTTGCAGTTATTCTCATGCCGGTTCCGCCTGAATTGGTAAGCTCGTAACCCAATAAAAGATCAAATTTATGAATCTTGGCAACATTAAATTTATAGTTCAGTGTATTTGACCAGCGGGAACCCCAACTGTCTGATTTTTGATAATCAACAGCACCTGCGTATAATTTCTCCCCCGTTGCATCATCAATATAATTATTATAGATAGCGCCTGTCCAGTCTTTCGTTTGATTCCATCCACTATTCATTGTGAAATCCGAGTGGTAGGTCAATCCTTTGATAATATTCCAGTCCATAGAAAGTGTACTTACAATTCCTTGTTGAAGTGAACGAGGATCTTCATCCAGCGCACGGGCCAATGGGCTGTAGGTATCCCATAAACTATTTTTTCCATACTGTTCAACATTTCCCACCGTTAAAGCATTCAAATCACCTAAAATATGAGAAGTCGCAATAGGTCGGAAACGATAAGCCGAAGATAGTGTAGAACCTTCTCCACTTGTTGTTCCCTCATCATCAACTACCGTACTATTCGTATATCGTGTATCTAAACTCACGTTGACATTATCAAATAGTTTTTGATTAATTTTGAGAGATACAGTAGCATGTTTATCGTAGGAATTTACCTTCATTCCCTCATTGTCAACATAATTGGTAAAAAACAGTATTTTTGTTTTATCAGTTCCACCGGAAATGGTTATATCATGGTTCATGGAAACCGAACTGTTATACACTTTTCGTTGAATATCATCTGTTGCCATATTCCGGTAGCTCTCAATTCCTCCCGAATTATTAGTGGTATATGAGCCTAACCCGAACAACTGCTCAAATGGAGTTTCATAAGCAGTTCCGTTAGCTGCAGCGTTAGCCCAGACATATTTCAAGTAATCGTAAGGATTTAAAGTAGCCAAATACTTTGTCGGCGTATTAAATTCCACATAACCATCATATGAAACAGTTGCTTTTCCTGTTTCGGCTTGTTTGGTTGTAACAAGAATTACACCATTAGCACCACGTGCCCCATAAATTGCTGTAGACGAAGCATCTTTCAGCACAAAAATGCTCTTTACCTGGTCAGTCGGAATATCACTTAAAGAACCAGGCACTCCATCAATCAAAACTAAAGGCTGATTACTTTGCGAGATAGAAGTCCCTCCACGCACAAGAATAGAAACCGAAGCATCAGGTCGCCCATCCTGAGAAATAATATTTACTCCCGGTAATTTTCCCTGCATAGCCTGTGCTAAATTTGAAACAGGAATAGACGCAATAGATTTCCCAGTAACAGCAGCAACCGAACCGGTTAAATCTTTTTTACTGACAGTCCCATATCCAATGGCCACCACTTCATTCAAAGCCACTGAATTTTCTTGCAATACAACAACCAAATGATCACCAGAGATTGGAACCTCCTTGGTTATCATCCCAATAAACGAAACTGTCAATGTTTTAGCTGAAACAGGTACATTTAAAGAAAACATACCATTTACATCAGTAGCAGTTCCAATCGTAGTTCCTTTCACAACAACACTCGCGCCGATAACCGTAGTGCCATGTTCATCTTTTACGATTCCATGGATGGAGCGTGTTTGACTCCATAGCATTCCTGCCCACATACAAAAACCCATCAACACTAAGATTCGCATAAACGAACTCTGATACTTTTTTCTCATAATAACAAAAAATAAAAGGTTAATAACTAATCACCGCTAACATTTCTCAATAGTACAATCGTTATATATCAATCTAAATTCTGTGAAAAAATTCTTACGCTCAAGAATTTCAAAATGCATCACAACACCCGTGTTCGAGCACGACAATGGCTGCAAAGTTAGACATACATTAGTATTAAACAAGACTTTCAAGATAATTTTTCAACACAGAAAAGTTAAATATTCACAACAAGCAATCTACAAAGAGGAGATGGCAGGACAAAATATCGTCATAATCATTAATAAAGAGAAGATTATCTACACAACCACAAACACAAGAACAATGAAAATATAAAATAAACAAAATATGAAATTAAAAAATTCGACCATTAGTCATTAATCCGAAAGGACTTCGATCTAATCAATTCTGTATTATTTATTCTCACTCATCAGAATCATTTTTCCTGGTAAACATAGTTAGCTGTATGTTGTGTTTTGACCCTGAACAAGTATTGATTGCAGGAAAGTAACCGTTTCGACAGTATGTCGCCGTTTAAAACTGCACTTCCATAAATACTTGCATCGTTGTCGAATAACTATGTTCCCCCACTTCAAATCCGTGCACGTAAACATTGACAGTTGGATTATTGGGCTCTTCAGTCAATCAAAGCTACTAAAATAACATTTACCTATTAAGTCCTCTTTTTATTATTAAAGTAATTATCCACGTTCCATTTTTATGTTAAGCATACCACCAATCTTTATCAGGAGAACTCATCTCTAACATAAATCAAGTTGACTGGAGGCAACTCCCACAACCCATAAACGCGCAACGTATCACTATATCGCAAAACAGTAGTAACCCGGCCGTTTTCTCTAATCATCCAAAGCTGTTGTCCATATTTTTAGAAGGTTCTTGAAAGACCGCCCACGTTGGTTTCCGAATCTTAAACCGAAACATCAGTTTTTGAAAACTCATCCGTAATTTCTCCCTGAGTAGCATAAGCATACAACGTATAATTTCCCTGACGAACGTTTTAAATCTCGAAATTACCATTTTGATCCGTCAAACGCCAAAACATGTATCCTTTTTCCTGACTATAAATGTCAGAACCGAGTTGAGCAAGGACAACCTGAATACCTTTGGGAGACAAAACATAAGGAAGCTGGATACTTCCACTTACTGTCGTTCTGCTTAGTGGGTATAAACTATTTTGAAACTATTGGAATGGCCATTGTGCTTTCTGGATTGATACCTGCTTTTTGGCATCAGTAATCATGGCATCATAACTTGAACCTGAATTTACATAAATAAAAAATGGACCGTATATTTTTTCATCACCTGATTCATAGGTTTGAGCTGATGACTCAAAGTATTGTCTCTGTAACATTTGTAAAACAAGAGGAGTCGTATTAGTAGTATGAACGGTCAATTCTTGCTTCATCTGGCCGCCATTCATATATTCACCACTAGCTGGAATAGCTCAGATTCCCACGGAATCTGTCATAAGACCATGAACACTATCACGCACAATATAATTAGCCCAATTATACTTCGTATAAATGCTTCCATCCAGTAATTTGTATGTAGTATTCATAACGGGACTACTATTCACTGCTTGCATTACAGCTACAGAAGGTAGATAGCCCTACCTGCGATTTGTAACATAACTATAGTCAAAACTATTAGGATCAACCCGATAAACAATCCTCATTTCTTGTAAATTAACAGGTGTTACAGTGCCTTTTACGATGACATATCCATACAGACCGCTCACATTCTTTAGCATAATGAAACCCTGCGAAAGAATAAGATTTCCATTTGATTTGGTATAAACTACTTCCGCATAATTATCGGTTTGCTTTTGTATATGAACTTTATCCGGGCTGAGTTCATGATAACCATTTTGATCATTATAGCTAAGATAAAAACGTCCCCCTTTGGATGCATTCACCAAATCCTTCCCTTTATATATCAAAGCATTGACCTGTCCTTTATTATTAATCGTTATGGATAAGATTCCATTCGACATACTAGTTGTTCGATTGACCGTATCCACAGTTGCAGTTACATTCGTTTGTGCATAAACAAAAGAAACAGTAGCCATTAATGTAAAAATCAGAATATATAACCAATATCTCATTCTCAATTGTTCTTTAATTATGTTTTGTTTCAAACAAACAGTTTCATAGAATTTTAGGGCTTAATCCACGGAGCACCACTTTCACTCCGGTCAGCACAATTAGCACCCTCCGATAGTCATATCTAATTTTTTAGCTTTCTGTAAGGCATACTTAAACATTTCATATCACCCATAGATTCTGAATGTATCAACCGGATAAGCTACCTTACCAATATCCAGTATACATTAAAGATAGTAGCACAGTGAATGCCATCAATCTTCATGTCTTGTAAGTCTTTTTGATGCCTTTTGTTGTAATGTAACTGGTCTTCCAATGGTTATTTGATTCTGAGTAAGGATGTTCAAAATTTCACAGGATTCAATCCCTTTTTTCTGTGAATAAATCGCTATCATTGAACTCAACATCAAAAAGCTCAACGCAATATATAGTAAAACGTTTATATACTTGATACATAATAGTAAGTAGATTAATGATTAAAATTTTTATCTTACAAAAGTTCATGTCAAAAAACACATAAATGGACAGATTCATTATGTTAAGCGTAATGCAAAACGTATAATAATCTGTGTCCCCTGCACTATAATTGATTATATATCATTGACAAACAATAGATTTTGTAGAATTACAATCTCATCTTTTTAATATCTTGTCTAAAAACTTAGCCATATAATTCACTGTTGGATCAACCCATGGATAGAAAAGCCAAAAGGGATGCATATGTACATTAAACCGATGTACTTCGGTATAAATTCTCCATCTTTGCATCATACCGATTAATTCATCCTGTCCTGCATGAAATCTTGGAAAACCGCTATTTAAAAATAAAACCGGGACTGAATTTTTATTAGTCCAGAAAACAGAAGAGGCATCTTTCCAAATCTCCGGTTTTTGATCAAAAGAACCTCCAAGCCAAAAAACATCTGGTGAGTCAGGCTCCCTTTTCAGGTTTAATGAACCAGGAGCTAAAAAATCAACTACACCGTCGACATCTATAATCGCTTGAACTGAACTTGAGTATTGAGGATTTCCCATATTTCCTTCAAATTTTCTCTCGCCATTGGTCATTCCAACCAACATCGCAAGTTGTCCGCCAGACGAACAGCCAGAGATAGCAATCCGAGTCGGATCAATATGATATTCTTTTGCATGTGCTCGCATCCAACGAATCGCCGCTTTGATATTGTAAACGGCTGCAGGATACTTAGCCTCCAACGAAAGCTGATACTCCACAGACACGGTGACAAAACCTTTTTTTGCAATCATCTCGGCCATTGGAACCTGTAAAGATCTAGTCCCCGACCTCCATCCTCCTCCATGTACCATGATAAGGGCAGGATATTTTCCTGATTTCTTAGGGTAAAATACATCAAGATGTAGGTACCGTTTCCCAAAGGGAGTATTTGGCAAGGTAGCGTAAATAATATTTCGAACAGCTTTTACATTCTTAGGGACAATATCTTTTGACGGAACAGCAAATGGAAACTCTTTTTTTATTTGTCTGTAAACCCGGCATACATTAAATGTGGTATCTTGAGGAATTGGTTGTTGCGCATCCAAAACTTGTCTGCACAAAATAAAAATACATCCGATTACGGCAATACTTAAATATCTCATTTTGATTTTTTTATTTAGGAAATTACATAAAAGACACGTTTTTATAGAACAGCAAAACCTTTCGATATTTAAAAATCAAAAAGCATCTGGGAGGTTTTTCTTATTATGTATGATCCTATATTAAAAAAAAGATAAACCACAAATACGAACTGATATCAATAATTTTCACAAATTAAAATCAATCACCTCTTCATTTCTTAACTTAGAATATTATATGCAACCATGCTATACAATCAGATTCTTATTCTTTCTGGCAAATACCTCTTATTGCAATATTATACAGAGAAAGATTTTGATTTTTAATATGCTTATTCCCCCATGGGTAAATACGGACATATAGAGTTTTTCCTGAATTTACCAATTGATTAAGAGGAAAATGATATTTATTCATCGCGACTGACTGTACATTTGCTACTTCTCCAATCGTAAAGGGATTACTAAAATCTTTTGCCTGCGAACCCACTATTCTGAAATTTACGCCTCCTCCTATATTCAATTCGATAGACTTTGCATAAGCAGATGCATCTCCAGAAGCTTTAAATCCAAACTGTATATACCTGGAATAAACAACATCAATCTCATTATCAGGCCATACTCCTCCTGTTATATTATTTTTTTGCACTTTAGCATGCATATAAACTTCATCGGCATTAGCTGGAATAGCATAATTCTGCATCTCTAACCCTTCCCATTGTTCATCGAATGCTGAAACCGGACCTTTGGCGTCAGCCTTGAAACTTCCGGAAAGTTTATACATCACCTCAAATGGTTGGTTATTAAAAACATTCATAACATTAGCTGTAACTGGAATAACATTGGTCTCACCATCTGAGGAAGTGATTTTGATTTGTCCATTTAAGTTGCCAACTTTTTGAGGAATAGTCATTAGGTATACTTTAAACATATTGCTCAAAGCTGAAGCATGGCAGTCCAAAACTAGAGTATCAGAGTAAAGGCTGTCTGGTAATATTGACAATTTAAACCCTTTGGACACACTGACAATAATTTTTACTTTATTTTTAGCTGTTTTCCCTACATAACCCACATCAAAAATTTGCTTACTTTCGGTTCCTATAAATAAATCGTTCATATCGATTGATGGAGGATCAGTAATTAACCTTTTTTCAGGACGCAAATATTCAAAAAGTATATGTTGATGTTGCAATGCATTGATAAAGAGTTTAGAAAATAACAGAGCTCCATTTGCTCCTAAATGGGTATTATCACCAACGGTATAAATAAGTTTGTGGGCTTTGGAATATCCTAAAGAATTAATTAATTTGGCTGTTAAAGCTGTCATATCAATTAATGGACATCTTAATTCTCGGGCAATCAATTTCATATTTGCTGGATAATTATACGTAAATGTGTCATTTGAATCAAATAAAGGATCTACTTCTTGCTTATATATTTCACCTAAATCATGTTTCCCTCTACGACTTAACCTTCCGTCTTTACCAAACATGTTTCTTACAATAGGAGTACAAAGAACCGGAATTGCTCCAAGCTTTTGAACTTCTTTAACATAACGGGTAAGATAAATACGGAACGAGTCAGTTGGTGCAGTTCCTATTTCACTTTCTTTGCCATTATCCTTCTCGTCATTATGTGCAAATTGTATTAATACATAATCTCCCGGACGAATATTCTTTTTAGCCCTACTCCAAAAGCCTCCTTCATAATAAGACTTAGAACTTGTTCCCGATTTGGCTGGATCAATTACTGTTAAATCGTCAGTAAAAAAACTCTGAAGCATTTGTACCCAACCGCGCTGGTCCTTTACATTAGGGTTTTGTTGTTCCATAGTAGAATCACCCAGTGTATGCAGCCTGGTCTTTTTTGCTGCCAACATCGGTAATAACACAAAAAAAGCAAACAAAAAAGGGAGAATATTCTTTTTCATCGAATGAAATAATTAGATTAATAAGGCCATAAACTATTGATTTGCTTTAGACAATTCGCAACACCACATCATAAAAGGACCAATAACTTTTGGGTCATTGTTCCGTTGTGGAGTATGAATATAATAGGAGTATGACCCATCCCTATAAGGGTGTCCTCCTAGTCCAGCAACAGCACACGCTTTTGTAATATTATAAGAACCATTGGCATCAATGACAACAGCGCTATGTATAAATCGATCAAATGTCGTTCGAGATATCGACAGATAATGCCTACTTAAATAGCCCTTATTAACACCTTTAGTGATCGCATACATAAACATCGCAGTAGAGGAACTTTCTAAATAATTTCCTTTCGTTCCTATGCTATCAGTCACCTGGTACCAAAGTCCAGTTTGGGGATCTTGATATTTCAGTAAAGTCTTTGATAGATTTTGAAAAATAGCAATCAAGTCCTTGCGGTTAGGATTATTAGCAGGAACATAGTCAAGAACATCAACTAAAGCCATCATATACCAGCCCATACTTCTACTCCAAAAGTTAGGAGATTGCCCAGTCGTCTTATTAGCCCAAAGTTGCTGATGGCTTTCATCCCAAGCATGATAATATAGACCTGTTTTGGGATCATACGTATGCTTTGCCATAACTAACAATTGATGAATGGCATCGGAAGTAGCCGTTATATCAAGGAAAACACTTCCATACTGCGCTAAAAAAGGAGAAGCCATATACGATCCATCAAGCCACATTTGATGCGGATAAATAGCTTTATGCCAGAATCCTCCATCCAGAGTTCTTGGTTGGCAAAGTAGCTGTGAATGAAGCGTCTTAATAGCTTTTAGATATTTAGGGTCATGCGTTCGCTGATACAGAGTTATAAGAAACTTGCCTCCATTGACCCTATCCAGGCTAAAATCAGTTATTTTATACGAACGAATAACTCCTGTGGAATCTATCATAAGGTCTGCAAATCGTTTGACATAGTTATAAAACAATGTGTCATACGTTTGATTATATAATTTCAATAAAGCTGAGGACATTAAACCTTGACAATAATCCCATTTGGGCACTCTATTAAAATCAACCATCCACAATTCAGGATTCCGCTTCATATCAGATTGAGCAACATGCACAGCCCAACCTAGGTAATTCTTAGGAAGTGGTTTAGCTGCAAGAAACACAAAAACAGTTCCCAAACCCAACAATAAGGAAAGTAATCTTTTCATAATTAATACTATGATTGCTGAATGAATTTTGTTTATAATAATTGAACTACAACCTCTATTTATTCTGGAATCCAAACTGAAGTACCAGCAAATACACTTTTTATTATTACTTTATTAGCTTGTATTTTAGATAGTTGGTGGCTCCACGGCACACGGTACTGCAAATCTGCTCCTGGACCATTATTATGATATTCAGCAAAACGTGCTGTTTTTTCGTTTTCAATATTACTCCAATTATTCCATCCATCCGGTCGTATTTGCGCTCCCAGATAACAATTCATATAAATTACAGAGGCATAAGGTCTCCATGGCCTTCCTAAAAAAACTTTTGTCACACCCTTCTTGGCAACCAGATTACAATGATCAAAAACATACCCATACCGTTTATTTTCAGGAGTTGATGCAGCAGTCACATAGGAATTCATTTTACTACAAATAACACAATTCTGAAACCATGCGGTAGCTGGACCAAATATAAAGTCAGTTGTTCCTTCTATATAACAATCCTTATAAAATTGTCGACTATTTTGGTTTCCGGTGAATAAAGTATCCTGATTCCCTAGTAATTTACAATGGATGATTTCTGTGCAATCTGCTTCCACATGCAACGCCACAGCTTGTCCCACTCGCCCTGCACTATTTTCAAAGGTCAGGTTTTGGGCATGAAATCCGTTCCCTTGAACCAAGCAGGTATATGTTCTAAAGGTTCCCATATTATTCAAGGATGCATAATCCCCATAAGTGATAATAGTACTGTCTTCCGATTCGCCTAAAAGGGTTATATTAGTCTTCCAGGTAGGAATAATAAGTTTTTCATGATAGACGCCGTTTTTAATCAAAATAACGGTTCGTTTCGCCTTGTAATCTCTAACAGAATTAATGGCGGCTTGTATAGTGGCAAACTGGCCACTTCCATCGGTAGCAACAACAATATCCACATGTTGATTCTGTCCAAACATAATCTGGAACGAAAACACCAACATCACTCCTAGCAATAACTTCTTAATCATGATTTCAATTTTAAAATAGAAAATATTCAATTATCAACACAAATTCAATCCGGGTTCGTACACGAAAAATAATTCAAGAACAATATCAAAAATTTCAAATACTGAGAAAATGAAAGAGTTACATTATTCTCGAATAAAAGGTCAAACGTCATAATAAACTAAACAAAAATACACTTTAAGTATGACATTAGAGAAATCATTTCCCCATTGATATTCTAAAAAAAAATAATTATTCAGTTTCATAAATTAGCGTCAGCATTTTGAACAGGGGAGTGAGGTTGTTATGGAAAAAAAAAGAGAGCCTCATTTGTGATCAAATGAAGCTCTCTTAAAAAGTGGCGGCTACCTACTCTCCCACCTTGTGGGCAGTACCATCGGCGTGGTTGGGCTTAACTTCTCTGTTCGGAATGGGAAGAGGTGGATCCCCAGCGCTATAGCCACCTAAATCTTCTGGCCCTCCGGCTTATCTTTACCTGAGGCTGCCAATATATTTTGTATGACTTACCAAAAAACAAGAAAGAAAATACCCTAAAGTTGGCAACGGCTCCAATAGCACTACTGAACCTTACACCTTGCTACCTGACTGGGTAGCTACAAACTTACAAAAAGTTTCGGGCAATTAGTACTGCTTGGCTTTGACATTACTGCCTTTACACCTGCAGCCTATCTACGTCGTCGTCTTCAACGGCCCTCATGGAGATCTTATCTTGAGGTTGGTTTCGCGCTTAGATGCTTTCAGCGCTTATCCTGCCCGAACGCGGATACCCGGCAGTGCCCCTGGCGGAACAACCGGTAAACCGTAGGTTCGTCCAACACGGTCCTCTCGTACTAGTGCCGGATCCTCGCAAATCTCCTACGCCCACAACAGATAGGGACCGAACTGTCTCACGACGTTCTGAACCCAGCTCGCGTGCCACTTTAATGGGCGAACAGCCCAACCCTTGGGACCTTCTCCAGCCCCGGGATGTGACGAGCCGACATCGAGGTGCCAAACCATTCCGTCGATTTGAGCTCTTGGGAATGATCAGCCTGTTATCCCCGGAGTACCTTTTATCCTTTGAGCGATGGCCCTTCCATACGGAACCACCGGATCACTATGCCCTAGTTTCCTACCTGGTCGACTTGTCGGTCTCTCAGTCAAGCGCGCTTGTGCCATTACACTCTTCGTCCGGTTACCAATCGGACTGAGCGCACCTTTGGAAGCCTCCGTTACGCTTTTGGAGGCGACCACCCCAGTCAAACTACCCACCATACACTGTCTCCCCTTAACAGGGAATTAGAACTCAAATAATCAAAGGGCCGTATTTCAACGTCGACTCCTCAAACACTAGCGTGCCTGACTCACAGTCTCCGGCCTATCCTACACATTAATTACCCAAATTCAATGTAAAGTTGCAGTAAAGGTTCACGGGGTCTTTCCGTCCCGTTGCGGGTAATCGGCATCTTCACCGATACTACAATTTCACCGAGCTCACAGCTGAGACAGTACCCAGATCGTTACACCATTCGTGCAGGTCGGAACTTACCCGACAAGGAATTTCGCTACCTTAGGACCGTTATAGTTACGGCCGCCGTTTACTGGGGCTTCAATTCAAAGCTTCGCCTTGCGGTTGACTTCTCCTCTTAACCTTCCAGCACCGGGCAGGTGTCAGGCCTTATACTTCATCTCTCGATTTTGCAAAGCCCTTTGTTTTTGTTAAACAGTCGCCTGGGCCATTTCTCTGCGGCCACCTTATTCAGATGGCGTCCCTTTTCCCGAAGTTACGGGACTATTTTGCCTAGTTCCTTAGCTGTGATTCACTCGAGCGCCTCAGTATGCTCTACTTGACCACGTGTGTCCGTTTAGAGTACGGGTACCTTATAAATTAACGATAGCGGCTTTTCTTGGAAGCCTGTTTACATCCTTTTCAGATCACCCGAAGGCTCTCTGTACTGTCAGGTTCGACTCAAATGACGGATTTGCCTGCCATTCTCAACATCTACCCCCTTTAACGCCCTATTCCGTCAGGACGCCGGATTGTCACTTCTCCGTCCCCACTTCTCTCTATAAGGTAGTACCGGAATATTAACCGGTTCTTCCATCGGCTCCCCTCTTAAAAAGGTACACCTTAGGCCCCGACTGACCCTGATCCGATTAACGTTGTTCAGGAACCCTCAGTCTTTCGGCGAGAGAGTTTCTCACTCTCTTTATCGTTACTTATACCTACATCTGCTTTTCCTGGCGCTCCAACACCCCTTACGGAATATCTTCAACGCTGTCCAGGAATGCTCCCCTACCTCTCATATGTTTACCATATGAGACCATCGCTTCGGTAAGATGCTTTATGCCCGATTATTATCCATGCCTGACCGCTCGACTAGTGAGCTGTTACGCACTCTTTAAATGAATGGCTGCTTCCAAGCCAACATCCTAGCTGTCTCTGCGGTCTGACTTCGTTAGTTCAACTTAGCATCTATTTGGGGACCTTAGCGGTTGGTCCGGATTCTTCTCCTCTCGGATGTGGACCTTAGCACCCACACCCTCACTCCTGAAAATCATTTATAAGCATTCGGAGTTTATCTGGACTTGATAGGCGGTGAAACCCTCGCATCCAATCAGTCGCTCTACCTCTTATAAACTTTCTCAAGGCTGCACCTAAATGCATTTCGGGGAGTACGAGCTATCTCCAAGTTTGATTAGCCTTTCACCCCTACCCTCAAGTCATCCGAAAGCTTTTCAACGCTCACCGGTGCGGTCCTCCATCTCGTGTTACCGGGACTTCAACCTGCTCAAGGGTAGATCACTTGGTTTCGCGTCTACTCCCACCGACTTAACGCCCTTTTCAGACTCGCTTTCGCTTCGGCTCCCCCCGTGACGGGGTTAACCTTGCCGGTGAAAGTAACTCGTAGGTTCATTATGCAATAGGCACGCCGTCACATATTATATATGCTCCGACCGCTTGTAAGCGCACGGTTTCAGGTTCTTTTTCACTCCTCTATTCGAGGTGCTTTTCACCTTTCCTTCACAGTACTTGTTCGCTATCGGTCTCTCGGGAGTATTTAGCCTTAGCGGATGGTCCCGCCTAATTCACACAGGATTTCTCGTGTCCCGCGCTACTCAGGATACCCCTAACTCTTATAAACTTTACTCATACGGGACTTTCACCCCCTCTGGTCCAATTTTCCATTACGGTTCTGATTCTGTTTATAATTATATATCGAGGTCCTATTACCCCAAAAATGCCAAAACACTCTTGGTTTGGGCTCCTGCGCGTTCGCTCGCCACTACTTGCGCAATCACTTTTGTTTTCTCCTCCTACAGGTACTAAGATGTTTCAGTTCCCTGCGT
This sequence comes from Microbacter margulisiae, assembly GCF_014192515.1. Classification (NCBI taxonomy): domain Bacteria; kingdom Pseudomonadati; phylum Bacteroidota; class Bacteroidia; order Bacteroidales; family Porphyromonadaceae; genus Microbacter; species Microbacter margulisiae. The sequence goes on from NZ_JACHYB010000002.1 coordinate 273,900, forward strand.
TCGCCCCCGGCTTTTCGCCGAGTATCCCGCCTTCAACGGGATGGGTTGCCCCATTCGGACATCTGCGGATCACCGGTTATTTGCACCTCCCCGCAGCTTTTCGCAGCTTATCACGTCCTTCTTCGCCTCCGAGAGCCAAGGCATCCACCCTGCGCTCTTGCTTACTTTTTGTCTAAAACGTATCTCCCTGTTGCCAGAAAAATACATCTCATTTGTTTCTTTTGCGTTAAGCTCAGTATCACTACTTTCACCCTTCGCCTTACTTTACTCGTTTCTCTCTTGTTTTTCAATATGTCAAAGACCTTACGGCGTTGCCTTCTGGCTCTACGCCTTGCGTGGAGTGATACGGATTCGAACCGTGCGCACTGCTCAAACCCGCTCTGGGTTTATTACCGTGCAGACCCCTTGTGGTCATGTTACTCCTTCTTTCATCTTTTGTCCCTTGTCTCTTCCGCTTCCCGCGCTCGGGTTGCTTGCTCTTTACCGGGAGGATTCCAGCATGCTCCTGCTTTTTCTTAATTGCTCATCAATCCTGTGCCTGCCATACTGGCTTTGCATTGCTCCCTGCCCATGCCAAACAACCTCCCCTGGTTGTCCCCTTTTTGTGGAGAATAACGGATTCGAACCGTTGACCCTCTGCGTGCAAGGCAGATGCTCTAGCCAGCTGAGCTAATCCCCCTTATGCTATACAATTCATAATTGATAATTGACAATTATACCTGACTGTTTATGCTCCTGACTATTTGACTCGTCCTTCGCCAATTGTCACTGTCCATTGCCAATTGTTTTTTTGTAGTCCCAGGCAGAGTTGAACTGCCGACCTCTACATTATCAGTGTAGCGCTCTAACCAACTGAGCTATAGGACTGTTCTTTCCCCCTGCCTTGAGGATCCGTGCTGCATCTTTTCTCTTTCCGCAGCTTTTATCATGAAAAACAACTTTTGCAGTACACAAGTCAGGCTGTCTTGACCTAACCTTTGTCTTGTGCCTCTTTCAAGGGTTTCAGAGACATCTCTCCAGAAAGGAGGTGTTCCAGCCACACCTTCCGGTACGGCTACCTTGTTACGACTTAGCCCCAGTCACTGGTTTTGCCCTTAATCGTTCCTTGCGGTCACAATCTTTAGGCACCCCCAACTCCCATGGCTTGACGGGCGGTGTGTACAAGGCCCGGGAACGTATTCACCGCGCCATGGCTGATGCGCGATTACTAGCGAATCCAGCTTCACGGAGTCGAGTTGCAGACTCCGATCCGAACTACGAATGGTTTTTGAGATTGGCATCTTATCACTAAGTAGCTCCCCTCTGTACCATCCATTGTAACACGTGTGTCGCCCCGGACGTAAGGGCCGTGCTGATTTGACGTCATCCCCACCTTCCTCGCACCTTACGGTGGCAGTCTCAATAGAGTCCTCAGCTTTACCTGCTAGTAACTATCAATAAGGGTTGCGCTCGTTATGGCACTTAAGCCGACACCTCACGGCACGAGCTGACGACAACCATGCAGCACCTACATACCCGCCATTGCTGGCTAAACTGTTTCCAGTCTATTCGGGTACATTTCAAGCCCGGGTAAGGTTCCTCGCGTATCATCGAATTAAACCACATGTTCCTCCGCTTGTGCGGGCCCCCGTCAATTCCTTTGAGTTTCAACCTTGCGGTCGTACTCCCCAGGTGGATTACTTATCGCTTTCGCTTAGCCACTAACATTCTATCGCTAACAGCTAGTAATCATCGTTTACTGCGTGGACTACCAGGGTATCTAATCCTGTTTGATCCCCACGCTTTCGTGCATCAGCGTCAGTTACATCCCAGTAAGCTGCCTTCGCAATTGGTGTTCTGTGTCATATCTATGCATTTCACCGCTACACAACACATTCCGCCTACCTCATTTGTACTCAAGTCTGCCAGTTTCAATGGCAATGTCTACGTTAAGCGCAAACCTTTCACCACTGACTTAACAAACCGCCTACGCACCCTTTAAACCCAATAAATCCGGATAACGCTCGGATCCTCCGTATTACCGCGGCTGCTGGCACGGAGTTAGCCGATCCTTATTCGCAGGATACCTACAAAGGGATAACTCGTATCCCACTTTATTCTCCTGCAAAAGAAGTTTACAATCCATAAGACATTCTTCCTTCACGCGACTTGGCTGGTTCAGGTTCTCACCCATTGACCAATATTCCTCACTGCTGCCTCCCGTAGGAGTCCGGACCGTGTCTCAGTTCCGGTGTGGGGGACCTTCCTCTCAGAACCCCTACTGATCGTTGACTTGGTAGGCCGTTACCCTCCCAACTATCTAATCAGACGCATGCCCATCTATAAGCTATGAATATTTAACAAAAAAACCATGCGGTTTCTTTGTCTTATGCGGTGTTAATCTTCCTTTCAGAAGGCTATCCCCCTCTTATAGGCAGGTTGCATACGCGTTACGCACCCGTGCGCCGGTCGCCACCCAGTATTGCTACCTGTGCTGCCCCTCGACTTGCATGTGTTAAGCCTGTCGCTAGCGTTCATCCTGAGCCAGGATCAAACTCTTCATTGTATTAATCTCTTTTGTTCTTTCTGTCTTTTCTGCTCGCGCTGAAAAAACTTGTTCTGCTCAGGATGTCTCCTTTTTATTTTGCCTGTACCCCGGTCTCTAACCGAAATACAAACCCCCTGTTTTGGCTCTTGACGGTTAGCTCTTTTCTAACCTTTCCTTGTATACTACATTTGTTGTTCATTCTTCCAAAGATCGCTCGCCCGCCTGCCCTGGCGAAACGGACTGCAAAGATACTGCTTTTTTTCGGTCTGCAAAATATCTTGTGCTCTTTTTTTCCGCCCCCCTGATCAGGAACTCTCATGTCCCCTGGCAAAGCGGCTGCAAAGATAAGCCCTTTTTTATTCCCATTCCAAATTTATCCCCCTTTTTTATCCTATTTTCCCTCAAAAAACATACAACAAACTGAAATATAAGAATATATTTTTCCCCCATTTATCCACCGGACTCTGCCCTAAATGAAAAAATAAGGCCAAAATACATCCAAAATACCCTCCCATATCATGATTATCCATCCTGAATAATCAAATTCCTCTCTCAAAATGACTAGTCCTAAAAAACCGTTACAGGTTTATTGAACAAAAATACTCTTTTTATCAAACCTTATCAAGGCTAGCCTTGATAAGGTTTTGCTTTTTATAATTTCTAATTTTTATTTCTTTTTGGCAGTGCATCTGTTCAGGTGTTTTCATGTAACACGACCAGTGTGGCCTTTGTGTATTGTAAATATGAACAGCATCTTCTACCAATAATTTCATTGTTTTGATATCTACCAGATAATCCTCCAGAAAAAACTCCTGTTTTAATATCCCATTTACCCTCTCAGCTATCGCATTGGCATAAGGGTCATAATGCTCAGTCATACTTGGTATAATCTTTTTCTTTTTCAATACATTTTGATAATCGTTACTGCAATACTGTAATCCTCTATCCGAATGATGGATCAGTTTGTTTTTATATTTTTTTTGTTTAATGGCCATGTTTAATGCTCTCAAAGAACCTTCAGTGGACAAACTATTAGAAACATCATAACCCATGATCTTTTTGGAATATGCATCTGTAACTAATGCCAGATAACAGTTCCTGTCCCTGCCCCCGATATAAGTTATATCCGATACCCAAACCTGTTCGGGATGGGTCAGTTCTATATCTGCCACCAAATTCTTGTGCTTTCTAAAACGATGGTGGGAGTCTGTGGTTATACGATAATTTCTCTTTGGTTTAATCAACATCTGATTAGCCTTTAGTATAGATAGAAACTTGTCACGGCCAACATGTAATTCTATTAATGGTTCATAAAGAAGATAATATAACTTCCTGAATCCTATTCGGGGCATATTTTTCCGTATGGGACGAACCATTGTTAATACTTGCTCTGCCTTGTCCTGTTTCTTCTGTTTTGACCTACAATAACGATAATAAACCTGTCTACTTACCCCGAGCAATCCACAGGTGGAGGTTTTGCTCACTTTGTTTTCTTGGCTGAATCGGTCGACTGTTCGGGTAAAGAGTTTTTTCGGATAGAGATATTGTACTCTTTTTCTGCCATATCAACCATCATGTCAAAGAAAGCTGCTTTCATATCAGATTGCTCTGCCTGTTTTTCTAGAAATGCCTTTTGCTTTTCTAAAACCTTGATCTTTTGTTCTAATTCAAGGATCTTTTGATCTTTACTTTTTGGCATATTACTCGGCGTTTGATTTTCCCAATCAAAGGTACCATATTTTCTGAGCCAACCAACAACTGTGGATCTTCCCTGTATACCATATTTCTTCGTAGCTGATGTGACTGAGATATCTCCTCGTTCTATCTCTGAAATAATCGATAATTTTAAGGACATGCTATAATCCTTTTGAGTGTGCTTTACATACTGATTCTTAATTTCTTCCATTATTTTACGCTTTTTGTGTAACGCTATTTCAGGACGAGACAAAAAATAGAAAAAAAACCAATGTCTTGTCCTCAGCATTCCCTTTTTCCCCCCTTTTCGCTAAAATCTTTACGGAAAGCCTGCAAAAAATATACGTTAAAACAAACCCTTTCTATTCAATATTCATAAATCATAAAATCTTAAGAGATTGAATAAAGTAGTAACAATCAAAAATTGATTACCTTTCAAAATCGAACAGTTAATGAAAAAGCGTACTTTTGTTTCTTAATTGAGGACATGATGTTGAATCATAATGCAAACATCTCATGCATCAAGATATATAAAACAGACATATTCAATGCGAATTGAATCAATAAACTAAAAACAAATGAAGCGTAGAATCACTACTATTTTCCCGATAGTTTTCCTATCTATCATTGCATATATTATCTGGAGAGGCTCTCAAGTGTTGCCTGAAAAGCATTTATTCCAATATATATACATAGGAACAAACATCTTATTTTTCAGTTTTTTCTTATTATCGCTGTTTATCGGGCATAAAATACCTATTAGATTAGCATCAGCTATTTCTTTCATAGGCAATACCTATCTCATTATTGCCATATACTTGTTCTGTTCATTCCTTTTTGCGGATATTATTCGCTTGTTCAACGACATAATTCACTTTGCTCCTCACGGACTCCTTCCATATCGATATGAATGGCTGATATTCAGTTTTGCATTAATTGCAGTTCTCCTGCTTATTGGTAATTATCGTTTTAATCATCCTAAAATAGTAAGATTAAATCTGGAGACTGACAAGTCGAAGCAATACAAAGATCTAAAAATTGTTGCTGTCAGTGATATCCATCTTGGTTTTTCTATCAGGAAGAAGAAACTACAACGTTATGTAGATATGATTAATGCAGAAGAACCAGATATAATCTTAATGGCAGGCGACGTCTCAGATCGCTCCATAAAACCGATCATCCGGCAAAACATGGAAGAAGAATTAAAGCAACTAAAGGCACCTTTAGGCATTTACGCTATTAATGGGAATCATGAACATTATGCAGAAACGACAAAAGCCACGTCCGAATATTTGCAAAAAGCCGGTATCCAAATGCTTATTGACTCTACAGTATTAATTAACGATGCTTTTTATTTAATTGGTCGAGATGACAGGATGAATAGGCACCGGAAAGCTTTGTCCACTTTAGTAAAAGGACTGAATCCTGATTTTCCAAAAATTTTGTTAGATCATCAACCCTACAACCTAAAAAATGCCCAACGCAATGGAATTGACTTACAAATATCAGGACACACTCATGAAGGCCAGTTTTTCCCGGGAAACCTTTTTGTCAAAAAAATGTTCGAAGTACAATACGGATATAAAAAAATAGGCAGTACACATTATTATGTTTCGTCAGGATTAGGCATCTGGGGCCCACAATACAGAATAGGAACTCAATCTGAAATGGTCGTTATAAACCTATCTTATTAGATAACACATACCAGTAAGTTGTCTTAGAGTCAATCTCTATTCAACAACATTTTAATAATAATTTTCCCATTTCAAAATGAATATGTATCTTTGCAAGTCAAATCGAGAAATAATCTTTTAATTATAACGATCACAATGAAAGAAGGCATTCATCCAACAAGCTATCGACCCGTAGCATTCAGAGATCTGTCGAATGGTGATACATTTATTACCCGTTCAACTATTGCTACGAAAGAAACCGTTGAAATTGACGGGGTAACTTATCCTTTGGTAAAACTTGAAATTTCAAGTTCATCACACCCATTCTACACAGGGAAACAAAAACTGGTGGATACTGCAGGGCGCGTGGACAAATTCATGAACCGCTACCAAAAACATTTGGAAAACAAAAAGAAATAAGTTTCTTTGTCAACTAAAAATACCCAAAGCCGCTCCTCAACAAGAGTGGCTTTTTTATTGCCATTAGGAATGATCAGCCCAAAAGATTTGAAATTGTTGTAGAAAATCGACCAAATAAGCTGTATCTTTGAAAAAGAAACGTGCTTGCGTTATTCGACTATAGGCAACCTAATTTTATTCTTAAATGAAAAAACAACCACTTGACACAGAAGGACGCATCAGAAAAGCGGATATCAAACGTGCTATCTCTCATTTGTTCAATCAAGACCCCAATCGTAGTTTCAATTACAAACAAGTATCTCATATTCTAGGACTTAAAACAAATCCATTAAAATTGTTGGCATCGGAGTTGTTGTCAGAGTTAACTGAAAATGGTGTTTTGATTGAAATTGAGAGGGGGAAATTTCGTCTTAATGTGCGTAGTGGGAATATTACCGGAACCATAGATCGTACTTCTCGCAAAACTTATTTAATTCCCGATGACGGAGGAGCTCCTATTTTTATTGCCGAGCGTAATCTTAACCGGGCAATGGATAAAGATTATGTTCAAGCATTTCTTTATGCAGGGCGGAAAGGACGTCAGCCGGAAGCTGAAGTCACTGGTATCTTAAAACGGGCTAAAGAAATTTTTGTAGGAAAGCTTGATTTGAATGGGCCTTACGCTTTTTTAATAGTCGATAAAAAATACCTTTCGAATGATATTTTTATTCCGGCGGACAAACTTAAAGGAGGAAAAGATGGACAGAAAGCCGTTGTTAAATTATTACATTGGGATCCAAAAGACAAAAACCCTGTAGGAGAAGTAGTGGACATTTTAGGCAATACAGGCGAAACTAACACTGAAATGAATTCCATTTTAGCAGAATTTGGATTGCCTTATCGTTATCCAGAAGCAGTTGAAAAGGAGGCAGAAAAAATTGAAGCAGAAATAACACCGGAAGAAATTGCCCGCCGGATTGACTGTCGTGATATCACTACATTCACCATTGACCCAAAAGATGCAAAAGATTTTGACGATGCTCTTTCTTTACGAAAATTACCAAATGAACTGTGGGAAGTCGGCATACACATTGCAGACGTTACCCATTACGTCAAGCCTCAGACCTTAATCGATAAGGAAGCCGAGAATCGTGCAACATCCATCTACCTGGTAGACAGAACTATTCCAATGCTCCCAGAAAGATTGTCGAACGAGTTGTGCTCACTACGTCCCAATGAAGAAAAACTTTGCTATTCAGTGTTGGTCCAAATGGATGATAATGCCAATGTTAAAGAATATACAATTGCCCGTACGGTGATTCGGTCGGATCGTCGTTTTACATATGAAGAAGCTCAGACAATCCTTGAAACAGGAGAAGGAAATTTCAAAGACGAACTACAAACGCTCAATGAATTAGCGAAAAAATTACGTGAAAGACGTTTCCAAGCAGGAGCCATTGCTTTTGACCGAGTTGAAGTGCGTTTTGAAATTGATGGAAAAGGTAAGCCCTTAAGTGTATTTTTTAAAGAAGCCAAAGACTCAAACAAGCTGGTAGAAGAATTTATGCTTCTGGCAAACAAAACAGTTGCAGCGCACATTGGCAAACCTGGAAAAGGGAAAAAGGCCAAAACTTTTGTATACCGGATTCACGATGTGCCGAATCCTGAAAAACTCAATAATTTTTCTCAGTTTATCCGTCGTTTTGGATATAAATTAAAAACTACGGGTAAAAAAAACGAGGTATCCTCATGTATCAATCATTTATTAGATGAAGTTCAAGGAAAAAAGGAACAGAATCTAATTGAAACCCTTGCTGTCCGTTCAATGGCAAAAGCGATTTATAGCACAGAAAATATTGGTCATTACGGCTTAGCATTTGATTATTACACTCATTTCACCTCCCCTATTCGTCGTTATCCAGACATGATGGTGCATCGCTTATTAACGCGATATGCTGCTAACGGCATTTCGGTGAATAAAACCGAATGGGAAGACCGTTGTAAACACAGTTCTGACATGGAGCAACTCGCTGCTAATGCGGAAAGGGCATCCATTAAATACAAACAGGTAGAATTTATGAGTGAAAAATTAGGTCAATCTTTCGAAGGTGTTATATCTGGAGTGAGTGAATGGGGAATTTATGTGGAACTCAATGAAAACAAATGCGAAGGAATGATCCCGATTCGGGATTTAGCTGATGATTATTATATCTTTGACGAAAAAAACTATTGCCTTGTAGGTCATCATTACAATAAGAAATTCCAACTTGGAGATCCTATTACGGTAGAAGTTGCCAGGGCCAATTTAGAAAAGAAGCAACTTGACTTTACTCTGGCTCAGAACTCAATGCCAAATTCAAATTCAACCTCGAAAACCAGAAGAAAACAGATAAAAAATAAAAAATAAAAAATAAAGTCGTTACAAACAACTCAATCATCTGTATCATAAATTATACTGAATGCTACCTAAACAATTTGACATTATCGTAAAAACATTTCAGGGACTCGAAGAAGTACTGGCCCGCGAGCTAACCAATTTAGGAGCCAACAATATTGAAATTCAACGGCGTGCTGTACGATGCTCTGTCAATAAATCATTGTTGTATAAAGCAAACTTCTGGCTACGAACAGCATCTCGTATTTTAGTTCCTATCGCCACCTTTAAAGCTGAGAATCACAATCAAATTTACGATGCTGTCAAAGCCATTCCGTGGAATGAATACATGACATTAGAAACTACTTTTGCAATCGATTCTACAGTTTATTCCGATCATTTTCATCATTCCCAGTTCGTCTCCCATCGGGTAAAGGATGCCATCGTAGATTATTTTCAAGAACGCTATCATCAGCGGCCATCGGTGGATATCAAGGAACCAGGTTTGTATCTGAATATCCATATTGCGCAACAAACTTGCACGTTGTCTTTGGATAGCTCTGGAGAGTCACTTCATAAACGTGGTTATAGAAGCGAACAAACCGAAGCACCGCTAAATGAAGCACTAGCAGCCGGAATGATTCTTTTGTCAGGATGGCATGGCGAAAGCGATTTTATTGATCCGATGTGTGGATCGGGCACTTTATTAATTGAGGCTGCCTTAATTGCCTTAAATATAGCCCCGGGAGTTTATCGGCATCAATTTGGATTCGAGCGCTGGCTCGATTTTGACGAGGAATTATTTAATGAAATATACAACGATGACAGTCAGGAACGTCCCTTTTATCATCATATTTATGGAGGAGACCAATCTTTCCGAGCTATACACATTGCCGAAAACAATATAAAAAGTGCTGGATTAACAAACTACATTCATGTAGAAACCAAAACAATGGAAACATGGCAACCTCCTTCAGAACAAGCTATGATTGTTTGTAATCCACCTTATGGTGAACGATTACTTACAAAAGATCTGCTGGGTCTTTACAATATGATTGGCAAAACACTAAAACACACTTTTGCCGGAAACAATGCCTGGATCATAAGTTCTAATCTTGAATGTTTGGATCATATGGGTCTTCGGCCTAATCAACGTATCAAATTAATGAATGGAGCTTTATCATGCGAATTTAGACACTATGAACTCTTTGCAGGTAAAAGAAGCCATTTTTTAGCTAAGACACACCAGAGTTCTGAAAATCCAGAGTAAATACGCTAATTTGATTAACCCTTATTTTTCAACAATTTAGCAAATCAACAAACACTTTCTCTATGACAATCAATCAAGTATGCCAATGGATTGAAGAAATAGCCCCTTTATCACTACAAGAAGAGTACGATAATGCAGGATTGCAGATTGGAGACAGATCCCGTGAAATAACAGGAGTGTTACTTACATTAGATGTCACAGAAAAAATAATAGAAGAAGCAATTGCAAAACATTGCAATTTCATTATTGCTCACCATCCATTGCTGTTCAAAGGATTGAAACAAATTACGGGCAATAATTATACCGAACGATGTGTCATTTCCGCGATTCAACATAACATTGCCATATATGCGGCGCATACCAATCTGGATAATATTAATATTGGAGTAAACCGCAAAATCGCTGAAAAACTCTCACTACAGAATTGCCATATTCTTGCTCCACAAACAAATCAACTTCTGAAACTTATCACTTTCGTGCCAATTACCCATGCAGATATAGTAAGAGACGCTCTTTTTGCTGCAGGAGCCGGATCAATAGGAAATTATGACGCATGTAGCTTCAATAGCGAAGGAATTGGAACCTTTCGTGCTAACGAAGGCACACATCCTTTTGTCGGTGACCTGCATGAATGGCATCACGAGAAAGAGATTCGCATCGAAGTAATAGCTTTTGTGCATCAACGAGCACAAATTGAAAAAGAATTACTAAAGGTACATCCATATGAAGAGCCGGCTTTCGATTGGATTGTTTTACAAAATCAATCGGCAGCCACCGGAACCGGCATGCTTGGTACTTTATCCAGCCCTGTATCTGAAATTGAGTTTTTACAACAAGTCAAGGACACGTTCCAGACTCCGTTGATTCGACATACAGCTTTATTAGGGAAACCAATTCATAAAGTAGCTCTTTGTGGTGGTTCTGGATCATTTCTTTTGCCAGCAGCCATTGCAGCGAAAGCTGATGTTTATATCAGTGCTGATTTCAAGTATCATGAATTTTTCAATGCAGACAACCGTCTCTTGATCGCCGACGTCGGGCATTACGAATCGGAACAATTTACAAAAGAGCTGCTAAAGGAACAAATACAGAAAAAAATGCCTACATTTGCACTCCATTTGTCAACCACCCTAACAAATCCGGTACAATATTTCTAGCGATCAATCCCGGAGCAATACAACAGATATTCATTCAGACAAATGTAACAAAAAAAATATTCAAACAGCGTTCAATAGTAAATTCACTGCCGTTATGCCAACTGAAGCAAAAACCGAAAAAGAGATCACCGTAGAAGAAAAATTAAAAGCTTTATATCAGCTTCAAACTGTTTCTACCGAAATTGACAAAATAAAAACGCTGCGTGGTGAATTACCTCTCGAAGTAGAAGACTTGGAAGCCGAAATCGAAGGGTTGGAAACACGCATTTTGCATTATACGGAAGAACTTAAAGAGCAGGAACGTGAAATCTCAGGGCGTAAGCTTGAGATTGAGGATTCGAAAGCAAAAATTGCGAAATATCAGGAGCAACAGGACAATGTTCGCAATAATCGTGAATACGATTTTCTGACAAAAGAAATTGAGTTTGAATCTCTTCAAATTGAACTAAGCGAAAAACGAATTCAAGAAACGCAAACAGCAATAGCATTCAAGACAGAAGAAATATCTAATGCCAAGACATTGCTAAGCGAACGCAAAAAGGATCTTGAACAAAAAAAGAGCGAATTGGATGAAATCGTTGCAGAAACCAAACAAGAAGAGGAACGTCTTCGTGAGCGTGCCAAAGAAATTGAGACTTTAATTGAACCCCGTTTGCTCACTGCCTTCAAACGTATTCGAAAAAGCGTTCGTAACGGACTTTCTGTGGTGACAATTCAACGAGATGCTTGCGGTGGTTGTTTTAATAAAATTCCACCACAACGCCAAATGGAAATTCGTTTACGCAAAAAAGTAATTGTGTGTGAATATTGTGGCCGTATTTTAGTAGATCCGGATATAGAAACACCTTCAACTATAGAATAAAGATTAACAAATAATTGTATGACCTTGCTTGTTCAGCGCGATTAGATATGCGATTGATCAGCAAGGTTTTTTATTTTACATTTTCTCAACTCACATCAACAATGAAAACTATCGAAGAAATATTTCAAACAAGAACATCTGTACGTCGCTATGAACGAAAAACTATTGAACCTGAAAAACTAGAATTTATATACAAAGCCATTCAAAACACGCCCACCAGTTATAACGGACAACAACTTTCGGTCATTGCCGTAAGCGACCAAACACTGAAAGAACAACTTTATTCCATAACCGGTCAAAAACAAATTAAAACCTGTGCTATCTTTTTGATTTTCTGTATTGATTTCAACAAAATCAAAAAATTTGCAGATACACTAGCCATTGAGTTTCCTCGTTTTCAAGACACTCTTGACGGTTTGCTTGTAGGCGTCATTGATGCAGCGTTAGCAATGCAGAATGCGGTAATTGCTGCAGAATCTTTGGATTTAGGCAGTTGCTGCATAGGCTACACACGCACCGCAGCTCCCGCTCAATTGGCTGACATTCTTCAGTTGCCTGAAGGAGTTGCCGTGGTTTGTGGACTTTCTATCGGCTATCCGTCAGAACATCCTGACTTAAAACCCAAGCAACCACTTTCATTGCTCATCCATCACAATCATTACCGAAGTGATGATAGCCAGATTGTTAAAGATCTGATGGCATATAATAATCAAATACAGCATTTTAATGAGGTTCGTACAGGAGATAAAACTCATAATGACTGGGGAACCCATATCCTTGATTATTATCAAAAAGCATTAGGTTATAATCTGGAAGAATATTTTGATCAACAGGGATTTCACTTATTCAGCGCTTCTGAAAAACACTAAAAAGCTAAACTAAAATTTCATGCTTAAATCAGCCACATTGAATATATTCCAATGCGGCTGATTTATTTTTATCCTATCCCATAAACATAGATTCATTCTATTCTTTATTAAAACAATCTCATATAATGATGATTTTATTTAACGGTTATTTAACACACTAAAATTCTTAAGCTGCAATATGGGCTAAAAAATAGCATTACCTTTGCAACGAAATTTTAAATGATATTCAAAATGGACGATGGCCCGGCGAACAACTTAGTATTAACTTGCGTTTAGCAAGGAAGCCGCATCGCATTTGCTTCCTTCTAAACCCCTAAAAGAAGGAGGCGTTATGACTTCTCTCACTACCTTTTATTTAAGCAGACTAATCGGTTGCAAGTTATTTGATGCCCGCGAAAACGTGTTAGGCATTATTCTTGATGTGTATGTTCAACTTCCGATGAGCAACACAGACATTAACAAAGCTCAGCGACCAAAAATTGTTGCTTTTTACATCAAACAGGGAAACAAACAGCTGAATGTAACCTTGACCAATGTACAAATTGTAAAATTCAACACGCGGTATAAAGTACAATGCCAGGCAATGACTGAGCTGCCTGCTGAATTACTTAATCATACCTTTCTTCTGAAAGAAACCATACTCGACAAGCAAATTGTCGATATTAACGGTCGAAAACTAGTTCGTGTAAATGACGTAAGAATGGTGGCGCTCTCATCAGGAGCATTTGTAGTTGCTGCTGATGTTGGACTGGAAGGATTAGTCAGAAGGATTGGAATTTATAAATTTCTTCGAACTGCCCTACATCTTTTTGGAGCCAAAATTCCTTCTAAATTTATTTTATGGGACGATGTTGAAGCAATTGATTTTTCATCTCTTAACATCAAATTGAATACCCCGTTTACAAAACTCAACACTCTGCATCCTTCAGACTTGGCAGATATCATAGAAGAATTGGGAAAGGATTCCAAAACATCTGTTTTTTCTTCGTTAGATGAAGAAACTGCAGCAGATGTACTCGAAGAACTTGAGGCAAAAGAACAGGTACAAATCATTGAAAGCCTTTCTATTGAAAAGGCAGCAGATGTGCTTGAAAAAATGCCTGCTGATGAAGCTGCTGATTTGATGGAAAATTTGGAAGAAGAAAGAGCCCAGCAACTGCTGAAAGAAATGGAACCCGAGGCCTCCGAGGAAGTCAGAGATTTGCTTGAATATCCAAATTCATTGGTGGGAAGCTTAATGACAACAGACATTCTGACCTTCAAAGAAACACAAACCATTGCTGATGTTATTGCTTATATTCAACAACAACAACCTGAAATGGCAGAACTTTATACTCTTTTTGTAGTAGATGAACAAAACCGATTAGTAGGGACATTTACCATGCGCGACTTGTTGGTATCATCTCTTAACAAACCACTCAAAGACATCATGATTGACAATCCACATCAAATACATGATTATGAGCGTCTTGATTCACTGTCAGAAATCATTTCAAAATATAATCTTTTAGGTGTACCGGTAACCAATGAAAACGAAGAATTGGAAGGTATGGTCATTATCGATGATGTTGTTGATGATTTATTAGGAAAACGTAGAACCATGTAAATAACGAGAATAACCAATGTCAAAAACTAATCGCAAATCATTTTGGAAGAGCATTGCTATTTTTCTTGCTATTCTTGGTCCGGGAATTATTACTGGCAGCGTAGATAACGATGCGGGAGGTATTACAACATATTCTGTAGCCGGTGCGTTATATGGAAATCAATTGATATGGACATTGATTCCTTCTTTTATAGTGCTCTTTATCGTACAAGAAATGAATGCACGGATGGGCATCGTCACTGGGAAAGGACTTGCTACATTAATTCGGGAGAATGCAGGGGTCAAAGTAACATTTTTTATTTTCATGGGACTTTTGATTGCTGATATTGGCAATACTACCACAGAATTTGCAGGAGTTGCAGGAAGTTTGGAAGTTTTTGGAATCAGTAAATACATTGCTGTCCCTTTAGTAGGTCTAGTCGTTTGGATTTTAGTCGTAAAAGGAAACTACACGCTTGCTGAACGTATATTTTTAATTTTCAGCGCATCACTACTTGTTTACATTGTATCTGCAATAATGGGTCATCCGGACTGGAGAACCATCGGACATGCAATAATTAAGCCACAAAATGAGCTTAACGGAAAATCATTAACTATGATTCTGGGAATCGTAGGAACAACAATTGCTCCGTGGATGCAATTTTACATGCAATCTTCTGTCATAGAGAAAAAGCTCAAAATATCACAGTACAATTATGTTCTCGTTGATATCCTGGTTGGGTGTATTGCTACGGTAACAGTAGCATTTTTCATCATGATAGCTTGTGCGTCAACATTGCATGAGCAACATATCACAATTAATGATGCAAAAGATGCAGCACTGGCACTCAAACCTCTTGCTGGAGAGTTTGCTTCACAGGTATTTGCCTTCGGATTGTTTATTGCATCCGTTTTTTCTGCAGTAATCCTTCCTTTAGCAACTGCTTTTTATGTTTCCGAAGCTTTCGGGTTTGAAGCCGGAATTGATAAAAAATGGGATGAAGCTCCTGAATTTTATGTGCTTTATACTGGCATATTAATTCTGGCCATCATTATAATTCTAATGCCTAATGCCCCGCTCATCGGTATCTCGCTTTGGACTCAGGTTATAAATGCAATTTTGTTGCCTGTTATCTTGGTAAGTATGATTCTGTTGGTCAATAAATCTAAACTTATGGGCGAATACACCAACAAACCAATAGTGAACGTCATTGGATGGATAACAGTCGTTGTTTTAGTTTCAATGTCTTTAATATTATTAGTCACTCCGTTTTTATAATAAAAAACCTTGTTCATCATACAACAGCTCCAATAACTGAAAATTTATTTTGTATAGTTGTTGGAGTTATTGCTTCAAAATAGGTGCGAATCGATTACCTATGAAATCTTAATTGATCATACCTATTTTCATTGTATCTTTGTAATTTAAAAAGCAGGAACAAAACACAGTAAGTGATCTTGATGAAAAACACGCTGCATACAAAATTGGGCATAAATATCTAAAAAAGAAATAGATAACAATATGATGTGATTCACAAGCCCATTGTGCGAAAGCATCAATGAAATCAAAACACACGAACCATATCTACATCAATTTGCCAAAATAGGAAGAGCAAAAGCGCATGCAGCGCAACGAAAACCAAACGCGAAGTAAGAGAAATCATCGGATTCTAATATTTCTAATTCCTCCCACACGCTTTGATTTTGTCTGTAAGAAAACGAAACCCTAAAAATGTTCAAATATATGGCTACACTAATTGCACCTTCATTATTGGCAGCAAATTTTGCCAACTTGCAAAAAGACATTGAGATGATCAATCGCAGTGAAGCCGATTGGTTCCATTTAGACATTATGGATGGGGTGTTCGTTCCCAACATTTCTTTTGGATTTTCTGTTATTGATTCGATTCAATCTTTATGCAAAAAACCGATGGATGCACATTTGATGATTATCCATGCAGACAACTATATCGAACGATTCAAAAATGCCGGAATAAATCGATTAACTGTACATTATGAAGCATGTACTCATTTACATCGTACTATTCAACAAATTCAACACGAAGGCATGAAAGCTGGAGTTGCCCTTAATCCACACACGCCGGTATTTTTGCTTCAGGATGTTATAAAAGAATTGGATACTGTATTGATTATGAGTGTAAATCCGGGATTCGGTGGACAAACATTCATAGAACAAAGTTGTGAAAAGATATCCGAGCTCAAAGAATTGATTTTAAAAAAACAAGCTCCTACGCTGATTGAAGTAGATGGCGGAGTCAATCTGGAAACGGGAGCCAAATTAATTGCGTATGGTGCCGACGTTCTGGTTGCCGGACAATTTGTTTTTGGGTCGGAAAGCCCGGAAGAAACCATTTATCAGCTCAAACATCTTTGAATAAGTACTTTTTTACTTCTGTTCACGCGGACGACGATCGAAAAATGGATTTTTCGATGAAATACTAATGGGAATCGCATAAACAGAATGACATTCTGTCATAATATTTAAAGCCTTTACAGCAAAACCCACGGAAAACATTACTCGCGTATCTACCCTCAAATCAGCGGCAGTGGACACTGCAGAGCCAAGTGCAATTCCTAAATCGATCATATTGATGGCACAAGGCATAGCATCATTTTTCAGTTTCTCTTCACAGGTTGACGCGCCGCAATAACCACAATTGAGACCTTGTACTTTTGTTTTGGTACCAATCAATACCACTGCATCTGCCAAAAGAATATTTTCAGCATCGCGAAACAAAAACTTCAATCCACATTCTTCTCCTTTTGCATAAGTAACATCAGACAGTTTTTGAATATCATCTCCCATGACAGTGGCAATTTCGATAACATCAATACCTTTCCCTTTGGGAGCTGTTCGTGCTGCGGTCATAATCAACTCGGCAATCTCAACAATACGTTTGGATCGGGTTTCCCGTTCATCTATAATCATATGTACAATATATTTACTTTATAATCAATAAAATAACAACACCACAACATAGAAAAGACATTATCTAGCAATGTGGTAGACAAAAATACAAAAAACTAAGAGAATCACACCTAAATCAAAAAGTACATCAATTTCTTTTCAAGAAAACTAGCTGATAGTTTGCTCTTTTCAAAAGGAAATACTAACTTTGCACCCAATTAATTTATATCCAAATTTTATTCGTAATGTATTTAACTGCAGAAAAGAAACAAGAAATCTTCGGCAAATACGGGAAGTCGAATACTGATACTGGGTCAGCTGAATCTCAGATAGCATTATTTTCTTACCGTATCAGCTCGTTAACTGAACACCTCAAGTTACACGCGAAAGATTATAGCACAGAAAGAGCTTTGGTCATGTTGGTTGGCAAACGTCGCCGTTTACTCGATTATTTGAAAGCTAAAGATATCGAACGATATCGTCACATCATCAAAGAGTTGAACATCCGGAAATAAGCTCTTCGCCATCTAACAAAAAAGCTATCCATACGGATAGCTTTTTTGTTTTTAAACTATTATTATTCTTATCTTTACAACTATCAAACCATCATGTAGGTTGACATAGTTTAACATCCTGTGATTTGTCACAATCAGGATAAATTGCCTATTTTTGCTTTAACTAAATATCCTCCCATGAAGAAATTGATATCACTGCTTGCAGTTTTGCTACTATTAAACATAACCGCTCACGGACAAGAGTCGTATGCTTTTACGCAACCCGCCCATGCTTTTCGGGATGGAGTAGCTCTTTATCTGCAGAAACAATATAGCGCAGCACAACAACAATTCAGGGCTTTTTTACATCAGGCAAACACGCTTGACAAAGTGAACAAAGAAGAAGCTGATTATTATATAGCCTCCTGTGCCTTTGCGCTCAGGCAATCGGATGCAATGAATTTAATTGCAACTCAAATAGACAAATACTCTAATTCTCCTCAAATTTCTCAATTGCATTACATGGCTGGAATTCTGAATTTTGAGGCAAAACATTACATTAAAGCCACGAATCAATTAGCTCAAGTAAGCGCTAAAGATCTTGATCCTTCAGAACAACAACTTTGCTATTTTGCAACAGGCTATTCATACATGGCTATCAGTAAATTTTCTGATGCCTTGACTGCATTTCAACCACTATTGGGTAGTGAAAAATATGATGCAGTCGCCACCTACTATTGTGGATACTGCAAATATGCTCTAGACCAATATTCTGCAGCACTTCCTTATTTTCAGAAAATAGATCAGGATCAAGCATTTGCTTCTTTAGCTCCATATTATGTGATTCAAATTTACGCCAAATTACATGATTATGATAAAGTAAAAAGTTATGGAAATAACATTTTAGCAACTCAACCCCATAATCCTAAAAACAATGAAGTTTACCGTTTATTGGGAGAATGTAATTATCGGGAAAGGAATTATACGCAAGCCATTGCCCAATTTGAAAAAGCTGGATCAGGCAATGAACTTCCACGGAGTTCATTATATATGTGGGGATTATCTTACTATCTATCAAATAAATTTATTGATGCAGTGATGCCTTTATCAAAAGTTGCTGCTGTTTCTGACAGTTTAGGTCAGAATTCATTTTTTTGGTTGGGTAATAGCTATATGCATTTAAAAGAACCTTTAAAGGCTAAGTTAGCCTATGAAAGTGCCAGTAAAATGAGTTTCGATAAAAAAGTACAGGAAGAAGCCATGTACAACTATGCTATGACTATTTACACCAATGCTTCTCCATTCGGAGAATCCATCAAAGTGTTCGATCAATTTCTGAGTCGGTTCCCAAATTCAACACATGGAGAAACCATAAAAAAAGATTTAGCAACTGCTTTACTGGCATCGCGCGATTACCCAGCCGCATTACAAGCTATTCAAAAATTACAAACCAACTCGCCAGAAATTGCAGCTGCCAAGGAAAATATTTTATTTCATCTTGGAATTGAACAGTTCAACCTTCATCATTACCAGCCAGCCATCGATTATTTCAATCAATCTATTGCCTCAGAAACTTTCGCATCCCCTATGGCTCAGATCTATTTTTGGAGAGGTGAAAGTTACTATCGGCAAAAAGAATACCAATCAGCCATTCAAAATTGGACAGCTTATCAAAGCAGCCCCCAAAGCGCAAGTGACGCAAATTATAATGAATCAAATTACAATTTGGGATATGCTTATTTTCATTTAAATGATTTCAAGCGAAGCCAACTCTATTTTCTGCGTTTTGCTGGAAGCGCTCATGATCCCCTTTCGGCTACTTATAACGACGCTTTATTGCGCATAGCTGATTGTCATTTCCAATTAAGGAATTTTTTGGATGCAAGACTGTTTTACACTCAGGTTATCTCTAAAAACGTTCCGGCTAGTGCTTATGCGCTATATCAGACAGCTTTTATCGACGGACTTCAAAGACATTATTCAATTAAAATCGACGAACTCAACAAATTGGTAACAAACTATCCAACTTCAGAATATACAGAACAAGCATATTATGAAATTGGGCGCTCCTATATATCCCTCAATCAATATAATAAAGCAATAGCTGCATATCAAACATTATTGACAAAGTTCCCTAATGGCGCCTTAGCCCGCAAAGCGGCTCTCGAAATCGGTATGGCCTACTATAACAATAATGAAAAACAACAAGCTATTGCCGCTTACAAAACCGTCGTAGCAAATTACCCAGGTAGCACAGAAGCAAATGAGGCGATGCAAAATCTTGAAAATGTATATGTGGAATTAGCTAACGTCAACGACTATCTTGCTTATCGCCGTTCCCTTGGAAAAAATAATGAGCTTTCATTCAATGCCCAAGATTCCCTGACATTTGTCACTGCGGAAAAACTTTATATTAGTGGGCAGCCCGAACAAGCCGCTTCCCAATTACGCCAATACTTGGCACAATTTTGCCCACAAGGCAACTATTGCATCAAAGCAACTTATTATTTGGCAGATAGCTATAGACAATTACACCAAATGGACAGTGCTCTGGTTGACTATCAAAAATTAGCGACTATCAATGGAAATCCATATCAGGAGGAAGCTTTGACTCAGTGTGCCTCAATAACATATGACCAAAAACAGTATAATGCAGCATTGAATTATTTTCAATCATTGCTTCACCTAACATCCAATAGTACATATAAACAAGCTGCTCTGTTAGGCGTTTTAAGGAGTAGTTATCTCACTAAAAATGACACGACTACCATTGCTGCGGCCAAAACGATACTTAATGACAATCAAGCAACACCGGATATGAAAGCAGAAGCCAGATTCGATCGTGCAGCCGCATATCAACTAATCAATCAACCTGATAGCTCCTTTGCTGATTGGAATTTATTGGCACAGGATCTGCACACCTTATATGGAGCAGAAGCAAAATATGACATTGCAAAATATTATTTTGAAACTAACGATTTAGCCAAATCAGAGAATGAGATTCTAGATTTCATTAATAAAGGAACCCCTTATAGATTTTGGTTAGCAAAAAGCTTTTTATTACTTTCTGATATCTATGTTAAACGAGGAGATTATTTTCAGGCAAACCAATATTTGTTGAGTTTGCGCGACAATTATCATGCAAATGATGAAATTCAAACACTCATTCAACAACGCTTACAAGCAATTAAAGAACACCAAAACCAGCAGTCAGGTCAACAATAAAAGTTGATTGCTAATTACTTAATTGTTTTCCAAACGGTTTTTCAATTTCCAGAAACAATGAAATATTCAATTTATTTACTTTTACTGTTCGGTGTAATCGGCACACAAATCATAACTGCTCAAGTAGCAAAAAATGACACCATCGCAAAGCGTAACGTTATCATTGAACGCGATTATACACCAACGGCACCTGAAGTACACCGCATAGAAGCCAATCCTATAGTTACTGAACCAGAAATAAAGACATCTCCAGTTACTTTCTCAGATCAAATCTCCCCCCTCAGTCCTTCCTTTGATCTGCATAAATGGCAAGCAGCTGTGGTACAAATCAATCAGGACCGCTTCCATAATGGATATGCATTAATTGGAGGCGGATATTATGGAAATATTTTAGGCGACTTATTACTTCCAATTGTCAACGATCCTGCTCAGAAATTAACTTTTAACACTCACGTAAATTCGTTATTTGGAGATAAACAACAACACTTAGTAACTAATTTCGGCCTCAATTATACGTACTATTTCCATCCATTTAACCTCCATATTGGAGCTTATTTTCGTAGAGAAGAATTTAATTATTATGGAACTGATGGTATCGTAACTGCCACAAAGACCTTTAAAGATAGCATCAATCATTTTGTAAATGGCGGTATTCTAGCTCAAATTCAATCCAATCCAAACTCTTCAAAGGTTAATTATTCGGCTTCAATTAAATACAATAGTTTTGTTCCAGGCTTCGGATTACATGAGCAACAAATCAATGGATTTGGCAACATTGAAATCCCAATTAACACCAATCAATTAGGCGTTTCTGTTAATTTAGCAAACTTCTCTTACAACAACCATTTGGCAGGAACAGGCTATGCCAATTATTCCGTTATTGGGGTCAATCCTTATTTCAATATTCTGGGTGATATCTGGAAGGTACATATAGGATTGAAAGATGACGTAGCAACTGCTGGTAACAACAAGAGAATCAATTTTATGCCTGATATAACCGCCAACATTAACCTAATTCCATCCGTTATGATTTATGGAGGCATTACAGGCGATTACCACGTTAATTCAATGGAAAATATGATGAACAACAATCGTTATTTAGTCCCAGACTTACGTGTGACAGACAGTTATACCCCAATTGACGTTTTCTTAGGAATCAAAAGCACACCTTTTGCAGGGTTGCTCCTAAACGGATCTATCGATTATAAACATTCCGATAAACAATATTTCTATGTAAATACCGTTGACTCAACATCATTGCATCCATTTACAACAAACTACATGGATGTACCTATGTTTAACGTGATTTATGATAATGCACAGGAAGCAACCGTGGATTTAAGCGGGCACTATAACTGGAAAGATGAGCAGGTGATCTTTTTAGAAGCAAAATATCATTATTGGCATACTCAGACTTTAGCTCATGCTTGGATGCAACCATCTTTTGAATTTTCGACTGGCATAGATAAAAAAGTATCACAACACATATTCCTTAACGCTAATTATTATTTTGCAGGTGGACGCTATGCCATGCAACTCAATGGATCTTCTGTCATGATGAAAAATATCAATGACGTTAATCTGGGAGCATCGTATTCATACAGTGATTGGCTAACAGCATTTATACGTGTTAACAACATATTAGGATTATCCCCCTCTTTCCGTTATCAAACATGGTACGGTTATGATGCTGTAGGATGTAATTTTCAAATCGGAGCTGCATTTTCATTTTAATGTACAAGGGTAAGGTACAAGCATACATCAATATATACTGTCTGTTATATCATAAATGATTAACATGGCAAACTCTTATTTTCAATTTAAACAATTTACCATATGGCATGATCAATGTGCTATGAAAGTCGGAACAGATAGCGTATTGCTAGGTGCTTGGACAGATTTTTCTAATGCAACTAACATATTAGATATTGGCACAGGAACTGGCATCCTTGCTTTAATGGCAGCTCAAAAAGCTCCCCAAGCAATAATTGATGCTATTGAGATTGATGCTGCTGCGGTGGTACAAGCTCAAGAGAATATATCCCAATCAAGATGGGAAAATAGGATTACTGTCTATCACAAATCTCTTCAGAAATATGCAATTGAGACAAATAAAAAATACGATGTCATTATATCCAATCCGCCATATTTTCAAAGGGCATTAAAATCGCCGAATCAACAGCGCACTATTGCAAGACATGATAACCATTTAGATATATATACTTTACTAAAAACGGCCTATAATCTATTGAAAACTAATGGTCGAATCAATATCATTCTACCGGTGCAGGACAGTGATTCAGTCATTCATATAGCTATGTCCATTGGGCTAGGTTGTTGTCATCAAACGTTTGTGAGACCTACGCAAAATGCTCATTATAAGCGCTGTTTATTATGTTTCTCTAATATACTGCTTCCTTATAAACAAAATGAATTGACCATCGAAACATCAGTAAGACATATATTTACTGATGAATACAAACAAATAACGAAAGATTTCTACTTAAATTTCTAAAGTCACATTCAGTTCTAACTTTGCTTTGCAATCGTTTGAACCTATGATCAAGATATATATTAACAGTTAATACCCCCCCCTGAGGGAAAAACAAGTAACTTTGCAGTTGACGTAAAATGAAAAAAATGACCCAAGAATTCGCCAAACCGGACTATATTTTTGAAACAAGCTGGGAAGTTTGTAACAAAATAGGCGGCATATACACTGTTTTATCAACTAAAGCCCGTACATTAAAACAAACTTTAGGGGATAATCTGATTTTTATTGGCCCTGATTTAGGGTTGGGAATTCAACATGATTTTATCGAGTCAAATACGATATTTCAAGATTGGAAAGAATCTGCAGAAAAACGTAACCATTTAAAAATAAGGATTGGAAGATGGAATATTCCTTCTCAGCCAATTGTCATTCTTGTTGATTATAGGCCTTTTTTTGCCCATAAGAATGAAATTTATAGCCGGATGTGGGAATGGTTTGGTATAAATTCTTTATACGGCTTCGGCGACTATGATGATGCATCACTTTTCGGATATTCTGTTGGTACCATCATTGAAAATTTTTATCATTTCTACAGACTTGACAACCAACATGTAATTGCTCACTTCAATGAGTGGAATACTGCGTTTGGACTTTTCTACCTCAAACGTTTTCTGCCTCCTGTGGGAACTATCTTTACCACTCACGCGACAACAGTAGGCAGATCAATAGCTGGCAACAACAAGCCTCTTTACGATTATTTACCAGGATATCATGGTGATCAGATGTCTAAGGAACTCAATGTAGAATCAAAACATTCGGTAGAAAAACATGCAGCGCATCTTGCTGATTGTTTTACTACTGTCAGTAAAATTACAGCTAAAGAATGCACACGAATCCTTGAAAAAAAACCAGATATCATAACGCCTAATGGGTTTGAAGATAATTTCGTTCCTGATCATGACCTGTTCCCTATAAAGCGGGCAGAAGCGAGAGATATCTTAAAGAAAGTTTCCGAAACATTAGTAGGATACAAATTACCATCGGATACTCTTTTTGTAGCCACTTCAGGACGTTACGAATATATAAACAAAGGATTAAATTTGTTTCTGGATACTCTCCATTCAGTTGAAAATGACAAATCATTGCAACATACCATTGTTGCATTTATTATGGTTCCGGCCTATATCTCTGGGCCAAAATTTGCTTTGCAAAACAAACTACTAAATAATATTACTTCTGCTTTTAAAGAGAATCCATTCGTTACACATGAAATGGTGGAACCTTGGAAAGACCCTATATTATCTAATATCAGTTGGTTAAACTTCACCAATCATTCCGACTCTAAAATTAAACTGGTTTTTGTCCCAAGTTACCTAAATGGGAATGATGGCATCTTTAATAAATCATATTATGATTTACTTATAGGGATGGACCTCACAATGTTTTTATCTTACTATGAGCCATGGGGATACACCCCGTTAGAAAGTATTGCATTTTCGGTTCCAACCATTACTACAACTCTTTCGGGCTTTGGGCAGTGGATCAACGAACACCCACAACCAATAGACAAAGGAGTTGCAATTATTGAACGTAAAGACTCAAATTATGCAAATGCTGCTGCAGATGCAGCATATCAATTAATAACATTTGCGAACATGAATCATTCGGAAATCACTGAAGTTCGCACCAACGCACAATCTCTTTCTCAAAAAGCACATTGGGAATTTTTCATTCCGTTTTATTACCAGGCATACGAAATTGCTCTATCAAAAAAGCATGCTTAATATCAAATAGCTAATTGATAAAAAACACATCGTCATTACTCAACAATTCAAATAAACAATGAAACTACAAACATCACACGTCAATCAATCTAACTGGAAAGAAATTGTTGTTTCTTCTCATCTTCCTGATCGATTGATTAAACTAAAAGAATTGGCGCACAACCTTTGGTGGGTTTGGAATCCAGAGGCCTTTGAACTTTTTACAGATATTGATCCTAAACTTTGGGAGGCAACAAAAGGAAACCCTATCGTAATGAGAGAACATCTTAGTTATGAAAAATTTGAAGAACTCGAAGCTGACCAGGCTTTTCTACAACGTCTTGACAAGGTATACAATGACTTCCAAACGTATGTCAACACTCCTGTTGACAGAACCAAGCCTTCCATCGCATATTTCAGTATGGAATATGGGCTCTGTAATATATTAAAAATTTACTCAGGCGGATTAGGAATGTTA
Organism: Microbacter margulisiae; assembly: GCF_014192515.1. Lineage (NCBI taxonomy): Bacteria > Pseudomonadati > Bacteroidota > Bacteroidia > Bacteroidales > Porphyromonadaceae > Microbacter > Microbacter margulisiae. The sequence goes on from NZ_JACHYB010000002.1 coordinate 299,694, forward strand.
GCCGGAGATTACTTAAAAGAAGCTAGTGATTGTAATGTAGACATGACTGCAGTCGGTTTTTTATATCGATTTGGCTATTTTACCCAAAGCCTGTCAATGGAAGGACAACAACTTGCGCTTTACGAACCACAAAACTTTGGAAATCTACCTTTAGAACAAGTCAAAGACGAACATGGGAATCAACTTCAAATTGAAGTGCCTTATCCTAACCGGATTATTTATGCCAATGTATGGAAAGTTGCTGTCGGTCGGGTTTCACTATATTTATTAGACACAGACAATGATAAAAATAGTGAATTTGATCGCCCTATAACTCATCAACTTTATGGTGGTGATTGGGAAAACCGTCTCAAACAGGAGATCATGCTAGGCATCGGAGGTATGTTAACTCTCAAAAAATTAGGTATTACCAAACAAGTTTATCATATTAATGAAGGACATGCTGCTCTTATCAATCTGCAACGCTTGGTTGATTTGATTTCTGAACAAGGGCTAACATTTAATCAAGCTATGGAAGTGGTTCGTTCCTCTGCTCTCTACACAGTCCATACCCCTGTACCTGCAGGGCACGACAGTTTTGACGAAGGTCTTTTCGGTAAATATATGGGAAGTTATCCTGCTAAACTAGGTATTAGCTGGGATGAATTTATGGATTTGGGACGTGAAAATCTGGGAGACCATAATGAAAAATTCAGCATGAGTAATTTTGCATGCCGTATGTGCCAGGAGGTTAACGGAGTGAGCTGGTTGCACGGAAAAGTTTCACAGGAAATGTTTCAAAATCTTTGGAAAGGATATCTACCTGAGGAACTTCATGTTAGCTATGTAACTAACGGAGTTCATTTATCAACGTGGACAGCTTCGGAATGGCAACGTCTTTACGACAAAACTTTTTCTTCTGATTTCAGAAAAAATCAATCAAATCTCAAAATCTGGGAAGGCATTTACAGTGTAAGTGATGAGGAAATATGGAAAACACGCACAACGCTTAAGAATAAATTGATTAGTTACATTAAAAGCCAGATCAACGAAACATGGCTCAAAAATCAAGGCGATCCTGGCATGATTGTTGCTATGTTGGAAAAAATCAACCCAAATGCTTTGATGATTGGTTTTGGACGCCGATTTGCAACATACAAACGTGCTCATTTGTTATTTACTGATCTTGATCGGCTATCTAAAATTGTCAACAATCCGTTATATCCAGTCCAGTTTATTTACACTGGCAAAGCACACCCAGCTGATTTAGCAGGCCAGGATTTGATTCGCAAAATCATCCAAATATCACGGATGCCGGAATTTCAGGGTAAAATCATATTCTTAGAAAATTATGATATGCAAGTTGCCAAACGACTCATTTCCGGAGTTGATATTTGGTTAAACACCCCAACCAGACCATTGGAAGCCTCTGGAACATCAGGACAAAAGGCTGAAATGAACGGAGTATTGAATTTTTCAGTTCTGGACGGCTGGTGGCTTGAAGGATACATCCAAGGTGCAGGATGGGCACTTACGGAAAAACAAACATACAACAATGAGGCATATCAGGATCAATTGGATGCCGCAACTATTTATTCGCTTCTGGAAAACGAAATTATCCCTCTATATTTTGCAAAAAATAGCAAAGGCTATTCTCCGGAATGGATTGAATACATCAAAAATTCAATTGCAAAAATTGCTCCGCGCTTTACAACCAAACGAATGCTTGACGACTATTTAGATCGTTTTTATTTCAAATTAAGTACTCGGCATGAGCGTATGATAGCAGATAATTTCAAGAAAGCCAAAGAACTAGTCGCGTGGAAAGAAAAAATGGCGGCTTCTTGGGATAATATTGAATTACGTGAATTAAATATTCCCGAGTCCCTTTATACTGATTCTACGGTAAACAGCAAACATCTGATTAACACTGTTCTTGATGTAAAAACAGCTGATTGTAAAAATATTGGCATAGAATTAGTAGTCACATATCATGATGATCAGAAAAATGAAGATCATATTTTAGATACCGCAGAATTTGACCTGGTTAAGGTTGATGGAACGCAATTAACATTCCAGTTGGAATATCGTCTGACAAAGGCAGGTGCTTTCCGATATGGATTCCGCATGTTTCCCAAAAACGAAGAATTACCTCATCGTCAAGATTTTAATTTTGTTCGTTGGCTCTAAACATACCGAACTTCATCAATAAAAAAACCATTGGCTGAAAAAGTCAATGGTTTTTATTTACTTCAACAACTGAAGTAATCTCAAAATTCAGCGTTTTTAGGAGTCCTGGGGAAAGGAATAACATCACGGATATTGCCCATTCCTGTCACAAACAGCAACAATCTTTCAAAACCTAATCCAAAGCCGGCATGAGGTGCAGTTCCAAATTTTCTCGTTTCCAGATACCACCATAAATCCTTCATGGGAATATTTAGTTCAGTAATACGTTGTAATAGTTTATCATAGTTTTCCTCGCGTTGAGAACCGCCAATAATTTCGCCTATTCGAGGGAACAAAACATCCATAGCCCGGACAGTTTTCCCATCATCATTCTGCTTCATATAAAATGCCTTGATATCTTTAGGATAATCCGTCAAGATCACTGGTTTTTTGAAATGTTTTTCAACCAAATATCTTTCATGTTCTGACTGCAAATCTACTCCCCATGAAACCGGAAAGTCAAACTTCTCATTACTTTTCATCAAAATGTCGATACCTTCAGAATAAGGCAGCCGAACAAAATCATTCTCGACCACAAATTTTAATCGATCTAGTAATTCTTTGTCCCACATCGTATTCAGAAATTCCAAATCATCAGCACAATGTTCAAGAGCATAACGTATCAATGATTTCAAAAAATCTTCTGCCAAATCCATATTATCCTGAATATCAGAAAAGGCAACCTCCGGTTCAATCATCCAAAACTCAGCTAAATGTCTTGGTGTATTAGAATTTTCGGCTCTAAATGTAGGTCCAAAAGTATAAATACTTCCTAAAGCCAAAGCACCCAGTTCACCTTCCAGCTGTCCGGAAACAGTCAGATTTGTAGACTTGCCAAAGAAATCATTTTCATAGTCTACTTTACCGTCCACAGTTTTCGGAACATTATTCAAATCTAATGTAGTTACCTGAAACATGGCACCGGCACCTTCAGCATCAGATCCTGTAATAATCGGAGTATGCAGATAGAAAAACCCTTTTTCATTAAAATAATTATGGATAGCAAATGCCATGGCATGACGTATGCGCAAGACCGCACTGAATGTATTTGTTCTAGGTCTCAGGTGTGCAATTTCACGCAAGAATTCAAGAGAATGACCTTTCTTCTGTAACGGATAAGCTTCGACATCAGCACTACCATAAATTTCAATTTCAGAGGCCTGAAGTTCAACTGTCTGACCTTTTCCTTCAGATACGACCAATTGTCCCGTAACATTGATACAAGCCCCTGTGGTAATAGGCTTCAAAAACTCCTCACCAAAAGTTGCTGTATCAACTACTATCTGTAAATTCTTAATCGTTGAGCCATCGTTTAATGCAATAAAACTAATATGCTTGTTTCCTCGACGTGTTCTTACCCAACCACTCACGTTAACCTGTTGGAATACATAAGATTCAGACGCAATAAGATCTAAAATTTTTGTTCGTTTCAATTTTTCCATGTTCTTTCTTAAAAAACAAAGCACTTAATACATAAGTGCTTGTTGTTATCTGTTTATTTTGATTTTAAAGGAGATCCTAATCGCGTCATCGCGCAGCGGAATCCAATATCATCTCTACACTTATTTTGATCTAAATAACGGCGCGTTGAAGGATTCAACCAATAAGGCTTATCTTTCCAGGATCCTCCCTTATACACACGTGAATAATTCGAAATAGCAGGAGCCAAAGCATCCAATACATCTCCCTTGGGGCTATACATTAATGCTGTAGCTGCATTCCCTGTAGGAATGGTATCTTTCCACAAATCACTATTTGAAGAAGAAGCCAAAGAACCATCTCCATAGTTCCGAACATCATCAATATTTTTGCCCACATAACGTAACCTTCCTAACGAATCAACTTTATAATCAGTAGCATTTTGCGCTCCTACCCGGTTAAAACGAACAGGCTCAAATACATTACCCCGATATGGATTATATCCTTTAACTTCCATTTCATTTAATGGACGATACACATCCAAAACCCATTGATTCACATTGCCAGCCATACAATACAAACCATAATCATTGGGGAAAAAAGAATTCACTGGCATGGGTATAATACCGCCGTCTGAATTACGTCCTACCCCCATCAAATCACCTCTTCCACGAGAAAAGTTTGCCATAAATTCACCAAGATGTCTTTTATCGGGATTACGCAACTGTGAAGAATTCCAAGGATAAAGACGTCCATGGGCTACTTCACCTGTCTTGTTTGCAGAATAGCCATAAGCTGCATATTCCCACTCAGCTTCAGTAGGAAGACGAAAATACGGGAATAAAATTCCGTCAGACATAGTCACTTTTGATGTATCTCTCCTATTTCCAACAGGCTCATTGAAACTGGTATAAAAATATTTGTTTGTACTAAATACATACTTTGTTGCAATTTCTTCCGGATTGTTGGATTTACGAATAGCATCCCATTGCGTAGGTTTAATTTTTTTCATGTCAATCAAAATCTTTTCATTGACACGGTCAGTACGCCATTCACAATAATCCATGGCTTGTTCCCAAGTTACGCCTACTACCGGATAATTTCTGTACGCAACGTTTTCAAAATAATTTTCAACGTACGGTTCATTATAAGCAAGATCTTCTCTCCATACAGATACATCTGGCTTTGCACGCTCTATAATCTCCGGACTATTATGAAAAACAGCTTTGGTCCAATCTAAATATTCCAACCAGTTTGCATTAGTAATATCATATTGATCCATATAAAAAGAATTCACAGTAACCCGGCGCTGAAAACTATTAGCTGTTTGAGCTAATTGTTCTGAATTTCTGCCCATCGTAAATGTTCCACCTTGTATTAACACCATGTTTGGAGGCGTTTTCTCTCGATATCCATTATTGATTCTCAACCCTCCATTTTTGCTATTATAAGCCCATCCCGTAGTATTCGAATATGTTGTAGGTATTTTTCCCGATGTTGATGAGCTCTTACAAGAAATCATGGTGGTGATTAATCCAGTCAAAACGAAAGTAACCAGTTTATTACAAATTTTCATGAGAAAATAAATTTTATTTTTCGTATTGTCAAATGGTTATGTATATGCCTTTATTTCATTGTCTATAAAAATATCCATTTTATATCACTAAAACAGACCATTTTTCCGTGTGCAAATATAGTTTTTTTTATCTATCGATCTATCAGAATATAATTTTTTTATTTAAGAACAAATCTCTGTTTTTTAATAGATAACAGAACTCAATAGTAAGTTATATCATTGAGAAGCAGCCACTCAATACCGAAATATTCCATTAATGCCTTTTTCTCTTACTTCAACGGCTAAAAAAACGGAACTCCAAAGATATTTCCTACATTTGTAGTAAGTTTTTGTATAACGTAAACATGCAATCAAATAGTATTTCTATCCGAATAAAAAATCGACTACTCCAGCTGTCTTCTCCTCTTGTCATGGGGATTCTCAATGTCACACCTGATTCTTTCTATGCAGAAAGCAGAACAGACACGACAGACGCAATCATAAACAGGGCCCAAACGATTTTAGAAGAAGGAGGTACAATTATTGATATTGGAGGATATTCGACACGCCCATTTGCAATGGAAGTATGTGAAAAGGAAGAACTTGATCGATTATCGCTCGCTCTTGCTATTATTAGAGAACGCTTCCCCGACGCAATTATTTCTGTGGATACTTATCGCGCAAACATTGCAGATTACGTTATTAGAAATTTTGAAGTAGATATCATTAATGATGTGTCAGGAGGGACTTTAGACCGACATATGGATGAAGTGATTGCGTTTCATCAGGTTCCTTACATTTTAATGCATATGAAAGGGACTCCACAAACAATGCAGCAATTCACTAATTACAAAAACTTGTTTCATGAAGTATCATTGTTTTTTACAAAACGAATTCAAGAGTTATCTGAATTAGGAGTCAATGATATCATTATCGATCCGGGGTTTGGTTTTGCAAAAACAACAAAACAGAATTTTGATCTCTTGCGACATTTATCGCAATTTACTTTATTTGAAAAACCAATTTTAGTTGGATTATCCCGTAAATCGATGCTATTTAAAACACTAAATACAGATCCATCCCATAGCCTGCCGGCAACTATTGCCGCCAATACAATTGCTTTAATGAGTGGGGCATCCATTTTGCGAGTGCACGATGTAAAAGAAGCTGTTCAAACAATCAAAACCTATGAGAACACCTTCGCAAATCCAACCATAACAGACCAATAGCAATGAATCTGGAATTTGGCATAAAAGACATCATAGACATAACACTGGTAGCAATCCTTTTTTATCAGCTTTATAAACTGTTTAAGGGGACTGGTGTCAACAACATCTTCATAGGCATTTTAGTGTTGGTTGTTGTCTGGTTTCTTGTAGTTTATGTTTTTCAGCTTGAATTATTAGGAGCTATTCTCAACAAAGTAATGAGCGTTGGCATTATTGCCCTAATTATTATTTTTCAAGTAGAAATACGACGTTTTTTTTCCATGCTAGGCTCACATCAACGATGGAAATTTCTTAAACGCATCATTACTAAATTCGGGACTAAAACCGAAGACAGTAGTGACTCAATGGCCGTTGCACAAGTAGTTATGGCATGCAGGCATTTAGCCAAAAGCCACACCGGAGCCCTAATTGTAGTCGCAGGAAAAACTCATTTAGAACATCAAATACAAGTTGGAGAACCTATTGATGCAACAATTAACACCAGACTAATTGAAAACATCTTTTTCAAGAACAGTCCATTGCATGATGGTGCAATGATCATCGAAAATAAAAAAATTACTTTTGTTGCTTCAATCCTGCCGCTTTCCCAAAATCATGCTATTCCCAAGCATTTGGGACTGAGGCATCGCGCGGCAGCAGGAATTACAGAACAGACAGATGCAGCAGCAATAGTCGTTTCTGAAGAGCGAGGCTCAATTTCATTAGCAATGCATGGTGAATTACAAATTAACATTTCGCCTGATGAGCTACAAAAAATACTCTCTCAGGGTTATATTTAATCATTGTTTTTTATATTGTTGTATTAAAATAATTACTCATAAAATATGATCAAAATTGGCGATCGCATACGTTTTTTGAATGAAGTAGGTGGCGGAATTGTAACAAAGATTATTGACAAAAACTTAGTTTCTGTACTGGATGAAGAAGGTTTTGAGATTCCCGTGCTACAACGTGAATGCGTAGTCATTGAAACGCCAAAAGCTTCTGTAACAAATGTAGAACTCAAGTCGGATTTCAATGCACAAAAATCCACAGAACAAAATAGTACAAAAAACACATTCGATTATGAATCCGAGCCAGACACAATGTATGGAGAACAACTGAACATCTATTTCGCCTTTGTCCCTACAAATCTTAAACAGTTGTCCATTTCGGCGTTTGATTTCCATTTGATTAATGACAGTAACTATAACTTACTGTTTTTCATTTTATTAAGAAATGAGAATGAGCTAAGATGCATTGAAAAAGGCACAATTACATCGAATACTAAAATGTTCATTGATTCATTCGACAAAGAACAACTACAGAACATACATGATATTATTTTGCAATGCATTGCTTTTAAAACAGCAAAAACATTTGTTCTGAAAGCTCCATTCGATACTACCTTTGCATTATCACTGTCGGATTTTAGTAAGCTACATTTTTTCAAAGAGAACGATTTTTTTGAAGAATCTGCTATGATTATTCCTCTTATCGAAAAAGATATTCCGGCAGCGTTTCTTACAGTAGAAGCATCAACAATAGAACAAGCAATAAAAGAAAAAGAGAAAATTCACTCTCCCAAACCAACTGTAAAGGGACAAAAAAAACCACATGGAGATCTGATAGAATTAGATTTGCATATCAACCAATTACTAGATAATACGACAGGAATGGACAATACAGCCATTCTTCAGTATCAATTAGAGATATTACAAAACACATTGAATCAATATAAAGACAAAAGAGGACAGAAAATAGTTGTCATCCACGGGAAAGGGGAAGGTGTTCTGCGTAAGGCAATTATTCAAGAACTTAAAACCCATTATAAGGGTTACCGCTATCAAGATGCATCGTTTCGTGAATATGGATTCGGTGCAACGTTGATTACTATACATTAATAAACAGAACATTATATGGAACGATTAAAAAAACCAGACTGGTTGAAAATACAATTTGCAGCAACTGGCGAATATTCAACGGTAAAACAAATTGTCGACAACCATCATTTACATACAATATGTACTTCAGGCAGATGTCCAAATATATCAGATTGCTGGTCACGAGGCACTGCCACGTTTATGATCCTAGGAGAAATTTGCACACGAAGTTGCAAATTTTGCAACACATTAACAGGCAGGCCATTAGCGCCATCCAAAGACGAACCACAGCATGTTGCTACCTCGATCAAACTAATGAAACTGCAGCATGCAGTCATTACCTCTGTTGATCGTGACGATTTACCTGATCTTGGCGCTGCACATTGGGTAGATACTATAAAAGCCATAAAAGAAGAAAATCCCAATACGACACTTGAGACATTAATCCCTGATTTTCAAGGAAAAAAAGAATTAATTGCTCAAATAATTGCGGCAAAACCCGAAATTATCTCGCATAATATGGAAACCGTTAGGCGACTTACTCCGAAGGTACGTAGCGCAGCAAAATATGATATTAGTCTTTCTGTACTTCATCAAATAGCTGAAAGTGGATTGATTGCCAAATCGGGAATTATGGTTGGATTAGGAGAAACCAGGGAAGAAGTCTTCGAAACCATGGATGATCTAATGAAAGTTGGATGTTCCATTCTAACAATTGGACAATATCTGCAACCTTCTCGTAAAAACATGGAAGTAACTGCATATATTACCCCGGAACAATTTGAGGAATATCGTCTTGTTGGATTGCAAAAAGGATTTCGTGAAGTAGAAAGCGCCCCCTTGGTTCGTTCATCTTATCATGCCGAGAAGCATATTTTCAAAAATAATAAATAACTTGCTCTATATTCAACTTAGCTATCTTCAATAATTATGCCGATTCAAAAATCAGTTTTGCTTATTTTCACGGGAGGAACAATCAGTATGGCTGAAGACCCACAAACAGGAGCTTTGAAGCCTTTGGATTTTAATCGAGTACGTGAATTTATTCCTGAACTGAAATTGTTAGAGATTCAGATCGATTCAGTTGCATTCAATCCACTCATTGATTCTTCTGACGTTCAGCCTCATCACTGGATTAAGATAGCAGAAATTATTGAAGATAAATACGAAGATTACGACGGTTTTGTAATTCTTCACGGGACAGATACAATGGCTTATTCAGCATCAGCTTTAAGTTTTATGTTAGAAAATCTGTCTAAACCAATTATATTCACCGGTGCGCAGCTTCCTATTGGTATGCTGCGTACCGATGCTAAAGAAAACCTGCTGACATCCATTGAAATAGCAGCAAATAGTGATAAAAATGGCATAGCAACAATTCATGAAGTATGCATCTATTTTGAAGATTCGCTTTTCAGAGGGAATAGAACAACCAAAAAGAATGCAGAATTATTTAATGCTTTTGCATCCTACAATTATCCACCATTAGTAAAAGTTGGAGTTCATTTTAATTTTTCAAACACTCATATCCACCAAAATATACAACATAAACCACTTAAGGTACATAAGCAATTAAATCCCAATATTGCCATTTTAAAACTTTTTCCAGGCATCACTGCCCAAACAGTTCATGCCATACTTAACGCAGATGGATTACAAGCCGTCGTTTTAGAAAGTTATGGTGCAGGGAATGCTTCACGTCAACAATGGTTTTATGACTGCCTCACAGAAGCTGTAAATCGAGATATTATCATTGTCAACATCACGCAATGTAATGTTGGATCAGTGCAAATGGGGCTTTATGAAACCAGCCTAAATTTACAAAAAGCGGGAGTCATCAGCGGCTTTGATTTAACGACAGAAGCAGCTCTGACCAAATTAATGTTTTTGTTAGGTGAAAATCTTCCGATTGAAGTCATTAAAACAAAAATGCAACAACCGGTGGTGGGGGAAATGACGTGCATTTAAAATGCTGTGAATTAAGTAATAATCAGTGTCAGATATTGGAATAATAAAACTAACACATTAACTTTTAGGCTATGTGGAAAGAGTGGTTTTACTTTACAAAAGGGCAAAGAATTGGCATTATCACATTGATATCCATTATTATATGTGTAATGATAGTCGATGCTATCTTACCTTCTCTCTTCCCAAAGCACCCTCAAGAGACAGATTTATTCAACCAACAAGCTAAAATGTTTTTAGACTCCTTGCAGGTGGAATCAAAAACAAATCATTACTCAAATATTGGTTATGCTAAATCAGATGATAAAGCTTTATTGCACAGCAAAGAATACTTGCCTTCCCCTATTCTGTTTCAATTTAATCCCAATACATTAGATTCAATAGGATTTGTTAAATTAGGATTAAAGCCGTACGTAGCCTCCAATATCATAAAATACAGATTGATGGGAGGAAGATTTCACAAACCAAACGATTTTGCAAAAATTTGGGGAGTCACAGAGGACAAATTCACAGAATTATTGCCATACATCCAGATTCCAGTAGAAGTGGTAGCATCCCAACAAACAAATGAAGCATATGCTAGTATTAAGAAAAAGGATATTATCTTAGATCTAAACAGTGCAGACACAGCACAATTACAACAGATCTGGGGCGTTGGAAAAGGGTATGCAAAACGTATTGTAGCATATCGAAAACGTCTTGGTGGATATGTTAGCGTAACTCAATTACATGAAATATGGGGAATGACTTCAGAGACGTATGCTCAAATATTTCCTCACTTTACAGTTAATACTCTATTAATCAATAAAATTAGGATTAACAAAGCATCTGTCGAACGATTAATGTATCATCCTTATTTAAACTTTACAAAGGCCAAAGCCATCTATGATTTCAGAAGGAATATAAGCCACATCAACAATATTGAAGACCTAAAAAATATTTCGGAACTTGATCCTGCGACATTAACCAAAATTTCCCCTTATCTGTCGTTTGATTGACCCAATTCTTTCATCCGTCATCCAAATTTTTATTTCAATTTGAAGAGATCCATATGACTTCTCTATTACGATTTTCTCTCAGTTTAGTTTCGTGTTCGGAAACGAATGGTTTATTTATCTAACAATCAGTTAGATAAATATTATAAAAAACATGCATCTTAGGTGTAGTTTTGGAGAGATTTTGTTATTTTTGTTGCATTATATTTAGAAATAAATATCTCGACTTGGCGATGTATAATTCTCATTTATAAAACCTCAAAAAATCAGTCTATGAAATGTGTGAAATTGGCTGTCCTTATTATGCTGCTTGTGATTAGTAGAACAACAGTAGCACAAACAACGCAAGAAGAAGTTAATGCTAAGTTGCAAAATCTGCCTTTCGCCTCATTCTCTGTTCATGTTCCGACATTTCCCAACAAACAATATAAGGTTACCGATTTTGGTGCTATAGGGGATGCTTTGACCGATTGCACAAAAGCTATTAATGAAGCTATTGAAATATGTTCAGAAAAAGGAGGTGGCATAGTTATTATTCCAAGTGGAGTTTACATGACTAGCCAAATAATCATGCAGAGCAATGTGAATTTGCATCTGAATACTGGAGCAATGATTGTTTTTAGCCCCAATATAAATGATTATCCATTAGTGAGGAATGGATCCGGGTATGGAATCAATCCTTTGATTTATGGAACAAAACTGCATAATGTTGCTATTACTGGACGTGGATCCATTGATGGAAATGGTCAATACTGGCGTCCGGTCAAAAAAGAAAAAATGACTCTTGATCAATGGAATCGTCTAGTTAAAAGTGGAGGTGTAGTAGATGCAAAAGGAATAACGTGGTTTCCTAACCAACAAGCAGCTGAAGGGCAATCTTATTTGTCAAGTAAGAAGAAAAATGAGTTAACAGAAGCTGATTATCAAAAAGTAAAAGGATTTTTAAGACCAAAAATGCTTAGCTTAGAACATTGTACAAATGTTCTAATAGAGGGTGTTACATTAAAAAATCCACCTAATTTTAATATGATTATGCGTTCAATTAATGGATTAGTGATTCATGACGTTAAAGTCATGGATGATTGGTGGATGCAAAATGGAGATGGGTTAGATTTAGGAAACTGCAAAAACGTATTAATGTTTGATTGTTTTGTTAATTCAGGAGATGATGGTATTTGTATGAAATCAAGCCGAACAAAAAATGGAGACTATGGCTTAGAAAACATTGTTATAAAAGATTGTTCTGTGTTTCATGCTCACGGTGGCTTTGTAATTGGCAGTAATACAGATGGGAATATGCGTAATATTTACGTCAATAACTGTTCGTATACAGGCACTGATACAGGGCTACGTTTCAAAAGTAACATTGGACGGGGGGGAGAAGTCGATCATATTTATATTGATTCAATTTTCATGAAAGATATTGCGAACGAAGCTATAATCTTTGATCTCAAATATGACGATAATGCAGCAGTTAAAAACAAAGGAGCTATTGCTGAACAAGGGTTTGTCCCAGATTTTACTAACATCAATATCAACCATGTTATATGTGATGGTGCCAAAACCGCTTTTTTGATCAATGGGTCCGGTATATCAATGGTGCATCAGATTACAATCTCGAACTCAATATTCCTGACTGACAAAGGAATCATCTCAACTCTCTCTAACGATATTACATTGGATCATTGTAAGTTTTTTGTCAAGAAAAAGCCTTCGATGATACTAGATCACTCTCAGAATTGGACTTTGAATCATTGTTCATTTCATCAAGGGAAAGGGATTGTGATGCGTCTGGTCAGCCCGGCTACCACAAAAATTATGCTGCATAATACTCTCATTCAACCAAGCGAGATTGAATATGGAGATGGTGCAAAATCAGACATCGTATCTATTACCCAATAAGTAACAATGTTATTTTTCAGGAAACCTACATGTAATTCCATTGCATATGAGCTTCTTTTTTATGTCGCTTCCCGCGTAACGGATGTCGAAGCTTTTTGCGTATTGCTGCAATATGCGTATCTTTGCAAGAAGTGTTAGAAATAATACATTTATAGCCAAGTTAAATCAGCATGCATAAAGCCGGATTTGTTAATATTGTTGGTAATCCAAATGTAGGAAAATCAACGCTCATGAATGCTTTGGTTGGAGAACGAATTTCCATTATTACGTCGAAAGCCCAAACTACACGCCATCGTATTATGGGAATTGTCAATGGAGATGATTTCCAAATTGTTTACTCAGATACTCCAGGCGTTTTAAAACCACATTACAAGTTGCAACAATCTATGTTGCAATTTTCTCAATCTGCACTTTCGGATGCAGACATTGTCTTGTATGTGACGGATGTGATGGATTCCAGTGAGAAAAACATTGACTTTATTGAGTTGGTCAAGAAGCAAGCTAATAACTATAAAATAGTTTTGGCAATAAACAAGATTGATTTAATTAATGAATCCGAGCTGATCAGATTGGTAGAACATTGGCATAGCATCATTCCGCAAGCAGAAATTATTCCTATTTCTGCAATTCAACAATTCAATTTAGACCTATTACTTAAGCGAATTAAAGAGTTGTTGCCAGAATCTCCTCCTTTCTTTGAAAAAGATGCATTAACGGATAAACCAGAACGATTTTTTGTTACAGAAATTGTCCGAGAAAAAATCTTATTGAATTACGAAAAGGAAATCCCTTATTCTGTTGAGGTTGTCGTAGAAGCTTTCAAAGAAGAGACAAAATTAATCCGGATTAATGCTGTAATTTACGTAGAACGTGAATCTCAGAAAGGGATTATAATTGGGCATCAGGGAAAGGCTTTGAAAAAGATAGGAATAGAAGCCCGCCAAGAATTAGAAGCTTTTTTTGACAAGCAAGTCTTTATCGAATTATTTATCAAGGTAGAAAAGGATTGGCGTAATCGGGCTCATTCACTTCGTAATTTTGGATACACACCTCCTTCTTTAGATTAAGCAATTTCATATCTTTATAATTATAAAAGCAGGTAATCAAATGATTACCTGCTTTTATGTGGAGCCGGCGGGAGTCGAACCCGCGTCCAAACGAGGAAGCAATAAGCTTTCTACATGTTTATTTTCGCTTAAATTTTCGAGTATTAGTAAGGCCGAAACTACCAACGTATACCTTATCCTTTTTTGCTTCATTTAGTACACAAGGCTGTACCAAACTATTCTCGATTTAACTGCACCTCTTTATCAAATAGCCTCGAGACTACGGCATTTGAGAGATGTCTCGTCCCCTCATCTTGAGGGGATTAAGCTATGATCTACTATTCTTCAATCAAGCAGCAAGAGCGTAATTATTTTCGCCAGATATAGTTTGAGTATCGATATTTACGAGCAGATTACACAGCGCTCGACATGCTTACTTACCTCTTCTACCCGCTGTCAAAACCAGACGACCCCTTTCAAAGATCTTTATTCATATATCGCTTTATCAAAAAGTATGCCAAGCTCAAGAATCAGTTTTGCTGACTATTTGGCATAACTCACGGATCGGGTTTCTCTGATAACTGTAATTTTTACTTGTCCAGGATAAGTCATTTCGTCCTGAATCTTTTTTGCAATGTCAAATGACAGTGTTTCAACTGCTTTGTCATCTACTTTATCTGCACCAACAATAACCCGCAATTCACGTCCAGCTTGAATAGCGTATGTCTTTTGAACGCCTGGATATGAAAGAGCCAAATTTTCAAGATCATTCAATCGTTTGATATAAGCTTCTACAATCTCGCGTCGAGCCCCAGGCCGCGCTCCGGATATAGCATCACAAACTTGTACAATTGGAGCTAAAAGCGTTGTCATTTCAACTTCTTCATGGTGAGAACCAATAGCATTGCAAATATCTGTCTTTTCTTTATATTGCTCCGCTAGCTTCATTCCAAGCAAAGCGTGTGGAAGTTCTGGTTCTTCGTCTGGAACTTTTCCAATATCATGCAATAATCCTGCCCGTTTTGCTTTTTTGGGATTTAACCCTAATTCAGCTGCCATAACCGCACACAGGTTTGCTGTTTCTCTCGAATGTTGCAAAAGATTTTGTCCATACGAGGAACGATATTTCATTTTACCAACCATTCTGATTAGCTCAGGATGTAATCCATGAATTCCTAAATCAATTGTTGTCCGCTTGCCAGTTTCAATAATTTCTTCTTCAACCTGCTTTTTAACTTTGGCTACCACTTCCTCAATCCGTGCCGGGTGGATACGTCCATCGGCCACTAATTGATGTAAAGCTAATCGTGCAATTTCTCTGCGAACAGGATCAAATGCTGACAAAACAATAGCCTCAGGAGTATCATCCACAATAATTTCCACTCCAGTAGCTGCCTCTAATGCTCTGATGTTCCTTCCTTCTCTCCCAATAATGCGTCCTTTGATTTCATCAGATTCTATATTAAATACAGTAACTGCATTTTCAATAGCTGTTTCTGTCGCAACGCGTTGTATGGTTTGAATAATAATACGCTTAGCTTCCTTGTTAGCATTCATTTTTGCTTCTTCCATGATCTCATTGATATAAGACATGGCTTCTGTTTTAGCTTCATCTTTTAGCGATTCAATCAACTTTTCTTTAGCTTGTTCTGCTGATAATGCAGAGATAGCTTCTAATTGTTGTAATTCTTTTCGATGCAGAGCTTCCAATTCTTTCTTTTTATGTTCGATCAACTCAACTTGTGCATCTAGATTTTCTTTTGATGAATCAAGCTCTGCATTTTTGCGTTGTAATTCATTTTGTTTCTGATTGATATTCAACTCCCTTTGCTGTAATCGCGTTTCATTTTGTTGTAGTTTTGCATTACGTGCTGCGACTTCTTTTTCGTATTCAGCGCGGAGATTAACAAATTGTTCTTTGGCCTCAAGTAGTTTATTTTTCTTTATTACTTCCGCCTCTGCTTCTGCTTCTTGGAGCATTTTTTTTGTTCTGCTATTTAGCAGATTATGCATCACGAACCAAGTAACAGCGGCTGTGCCAATTATACAAAGAATTATGATCAATATTGTACTCATATGATTTTGACTATATTAATTAAAAAAAGCATTACTCCATTGTCAAGGATGACAAAGGATAATGCAGGAAATATACGTTTCTGGTAAGAATAAAGATTAATAATCAAACCTTTAGAGCTTGCTCTAAAGCTTTATCCAATAGCTTCAATTTTTCAACTATAGGATCTACATCTTCTTGATATTTTTCACGTTCGCTTGTTACCGCAAAATGATACGCTGCCAAAATCAAAATAGTTTCATAAGGTAAACCTGGATGCCGATGTTGATAGAAATCCAGTTTCTCTTTTAAGGCCTTGGCAGCATCCCGATATAAGATTTCTTCATCCCTTTTGATATTAAGGGGGAATCGATATCCCGCAACCTGGACCGTTATTTGAAAAGTTGCCTCTTCCATTAATTATTGATTCAGCAAATCAAGACATTTATCTATTTCTCTTACCAAATGGGAAATTCGACGATGAGCAGCTTCGCGGTCAGCCGAATTTCCAGAAAGTATTTGAACCATTTTAAGATCTTCGTAGTCAGTACGAAGTTCTAAAATAGTTTTGTGCGCCTGCATCACCTCTTCTTGTCTTTGTTGCAATTCCTCTTCAAGTTTACGATTTCTATCTTTTTCTTGTGTATACAATTGCAACAAAGTCTGCAACTTTTTTTCAAAGCCATCTATCAGAAGTTGATGTCTATTTGTCATCTTGATAAAAAAACATTGTCAAAGATAGCATGAAATTATCAATGCGCAATATTTGTGCCTCATTTTTTAGCAAAATGACTCCTTCGGGTCGAGATTAAACATCTTAGCATAACAAAAAGCAAGAATCTACCTGTATAACAGATATAATTCTTGCTTTGTATTATTAGAAAAATCGAATTTTAATATTTTGTTACGAAACGAAAATGTGATCCGAATCGTTCAAAAGCAGCTTTTTCCAAAGATTCTCTATGATCTGGATGTGCTACACTTATAACCAATTTTGCTCGTTCTTGTAAAGTTTTTCCATATAAATTCACTGCACCATATTCTGTTACAAACCAATGAATATGATTACGCGTAGTGACTACACCTGCTCCTGCGGCTAATGTTGGTGCAATTTTGCTCACTCCTTTATTTGTTACGGATGGCATTGCAATAATAGCTTTCCCTCCTTTTGAACGCGAAGCGCCATAAACAAAATCAATTTGCCCCCCAACGCCTGAAAAGAACTTAGTTCCTAATGAATCTGCGCAGACCTGTCCTGTTAAATCAACTTGTAAAGCAGAATTAATTGCCGTAGTTTTAGGGTTTTGAGAAATGATAAATGGATCATTCGTGTAGCCTACATCCATCATCAGTACTTGAGGATTATTATGGATAAAATCATACACCTCTTGAGACCCCATAAGAAAAGTGGAAACCATCTTCCCTTTATCTACTCCTTTGTTGGCCCCATTGATAACACCTTGCTCAACTAAAGGAAGCACACCATCAGCAAACATTTCTGTGTGAATACCCAGATTTTTGTGATTACCTAATTGAGCTAATACTGCATTCGGAATAGAACCTATTCCCATTTGTAAGCATGCACCATCTTCGATAAGTTCTGCGCAATGCATTCCAATAGCAGTTTCTATTTCATTGGGGATGCTAAAATGACTTTTCACAAGAGGGGTATCATCTTCTACAAAAATATCAATCAAACTCATGGAAATCATGGCCTGTCCGAATGCACGAGGAACATTCTTGTTCACTACTGCAATCACATAATCTGCTGTTTCAACAGCTGCTAAGGTGGCATCTACTGATGTCCCCAGTGATACAAAACCGTGTTCATCAGGGGGACAAACCTGAATCATTGCCACGTTACATTTAATGTAGCCGTCACGATATAATCGTTGTGTTTCACTTAAAAAAATAGGAATATAATCTGCAAATCCACTTTGAACAGCAGGACGCACATTGCTACCTACAAAAAAAGCATCATGTTGAAAAACGCCTTCATATTTAGTATCAGTATATGGAGCCGGACCCTCAGTATGTAAATGATGAATATGTACATCATGTAATTCTCCCGCGTCACCACGTGCACACATAGCATGTACTAAACATTGCGGTACACTTGCAACACTACTCAAATGAACATGATCTCCTGATTTGATTACTTTGACAGCCTCTTCAGGCGTAACTGCATGATAGGTTTTGATCGACATGAATGTAACTTTTTGTTTGTGTTTGGAAATAAGGCATTTATCACTCAGCAGAACTTAAGTTTAGATTAAAGTTTGCGAGTGCAAAGGTACGATTCTTTCAGCAAGTTACGTATAAATATCCCTTTCTGACAACGTTTTTTTGCATATTTTTTTCTCTATTTCAGCCTTGGGCTAATCTCTTCAACAAGCTAATTTCTTCTGCCCAACGGGATTCATCAGGAGTTTCCAAAATAATAGGAATATTATCAAAGCGAGGATCTTTCATAAAATGGCTAAAAAAATTCATACCTAAAAATCCATCTCCTATATTAGCATGACGATCAACATGCGTACCCAATTCTTTTTTTGAATCATTTAAATGGATACTTTTCAGATAAGAAAATCCGACAATGTGGTCAAAAGATTCCCAGACCTGTTCATATCTTTTTTCTTCACGAAGATCATATCCGGCAGTAAATGCGTGGCAAGTATCTATACATACTCCTACACGAGATTTATCTTCAACTTGGGCAATAATATCCGCGAGGTGTTGAAAGTCAAATCCAATATTACTGCCTTGTCCAGCTGTATTTTCAATAACAGCAATGACTCCCTTCGTCTTAGACAAAGTCTCGTTAATTGACTCTGCAACCAACGACAAGCATTGTGCCACTGGAATCTGATTTAAATGTGAACCAGGATGGAAATTAAGAAGCTGCAATCCAAGTAATTCACAACGTTGCATTTCATCTAAAAAAGCAGCTCTTGATTTTAGTAATGCATCATGCTCTGGATGTCCCAGATTAATCAAATAACTATCATGAGGCAGAATCTTATCCAAAGAAAAATTATTTTGAATGCATTGTTCCCTAAACTTGCTAATACTTTGTTCTGTCAATGGGGACGCAGCCCATTGGCGTTGGTTTTTCGTAAACAAAGCAAATGCATTTGCACCAATGCTGGCTGCATTAATAGGCGCATTTTCAACTCCGCCTGATGCACTAACGTGCGCTCCTATAAATTTCATACATGCAATTTTTTAAGTTTATCAAAGCTGTCTATCCACTGTAGCAGTGAACCTACATCTGCTTTGAAATAATTCAATTTCTTATTTTACAAAGATACACTAGGAGTATACAAAAACCCAAAGTTTGCTGCATTAGAATAAATGGCACAAAAGTAAAATTTCAAAAATAGGTACTTTCTAAAAAAAAAACATTGGAATGTATAAGATATATTTTCTTTTTGCGTACCTTTGTACACTTTTTGAAAACAGTTATGGAAAAGATTGACGAACTTGATCGGAAAATATTAGGAATCATTACTCAAAATGCGCGTACGCCATTTAAAGACGTAGCTGAAGAATGCGGCGTTTCAAGGGCTGCGATTCATCAACGTGTTCAACGCCTAATAGAGTTGAAAATTATTACTGGTTCAGGCTATTACGTTGATCCACGAGCTTTGGGATACCAAATTTGTGCTTATATTGGTATCACACTGGAAAAAGGCTCTATGTATAAGGAAGTTGTTCTAGAACTAGAAAAGATTGCTGAAATTGTAGAATGCACCTATACCTTAGGACCATACTCTGTGTTAATTAAAATATATGCTAAAAACACTGAGCATCTATTTCAGTTGTTGAATAATAAAATTCAGGAAATTAGCGGTATCGTAGCCACTGAGACATTAACGGCCCTTGATCAACGTATCCTCAGGCAAATTCCCGTTCAGCCTTCTGCAGAAGAATAAACAAATTTTTTCTTGGTTGGTGTGGTGGCAATACTAAAAATGTCCCTCATCTAATTTTTATATAAAATCTGTTCTGTATGGTTTGGATGTACAAAATAGGATACAGATCAAATTAAATATTAAGTTACTATCACATTGGGAATTACATCCAGATCATAATGTAGTCACACATAAGCAAGCATTTGAAATGATATTTTCGTAAACCCACAAAACCATAATCTAAAAAAACATAAGATACTGGACAAATTAATCATCAAACACTATCTTTGTTTTGTATGATTATGGTATAAAAATATCACAAATAACATTGCTTCGCATTTTTCTTACATGATCATACACAATATATGAATTCTGAGGAATACCGAGAAAGATAATACTATTATCTACAAATGTAATTCTCATGGACTTTAATTTCCATTTCTTTTAGTGTACCGTCACAATTAACAAAAGTACATGAAAAAAATATGCTTTTTAATTTTTATGCTTTTAGTGGGGGCACAAAGTGCTATAAAAGCACAATTTTATATACCATATAATGCAAATGAAGCTTATTTTTCACTAGGAATTGGACCCGGATATCTGTATGGAGATGCTGCAGCACAAAACGTATCATCGACAGATCATACACTGACGGATTTTGCTCCAGTCAACATTGGGCTTTCCATCAGCCTTGACTACACAAAATACTGGACTCCAGGACTATCTTATGACATATCCCTTCTATATTCGCATTTTAAAGGGAATGAAAATCAATCACATTTATCTTATCGAGGATATGCTTTCGAATCTCATTTAGGAGAGTTGTCTGCAAAAATTCAATTTGGCCCCCTTTCTTTTATCGAAAAAGAAAGTATGTTACTAGATCCGTATTTTATCTTAGGAGCAGGAATCGTTGGAGCGTACGTTCCATCATGGAGTTTCGCAAAAGACACAAATCGTCCTGATGGAACAGATCACCTAAAACATAGCATCTTAGGTTTATCTATGATAGGAGGAGTGGGATTAAAATTTCCCATCTCCCCATCTTTAACTGGTCGCTTAGAATTAACGCTACATCCAACTACCACGGACTATTTGGATGGATTTCATCCTAAAAGCTCAAAAAATAATGACTTCTTTGTAGTTGGCCTTGTAAAAATCAGCTATCAGCTATTCAAATATCAAAATGAACGATACGATTAGTTCTTCTTCAAAGGATGTGATAACAAGAATTGATCAATATTGCCTTTGATACGTTGCACAATGCTTGTTGATTCTTCCTTTATGAAAGATATTCCAATGATATGTTCGTATAATTCAATGTAACGATCACTAATTTGAGAAATCACAGATTCCGTCATTTCAGGGACAGTTTCTCCTGTTTTGCCGTGAAAGCCATTATCCATAAGCCATTCACGTACAAATTCTTTAGATAGCTGTTTCTGAGGTAATCCTTTTTCAAATCGTTCATGATATCCTTCTGAATAGAAATAACGTGATGAATCCGGAGTATGGACTTCATCAATTAAGTATATTTTATCTTCATGTTTACCAAACTCATACTTGGTATCTACTAAAATCAAACCACGTTTAGCTGCAATCCCGCTTCCTCTGGCAAATAAATCTAAAGCATATTTTTCAAGTAAAGCATATTCATCCGGGGCAACTAATCCTAAACGCAATATTTCTTCTTTAGAAATATCTTCATCATGATTCCCTTGTTCAGCTTTTGTTGTCGGGGTAATAATGGGATGTGGCAATTGTTCATTTTCTCGTAGTCCTTCAGGCAATGCAACGCCACAAATAGCGCGCGCTCCATTCTTATAGGCTCTCCAGGCGCTCCCACATAGATATCCACGTACAATCATTTCGACAGGATAGGCATCACAACGAAGTCCCACTGTCACCATCGGATCTGGAGTAGCCATTTTCCAATTCGGACAGATATCAGAAGTAGCATCCAAAAAATCTGCAGCTATCTGATTCAATATCTGCCCTTTATATGGTATTCCTTTCGGTAAAATAACGTCAAACGCCGAAATACGATCAGTTGCGACCATCACCAATAAGTCTTGGCTAATAGTGTATACATCACGGACTTTCCCATGATAAACATGTGTTAAATCAGGAAAAGCAAAATCGGTTGAAACTACAGGTTGTTGCATAACAATCTAAATTATAGGTTTATAAATAACAACATACTACTAAATTTCCCATGAATCGATGCTATCTAACAAATCTTCAAATGTTTTGATTCTCGATTTAGACTGCACCTCATGTATTTGATTCACCAAAGCATCATCGTAAGTCGATTCTTCAACATTACGAATAACTCCCATTGCAATTGGGAGGTCCGGCGCACTCATAGCTGCCAGTTTCTGATGCAATACAAAATCCTGCGTGGTTGCATCATGGATTAAAACATCTTTTGCAGACACTCCACGGCCGCCTAATGACACAGCTTTGAGATTAAAACCCTCCAAAGTTAAGCCTTTTTCCTTGTTTTTTCCAAACAACATTGGCTCTCCATGCTTTAAAAAGATAACATTTTCAGCCCGGAGTTCTTTTGTGCTAATCATTTTATAAGCACCATCATTAAAAATCACACAGTTTTGCAACACTTCTACGACTGAAGTTCCATGATGTTTGGCAGCAGCAACCATAGTTTCAACAGAAGTCGGAATATCTACATCTACAGTACGCGCAAAAAAGGTTCCTCCTGCACCAAAAATCAGCTCTGCTGGCTTAAATGGGCGTTCGATCGTTCCATAAGGCGATGATTTGGTAATCATTCCCTTAGGGGATGTAGGAGAAAATTGTCCTTTAGTTAATCCGTATATTTCATTATTGTGTAAAACAATATTGATATCAATGTTTCTCCGCAAAGCATGAATAAAATGATTCCCACCTATAGCCAGACAATCTCCATCACCAGTAAATTGCCACACTGACAGAGCTGGATTGGCTACCTTCACTCCTGTAGCAATGGCAGTAGCCCGCCCGTGAATGGTATGAAAACCATAGGTATTCATATAATATGACAACCGGGATGAACACCCGATACCGGAGATAACCGCGGTGTTTGCCGGACTAACCCCTACTTCAGCCAATGCCTTATAGATGGCATTCAGAATAGCAAAATTTCCGCAACCTGGACACCAACGTACATATTGGTCACTTTTAAAATCTTGCGGGATATAAGTTGGATTTGGCATGATGACAAAGACTTAAATTAAAATCTGATAATCTATCTGATCTAAACGATTCAATCCTTATAAAAGCAATTTTTTATTTTAACATAACCCGGATACAAACGCCATCAATTCATCTACTTCAAACGGTTGTCCTTGTACCTTGTTATATTGTTGAAATGTTAGACCTTCTAATTGTGAGCGTAAATAAGATGCAAACTGACCACCATTCAACTCACACACAATAATCTTTGAATAATGGGATAAAACGTCATACGTATTCTTTGGCAAGGGCATAATGTAATTAAAATGAGCCAAAGCAACTCGTTTTCCTGCATCAATCAATTCATCTACTGCAGTACTAAGATGCCCATAAGTACTCCCCCAACCTACCAATAAAACATCTGCATTTTGATCTCCATAAATAGAAAGATCAGGAATATAATCGGCTATTTTTTCTATTTTCGCACGACGTAAATCCACCATTTTCTGATGGTTCATCGGGTCGGTCGAAATTTCACCGGATACATCATTTTTTTCTAACCCTCCGATACGATGCATGAATCCTTCTGTACCGGGAACCATCCAGTATCTGTTAAGTTTTTCTGAATCACGCATATATGGACTCCATTCATCTGCCGACATCGGAGCCCTGGGTGCCACAATTTCAGGAAAATTACTCAACGAAGGTAATTTCCACAAAGCTGTCCCATTGGCAATAAAACCATCCGTTAAAAGAATAACAGGCGTTACATGCTCAACAGCAATCTTGGCAGCCATGTACGCATAATTGAAACAATTATCGGGTGTGCTGGCAGCCATCACAACAAGAGGACTTTCTCCATTACGTCCATAAAGCGCCTGTAATAAATCTGCCTGTTCCGTTTTTGTTGGCAATCCGGTCGACGGACCGCCTCGCTGTACATCTACAATAACTAAAGGCAATTCAGCCATAACAGCTAATCCTATGGCTTCGCTTTTCAATGCTAAACCTGGTCCTGACGTGGAAGTCACAGCTAAATTCCCTGCAAAACTTGCTCCAATAGCCGTTGAAATACCTGCAATCTCATCTTCTGACTGAATCACCCGTACGCCAAGATCCTTACGAGCAGTCAGTTCATGCATAATATCCGATGCTGGCGTTATAGGATAGCTTCCCAAAAACAATTGTAAACCTGCTTTTTGTGCAGCAGCCATCAAGCCATAAGCCACAGCTTTATTTCCATTAATGCTGGTATAACGACCTTTTTCAATATGTGATTTAACGATTCGATAGGTAGATACAGCCACATGAAGATTATTGCCGTAGTTAAAGCCATCCACCAACGCTTTTATATTAGCACGTAAGACCTCCGGCTTTTTGGAAAATTTCTTCATCAAAAATTCCTGCGCTTTTTCAATTGGACGATTAAAGAGCCAGCAAATCAATCCCAAAGCAAACATATTTTTAGAGCGCAATCCTAGTTTATTATCTACCGCAATGCCCTCCATACTTCGTTTGGTCATGTCAGTCAAAGGGATTCCAAGTAATTGAATATCTAGAAGTTCTAGCTCTGAAAATGGATTGTCGGTTTTAAAAGCTGCCTTCTGTAAACCGGAAGCTGTAAAAGCGTTTTCATCATATATGATAACGCCTCCAGGTTTAACTTCCTTGGCATTCATTTTAAGTGCTGCGGGGTTCATTGACACAAGAACATCAACTTTGTCCCCGGGAGTCATCACCTTTTCTGACCCTAAGTGAACCTGAAAACCAGAAACGCCGCCTAGTGTACCTTGTGGAGCCCGAATCTCGGCCGGATAATCAGGGAAGGTTGAGATTTCATTTCCCAATATAGCAGAAAGATTAGAAAACAGGGTTCCTGTTAGTTGCATTCCATCTCCAGAATCTCCTGAAAATCGGATGACAACATGCTCCAATTCGATTATTTTATTTGACTTTGTCATAAGTAAAAAACCTTATTATAAAGCGTAAATAACTTACAAACAGAATTTTAATTGTTTTTTTAGCACAAATATCCGAGGTGCAAAGTTACATTTTTTTTGCAAAAAACAGACTCTGGCTAATTTATTCTCAAAAAAAAACTGATTGAAATCAGCCTCTCAATCAGTTTTTTGTATCTTAAATCAAATCATCTTTTATTCAAAGGTAAATACTGCTTTCGATCGCTTACATTTTTATATGCCGGTCGGATAATCCGCTTACTTTCAAAATTGAGTTCTTCAATACGATGGGCCATCCAGCCAGCAATGCGTGCCATTGCAAAAATTGGAGTAAACACTTCACGAGGTAAACCGATCATTTCGTAAACAAATCCGGAATAAAAGTCGACATTGGCACAAACTTGCTTATTAACATTCAACCCTTTGAATTCCATAAAAGTTTCAATGGCTAATTTCTCCAATAGCTCAAGAAACTCAAACTCTTGGTCTCTTCCTTTCTCATGAGCTAAATCACGGGCCATATCGCGCAAAATTACAGCACGGGGATCGGATATCGTATATACAGCATGCCCTATTCCATAAATCAAGCCTTTTCTGTTATATACCTCTTTCTTTAATATTTTCAATAAATAGGATTTAATCTCCTGCTCATCAGACCAATTATGAATAGCACCTTTTAAATGATTAAACATATCCATCACCTGAAGATTAGCTCCCCCATGCAAAGGCCCTTTCAAAGAGCCGATAGCAGCTGCTACGGACGAATAAGTATCTGTACCTGATGAACTGGTAACTCGAATGGTGAATGTTGAGTTATTTCCACCACCATGTTCTGCATGCAATACCAAAGCCATATCCAGTACTCTGGCATCCAATTCAGTATAATGATCCTGCCCTTTCAGCATATAAAGGAAATTTTCGGCAATCGATAAATTATCTTTGGGGTGGCGAATAGCTAACGTTTGCCCGTGATAATTATGCCGCATACTGTGATACGCATATGCTATGATAGTCGGAAACTTAGCAATTAAAGAGACTGCTTGCTTCATCAGGTTTTCTGGAGAAATATCATCAGCATTGTCGTCAAATGTGTACATAATCATTACAGAACGTGCCAGGATATTCATAATATCATGACCCTGCAGCTGCAAAATACTGAACTTGGATAACTCTTCAATGGAACGTTGTTCCGATATTAGAGTATTGAATGTTTTTAGTTCATCTGGAGATGGTAAATACCCTGCAAGCAGCAAAAAAACAGTTTCTTCAAATCCGAAACGTTTTTCCTGATCAATGGACGTTGCAATTTCCTCAACATCGATACCACGATAAATCAATTTACCCGGAATAGCTTTTAGGGCAGCACCTTCCTGCCGTTCATATCCAACAACATCTCCGATTGTTGTTAATCCAACCAACACCCCGGAATGATCCTCGTTGCGCAACCCTCTTTTTACATTGTATTTTGTAAACAACTCCGTATCAATGTGGCTGGTTACCTTAATTGATTCCGTCAATTTCTGAATTAATTCATCTGTGTTCATAATCGTATAAAATTGCCCAAATGAGGTATAACACAATGTTCTGTGCAACTCATTAATGGATTATAACTTGCTGTTTTCTAAACAATTTCATCAAAGCAAAAACATGTTGCAGTGTTCTCTTAGTCCTGTATCAACAGACTGGTTCAAAATGCCGACTCTATTTTTGCTAGCATGGCATCTGCATATGCAGGGGTTGTAAGTAATGTAGCATGTTCAGTTTGCGAATATAAATCTGCCGTCATTTTACCTTCCGCCATCAAAGCTTCCAAAGCATTTTCAATTAATTTGCCTGCCTCGGTCCATCCAAGATAATCCAACATCATAACACCAGAAAGCAATAACGACGAAGGATTTGCTTTTCCTGTTCCTGCAATGTCAGGAGCAGTTCCATGAGTTGCTTCAAAAATGGCATGCCCACTATCATAATTAATATTGGCTCCGGGGGCAATTCCAATACCTCCAACACAGGCTGCCAGTTGATCGGAAATATAATCACCGTTCAAATTCATAGTTGCTATAACCGAATGATCTTCAGGATGAAGTAGTGATTCCTGCAAAAATGCGTCTGTAATTACGTCCTTAATAATTATTTTGCCCTGAGTTTTAGCGTTTTCAAAAGCCTCATCCGCTGCCCTTTTCCCATCTCTCTTTTTGATTTCCAAATAAGTAGGCCAGCAAAAAACGGCATCTCCAAATTCATTCGCAGCAATTTGATAACCCCAGTTTTTAAATGCACCTTCCGTATATTTCATAATGTTTCCCTTATGCACCAAAGTAACGGAAGGCAAATGATTGGTTATCGCATAATGTATTGCAGAACGTACCAATCGTTCAGAACCATCTTTTGATATCGGCTTTACTCCAAATGCACTGCTCTCTGGAAACCGAACTTTCGAAATGCCCATTTCATCAGTCAAAAAATGGCGGAAAATATCTGTTTCTGGTTTTCCAAGCTCAAATTCAATACCGGCATAAATATCTTCAGTATTTTCTCGAAAAATCACCATCTTTACATTTTCAGGATGCTTTACCGGAGCAGGCACTCCTTTGAACCAGCGTACCGGACGCAGACAAACAAACAGATCAAGAGTTTGACGTAAAGCTACGTTCAATGAACGTATACCTCCTCCAATAGGAGTGGTTAAAGGCCCTTTAATACCAATGCGATAGGTCTGGAAAGCCTTTAAAGTATCATTTGGCAGCCATGTCCCGGTTTGATTAAATGCCTTCTCTCCAGCCAGAACTTCTTTCCATTCTATATGACGCTTACCGTTATATGCCTTTCGTACAGCAGCATCCATCACTTGCTTTGCAGCTGTCCATATCTCAGGCCCAATGCCATCTCCCTCAATATAGGGAATGGTAGGATTATCCGGGGTTTGTATTTGGTGATTGGTAAAAGTAATTTCCATCGACTACAGCATGTTGTATAACAAAAAATATCCACTTAAGCTTCAGTAGCAGTTTCTGATTTTAACTTGTTCAAAGCACTGCCCGCCTTGAACCAATCAATCTGTTCCTGATTGTAT